>DUMT01000124.1 GCA_012839705.1 Clostridiales bacterium | reverse complement strand
CATTCCTATGATAAATTCGGCGAGGGTGTAAGAAGGTTTATCGTAGGCTTGGCAAAGAAAGTGCTTATAGCCAATACGGTAGGCGAAATCTGGTCAAATATTTCAGGCATGGATATTTCCACCCTTCCCGTCCTTACTGCCTGGATTGGCATACTGGCGTTTACCTTCCAGATATATTTTGACTTTTCCGGTTATTCAGACATGGCAATAGGGCTTGGAAAGATGTTTGGGTTTGAGTTTTTGGAGAATTTTAACTACCCCTACATGTCCAAGAGTATCACCGAATTCTGGCGCCGCTGGCATATCTCCCTTGGTACATGGTTCAGGGATTATGTATACATCCCCCTTGGCGGAAACAGAAAGGGGCTGCCAAAGCAGCTTCGCAATATTTTGATTGTTTGGATGCTCACGGGCATCTGGCACGGAGCCAGTTGGAATTTTGTTTTGTGGGGATTATATTTCGGAATATTGCTGGCTATTGAGAAATTATTCTTGCTGAATATTCTCAAACGCCTTCCATCCGCAATATCCCATATTTATACCATGTTTATTGTGATTATAAGCTGGGTAATCTTCGCCTTTGACAATGCTTCTGACGGATTTGCATATTTAAGCGCCATGTTCGGCGGGGGCGGCGCATTGTTTGATAACCAGTCGATTTACCTGCTTATCACCAATTTTATACTTCTCCTGATAGGCTCCATCGGCAGCACGGATTATCCAAAACGGTTTGTAGAGTCCCTTGAAAACAAGCTTGCCAAAAAACAAACCCTGGTTACTTCCGGAGCCTGCGCTGTATTGTTGGGCCTGGCGGTTCTGTGTGTAGCTTACCTTGTGGACGCCTCATATAACCCGTTCCTGTATTTCCGTTTTTAAGGGGGGGCTGCATGTGAATAAGAAGGTTGTTACAATTGGATTTTTGATACTCCTTTTTGGTGTATCGATTATAAATATCCTAACGCCGCAAAATTCCTTTTCAGAATATGAAAACAGGTATCTCCAGCAGTTCCCAAAACTGGACGCTGACGATATTTTCTCCGGCAAATTCTCTGAAAATTTCGCCGCTTACTCAGCGGACCAGTTCATTGGCAGGAACGGATGGATAAGCTTGAAAACCCTTGCGGAACTTGCGATATTAAAAAAGGACAACGGCAGGGTATACTTTGGCAAAGGCGGCACCCTGTTCGACGCCACCGAAGAAATCGACGGCAAGCAGCTTGAAAAGAATTTAAATTCCCTGGCGGAATACATCGAAACCATGAACAGCCAGATTCCAAACCTTGATTCTTCGGTTCTGCTTGTACCCACATCCAGCGAAATTTTATCGGATTTTCTCCCACCCTATGCCCCTGTGCCTGACCAGCAGGCTGTCATTAAAAAGGTTTCTGACAGGCTGAACGGTACCGCAAAGGTTTATAACCCTACTGAATTGCTGAAATCCCATAAAGGCGATTACCTTTACTATCGTACCGACCACCACTGGACAACCGACGGTGCATATACCGTCTATTCCGGCTGGGCAAAGGAAATAGGACTTGAGCCGTTGCCAAAAGATAGTTTTGTTATCAGCCAGATTTCATCATCCTTTTATGGTACACTTCACTCAAAGGCAAACCTGTTTACGATAAAGCCGGATACGGTAAATGCATACAACTTTAAGGATAACGTCATTGTTGAGGCAAAGTTTGGCGAAAAGGATGTAAGAAATTCACTTTACTTTGACGAATATATTGGCAAAAAGGACGTTTACTCTTACTTCCTCGGCGGAAACAAACCGCTGGTGGAAATCACCACCACAACAAACAACGGCAAAACCATAATGGTTATCAAAGATTCCTTTGCCAATTGCTTTGTACCCTTCCTGTGCAAGCATTATGAAAAAATCGTTGTTGTGGACCCAAGGCACTTAAACACTGATTACCTGGAACTTGCAAGGCAAAACAACATAACCGATTTGCTGGTATTATATAATGTTCCAAATTTCACCGTGGACAGGAACATTCCGCGGTTAGCACCAAAAAAATCAGAAAAATAAAAGCGAGGGAAAATCCCTCGCTTTTATTTTTGTTTTATTCTGTTCTTAAGGCAACAACCGGGTTCTTCTTTGCCGCGCTGCGGGATGGGATTATACCTGCTATGAGAGTTAAAAGCATGCTTATAACTATCAGGGCAACGGCTGTCTGCAACGGCAGAATCGCCCGAAGGTTGCTAAGCCCTGTCAGGTAGTTGAGTATCAAATTAATCGGGATGCAGAGCAGGTAGGTAATCACAACCCCAAGAAGGCCTGAGGTAAAGCCAACTATTACCGTTTCGGCGTTAAACAGGCTTGATACATTCCTCTTGGAAGCGCCAATGGCTCGCAAAATGCCGATTTCCTTTGTGCGTTCCTGTACGGATATAAGGGTGATAACCCCTATCATAATTGATGAAACTATCAAAGACACCGAAACAAACGCAATCAGGACATAGGTTATGGCGTTGATTATTGTGGTAACCGAGGACATCATAAGCCCAACATAATCGGTATAAGTGATTTCCTTTAAGTCATCGACTTTTTCGTTGTATTCGGCTATGGAATCCTTGATAATATCCTTGTTGGCAAAGGAGGAGGCATAAAGATTAATCGACGCAGGGCTGTCAAGGTCCACGCAGCCAAGCTTTATAAGGTTATCCTCATAGGTGGAATCCGAAAACTCCAGGACCTCATCGTAATATTTTGCGCACATTTCGTCTGTATACTGTGCAACAGCCATGTCAAGGGCTGCAGCCAACTGCTCATTTGTCATGGAGCCCAACTGTTTCTTTACCTGGGAGGCGTACTGGGCGCGGTACTGCTCCTGCAACGCTTTGGTAAACAGCTCCTTCAAGTCATCATCGTTCATCGAGGCTATATACCCTGCAATGGTTTCCTTATCCACACCCATCTGCTCAGCCATGGCGGGGGCAATTGCAGCCTCCATATCGGCGCGGGACATTTTTGCAAGGGTGCCTGCCACAAACTGTTCAACAGACTCGTCAGAGGGGATGCTCATAATCTTAATATATGCCTCAGCCTTTCCGGAAGTGTCGAGGGAGGCAATATATTCCTTAAATTCTTCGGCTTTTTTCTCGGTGGTAACAGTGCCGTCTGTATCCTTAAACGGCAAGCCTGTGAAAATGTCGGTATTCGGGTTTTCCTTCTGCGCCTTTACAGCATCGGAATCGTTGGCATGATTGATTATATACTCGGTAAGCTTGTTTGTATACCCTATAAAGCTTCTGTTTGATGAGGCGATGGAATTTTTACCGGGCTTTGCAATCCCCACAACACGAAGGGTAAGGGCGTTGTCATAGAGGTACTTGAGCCCGGCTTCGGCTGCCCTGAGGTCGGTATAGGTGCCGCTTTTCTCATCGTAAATATAACAGTCAGAGTTTAAAATGGTGCGGAACTCCATGCTGCAGATTTCTTCATATGACCATTTTTTAACCTCGTAGTCGATGGTTGTCTGGTTGACCGCAGCCTCCATCAGCTTCTTTATTTCCTCTTCCGATTTTAGCCCCAGGGCATACAGGGTCATATCGTCGATTTCATTGCGTTCGTCAACAAACAATACTATCTCATTATAGCTTTTGGGCCAGCTTCCATAAATCAAATCATACTGCTTTTTGACCACGTCATTGACGAGCTTGCCGCCATCTCCAGGCAACAGCTCTTTCCAAAGCTTCATGGACGATGACATCATTGAAGCGCTGCCCATTACTGATTTTTCCCTTAAGGCAAGCATGGAGGACATATCGACGCCGTAATACCTTTTCATCAGCTCCAGCGTCAGGGCTTCCGTATCGGAACGCATAATCTTGCCGTCTACATTTTTGGTATATATAAGGAGCTCTGTATCATAAGTATACTGAACCCCGGCAAGGGCAGCGCCCAGCTTGCTGTTTTGGTCCGCCCGCTCCTTTTCAATATATTTTCTGAAGGATTTTAAATCGTTTTTCTGGGTCTCCATCGAATTCATGGCATTCATCATTTCATAAAGCATTGCCTTCTGGTAAACCGCGTCGTCTTCATGCTCTGAAATGGATTGTGCCTTCCCCATGAATGTTGACAGCAGGGTGGATATATCCACATTCCGGGCCTCAATCGTCAGGGGATAGGATGTCAGGGTTTCCTCCTGCACCGAATCAATAAAGGTTGTAGTGCCCTGGGAAACCGCATAAATCAGCGCAATACCAATAATTCCAATGGAACCAGCAAAACTGGTTAATGCAGTCCTGCCCTTTTTGGTAAACAGGTTTTTGAGCGACAGCCCAAAGGAAGTGCCAAAGGACATGGAAGGCTTCTTTTTATTGCGGTTATTTTCTTCCCTGCTTTTAGCCTTTTCGGCTTCAATTCCCGCCTCCTCATCGGTTACCGGCATGGTATCGCTTATGATTTTGCCGTCAAGCATCCTGACAATCCTCGTTGAATACCGCTCGGCAAGGTCTGGGTTGTGGGTTACCATTATGACCAGGCGGTCGCTGGCGATTTCCTTGAGCAAATCCATAACCTGAACGCTGGTTTCGGTATCAAGGGCCCCTGTGGGCTCGTCAGCCAGGATAATATCAGGATTGTTAACTATTGCCCGGGCAATAGCAACCCTTTGCATCTGCCCGCCGGAAAGTTCTGTGGGTTTCTTTCTTATCTGGTCGCCAAGCCCCACTTTTTCGAGGGCTTCCCTTGCGCGCCTGCGCCGTTCTTTTTTAGGCACGCCGGAAAGGGACAGCGAAATCTCCACATTGGCGAGCACCGTCTGGTGCGGTATCAGGTTATAGCTTTGAAACACAAAACCCACCGAATGGTTGCGGTATGTGTCCCAATCCCTGTCTTTATATTCTTTGGTGGACCTGCCGTTTATTATAAGGTCTCCGGAGGTATACTGGTCAAGGCCACCAATAATATTCAGCAAAGTAGTTTTCCCGCATCCGGAGGGGCCGAGGATTGAAACAAACTCGCTGTCGCGGAATTTTAAGTCAATTCCTTTCAACGCCTCAACGGGCTCTCCCCCGCCGGGATATATTTTGGTAATACCTTTAAGTTCTAACAAGATGGTTCCTCCCTTAAAATTCACATATACAATAACAATACTACATTATAAACCAAAAATTCATCGCAGTAAATGACCGAACTGTTAACAAACTGTCAATTATTTTAGTATGACGGTACCCGGGCAAAATATTTGCGGAATCCTATTTAAATTAAATTTGACAAAAAACCGCCAGAGTTTGAAACCTCCGGCGGTTAATAAATCTAAGAATTCTTGTCAGTGTCATGAAATACTTTAAGGTTTCCAGTCTTCTTATGCCTTTCGTAAAGAAGAGCGGCAACATCATCCGGCGTGATACCCTGCTGCGCCATTAAAACCAGCAGATGGTAAGCCAAGTCCGCAATTTCCCCGACAGTATCCTGATTATTGCCGTTCTTTGCGGCGATTATTACCTCGGCGGACTCTTCCCCAATCTTTTTTAAGATTTTGTCCAACCCCTGGTCAAACAAATATTTTGTATATGAATTTGGCGACGGGTTCTCCCGGCGGTCAAGGATTGTTTCAAAAATATCCTGTATGCAGCCCATAATCCGGCTCCTTTCTAATATCAGTCTTCCTTCGGCTTGATTTCCTTGAAAAAACAGGAATATGCACCCGTGTGGCAGGCGTTTCCCTTTTGTATTACACGCACAAGCAGCGAATCATTGTCGCAGTCGGCATAGATGGACACAACTTGCTGGGTATTCCCGCTGGTCGCCCCCTTGTTCCAGTATTCCCGCCTGGAACGGCTCCAGAACCAAGTAGTGCCAGTTTTTAGCGTCCGTTTAAAGGCCTCAATATCCATGTATGCCAGCATCAGCACCTGCCCAGTATTGTCATCCTGAATAATAGCGGGTATAAGCTCAGATTTGCGAAACAGCCTTTCCGGCTCCGCCGCGACAATAGCCGAAGAAAGGTTTAATGTGCCGCTGTATATTGCCTTTCCGCAAATGGCTCCATATAACCTAAGATTCGCCAGCCCATTGATATGCCCCAAATTCCGGACACCGCCTGAAGCTATGATATTGCAGGACACCGAATTTGAAAGCTGGGAAAGCTGGGCGTAATTCGGGCCCTCCAATGTCCCATCCTTTGAAATATCGGTGAAAATAATTGTACTGACGCCCATTCCTTCCATCCGCTTGGCAGCTTCAATAAAGCTTATTTCCGATACTTCCAGCCATCCTTCTGCGGCAACCATGCCGTTTAAAGCGTCAATCCCGACGGCAACCCTGTCGCCAAATTCTTTAATAGCCTGGCGTACAAATTCGGGATTCTTTATCGCCGCGGAGCCAATAACACAGCGGGCAATACCCCTTGACAGATAATACTCAAGGCTGCCCATGTCCCTGATTCCGCCACCAAGCTGCACCTTTAATCCGCTGTTTTTGGCAATTTCGAGAAATATATCAGAATTTACCCGCTCTCCCTTTTTGGCGCCGTCCAAATCCACCATGTGAACCCACTCGGCACCCGATTTTTTAAAGCTCAAAGCTGTTTCAAACGGGTCTTCGGCAACCTTTTGGGCAGTGGCAAAGTCGCCTTTGTATAACCGCACGCATTGCCCACCCTTGATATCAATTGCGGGGAAAATAATCATACAACCTACATCCTTTATGTATAGTGATTTACCTTTACAACACGCCTTTGGTTGACAACAGCCCATCCCTGGGGGCTACAGCCAGCCTGATGGCGTGGGCTGCAGCTTTAAACAGGGCTTCTATCATATGGTGGGAGTTGCAGCCGTATTCAACCTTTAAATGCAGGGTAATGCCCGCATTAAACGCAAAGGCGCGGAAAAACTCCGATGTAAGGCAGGTGTCGAACCCTCCAACCCTCTCCTCCGGGAAATCTGCTATGAAAACCAGAAACGGGCGGCCGCTGATATCCACCGCAGCCCTGGCAAGGGAATCATCCATCGGAAGGGTAAAGCTTCCAAACCTCATGATGTTTGATTTATCCCCCAAAGCCTCGGCAAAAGCCTTGCCGAGCACAATGCCGGTGTCCTCCACCGTGTGGTGCCCGTCCACGTGCAAATCCCCTGCCGCCTTCACTTCTAGCCCGAACCCTGCGTGAACCGCAAAGGCCTCCAGCATATGGTCAAAAAAGCCTATACCGGTTATAACCTCAACCGGCCCGCCGTCCAAGTTTATCTTAACGCTGATATCGGTTTCCTTAGTCTTTCGCGAATATGCACCTGTTCTCATATCCTTCACCTTTCTTCATCCTTAAATAGGAGGAAATAGCGCATAAAACTTCCCTGTTTTCTTCTTCCCTTCCCGCTGTAATGCGAAGGTGGTTTTCTCCTATTTTTCGCACTGCAATGCCTCTGTCCGCAAGGGAATTGAAAACCCCGTCAGCATCATCCAGCTTTACAAACGCGAAATTGGTGCGGCTGTTGTAAACCTTCTCAACCAGCCCTTCGCTTTCCAGGCGTTTCAATCCATTAATCAGCATATCCCGGGAAGTGATGATGATATCGTTATACACAGACTTGTATAATGGGTTTTTCAGCACAACGCTCGCCATTGCCTGGGATACTGCATTGACATTATAGGGGGATTTTGCCGCCCTTAAGATTTTGGTAATAGCGGGGTTCGCAACCGCAAACCCGATTCTTAAAGCAGCCATCCCCAAAGCCTTGGAGCAGGTCCGCAGCAAAATCAGGTTATCATAATGATGCGCTTCCCTTATAATAGTCTGGTCCCAGAAATCCATATAAGCCTCATCAACCACAACCAGGGCGTCAGTGCCCAGAATCAGCCTTCGGACTTCCTCAGCCCTTAGCCCCAGGGATGTCGGATTACAGGGGTTGGAGAATATTACCATCCTGATTTTTTCCCGCTCTATGGTTTTAAGGACTGTATCCACGTCAATTTCCATGTCAGCCCCTTTATCCAAATTGACGCATACCGTTTCAGCAATTGATGAATAAAAGCTGTACATTGAAAAATCCGGCGTTAAAGTCAATACCTTTTCGCCTTTTTCAAGCATAGCATAGTAAATAATTGAAATCAGCTCATCCGAGCCGTTTCCGGCTGTAACATATTCCGGCGAAATTCCGTAAAGTTTTGCAAAATCAGCGCACAGCTCCGATGCATATGGGTCAGGATACCTGTTAAATGCCACCTCGGCGGCAGCCTGAGCCATTGCCTGCCTGTCATCATCGGTGGGCAGCAAAAAGGATTCGTTTGCATCCAGCCTAATCCGGTAATTCCCCTCTATGGGCTGGTAAGGAGTTAGATTCCTGGTTTTATCAGCAGGGATATACATAAAACAACAGACCCTTCCAAGCTATTTGAATCGGACTATAATAGAATTTGCGTGGGCATCAAGCCCTTCTGACTTGGCAATTGCCGTTATATCATCCAGCGCGGATTCCAGCGCCTTGCGGCTGTATGAAATGAAACTGGATTTTTTAATAAAGCTGTCAACAGACAGGGGCGAAAAGAACCGCGCCGTGCCACTCGTGGGAAGCACATGGTTCGGACCTGCATAATAATCCCCCAAAGGCTCGGGCGAATACTCCCCTAAGAATACCGAGCCCGCATTATCCAGCCGTCCCAGATAATCGAAGGGGTTGCCGCATAATACTTCCAGATGCTCCGGCGCCAGCTCATTGGCAAGCTCCACCGCCTTATCCATATCTGCACATACAATTATAGCACCAAAATCCCTCAATGAGCGCTTGATAATATCGGCGCGTGGCATCTTCCGTATCTGCCGTTCAATCTCAGAAACTGTTTGCTCCGCAACAGCCAGTGAAGTAGTCACCAGTATTGAAGAAGCCATTATGTCATGCTCCGCCTGGGACATCATATCGGCAGCTATGTATACCGGGTTGGCTGTTTCATCTGCTAATATTAAAATCTCGCTTGGCCCGGCTATCATATCTATATCAACAGTACCGTAAAGCAGTTTTTTTGCGGTGGCAACATAAATGTTTCCGGGCCCCACAATCTTATCCACTTTCGGGATTGACTCAGTGCCGAAAGCCAGGGCAGCCACCGCCTGGGCCCCTCCGCAAAGATACACCCTGTCAACCCCGGCAATATAAGCCGCAGCCATAACCGCGCTGTTAAGCTCCCCGTCCTTTGAAGGGGGTGTTACCATTATTATTTCCTTAACCCCTGCTATCCTGGCTGGAATGGCGTTCATAAGCACTGAGGATGGATACGCTGCAGTACCGCCGGGGACATAAATCCCTACCCTGTGCAGCCCCCGTACCCGTTGGCCCAGGGTTACGCCATCCTCCCGGGTGGTAAACCAGCTTTGCTGCAACTGGCGGGCATGGAAATCTTCAATATTCCTCGCAGCGTTTTTCAATGCCCTGAAAACCTCAGGGTCGCATTTTTCAGCCAGCTTTGCAAGCTCCCCGCGGGTAATGGGATTAAGCCCCGCCTGCCTGCCGTCAAATTTAAGAGTATATTCCGTAACAGCCTTATCGCCGTTTAAGCGCACATTATCAATTATATCCTTAACCTGTTCGGTAACCTGCCTGTCAGTTTCCATGCTTCGCTCTGCAAAAGATTGAATAAACGCATATTCTTTAATCCCGTCTGCCTGAACTATTGAAACCATTAGTGACCTCCTCTAATTGGCAGAAACAGAGGTGTATTCCTCAACCTTTTTGATGAATCCCTCTATCTCCAGTTTTCTCAGCTTCATGCAAGCGATATTCACAATCAAGCGGGCTGAAACCGGCATGATATCCTCCACCACTTTCAGGCCGTTTTCCTTTAGCGTCCTGCCGGTTTCCACCAAATCCACTATAGCGTCAGAAAGCCCCAGCAAGGGAGCCAGCTCCACAGTCCCCTCAATCTTAATTATCCGTACATCCATACCCTTGCTTTCAAAATATGAACGGGCAACATTTGGGTATTTGGACGCCACCGTTTTGGTTGCGTAACCGTTAAAGAAATCGGTATCATTGGGGGCTGCAAGGGCAAAACGGCATTTTCCAAATCCCAGGTCCACCACCTCATAGAAATCTCCCCCGTATTCGGCGATGGTATCCTTGCCCACTACCCCCAAATCGCAAACACCGTGGTTAACGTAGGTGATTACATCCGCGGCTTTTGCCAAAACCACCTCAAATACCGAACCCTCCGGGCTATATACCGGCAGAATAAGCTTTCTTCCCTTGTCGCTAAGCTCGGTTGTATCAAACCCCATCCTGTCGAACAGTTCCAAAGTATTCTTTTCAAGCCTGCCTTTGGTGACAGCAATCCTAATCGGCCTCATAACATTTCTCCCGAATTTAGATCTATTATTTTCTCGGTATCACTTATAATCAAAATTTTGGGTATTTTCCTCTTTACCGCATAATCCCTTGCTTCCTCAAGGGATGAAAAAACGCTGAATTCCGAGCATACACCGTCCTGTATTAGCTCCTCTATCCTTTTTAGTGCTTCGGTTTCAAACCCACTTTCGGCGTGTACCAGAAACTCCGGCGGCAAAGGCGGCTTTACTTCATTCCTGGCAAGCTTAATTTTGGTTATGGAGTCTACATTGACGCCAAAACCCGTTGCGGGCAAATCGCAGCCGAACCTTTGCAGCAGTGTATCATACCTTCCGCCGGATATAACCACGTCCCCGCTTCCCTCTATAAATCCGCGGAAGATAACGCCGGTATAATATTCATTCTTATGCACCATTCCAAGGTCAATAATCACATGGTTTGAAAGCCCCAAATCGCAAAGCTTTCCATAAACCATATTCAGATAATCCAGCGCTTCCCTGGCCTGAGGGTTGGTGCATAAAGGCGCCGCGGCGGAAAGTACCTCCTTCCCGCCGAACAGCCTGGGAAGGTTTCTTAAAAACTGGGCAGTGCTCGATGGCTTTAGGGTGTCCAGCAGACTGCCGAGAGCCGCATAATTTTTATTCTCAATATGTAATTTGATTAAATCCTGAACATCCGGGTTTTCATCAATCTCTTCCACAAGGGACATGACAAACCCTACATGCCCGATTTCAAGCCTGAAATCCCCCGCATTGCAGATTTTAAGGGACTCTGCCGCAAGGGCGAGAACCTCAATATCCGATTTGTCTCCCTTGCAGCCGATAAGCTCCACCCCGGCCTGGAATTCCTGGTCATTTCGCCCGCTCAAACTGTGGTTTTGATAAAAAACATCCTGGGTATAATACAGCCTTATGGGCAATGGCGCCTGCCTTAAACGGGTTGCCACCAGCCTGGCAATCGGCAGGGTGGAATCAGGGCGCATAACCAGCAGCCTGCCCTTATAATCCGTCATTTTATACATCTTTTCGGCAGGAATTACGGGATTGCCGGAATCAAACAAATCATAAAACTCAATCCCCGGCGTCATAGCCTCGGAAAAACCCCGCAGTTGAAACAACCGGGAAAGCTTTTGCTCCACCTGACGCCTGGCATTGCATTCCTCAAACAAAAGGTCCCGTGTCCCGTCCGGAGTTACGCGGATATTCCTTCTCATCTGAACTTCAAGCCTTTCTTCGCTTTACTATGCTAATATATTAATATGGTAATATGCTAACACAGCGGAAATTAATTGTCAACAACTAATTTCCGCTGTTTTGATTAAACGTATTAAATTTTAGCCTTACATCGCAAAGAAGGTCATCTGGCTTGTATCCGGCAGGTTACCCAGGGCTCCGAGCTCCTTTAATGTTTCTACAACAGTCTTGGAAATTCCGCTTCTAACCTGCAAATCCTCGCAGGATACAAATTCGCCTTTTTCCCTCGCTTCATAAATGCCCTGGGCAGCAGCAAAACCCAAACCTTTCACTGAGCTGAAGGGAAGGCGAATTTTGCCGTCTTCCAATAGGAATTTATATGAATGGGATTTATACAAATCCACCGGCAGGAATTCAATCCCCCTGCACATGGCCTCGTACACGATATGAAGGGTATCGGCGGTAGCCTGTTCCTTGGCTGATGCCTCCTTGCCCTTGCTCCAGATGCTTTCCAGCCGCCTTTTGACCTCCAGTTTACCCTTGATAACCGGCTCTGCGTCGAAATCGTCACTTCTGACGGTGAAATATGCCGCATAGTACTCCGCCGGATAATAAACCTTATACCATGCCACACGGAGGGCGGCAATTACGTAGGCAGCGGCGTGGGCTTTCGGGAACATGTACTTGATTTTCAAGCAGGATTCCTTGTACCACGACGGGACATTGTGTTCCTCCATTGCCTTGATATGCTCCTCGGTCAAATCCTTGGTAGCCTTGCCTTTACGGACAATCTCCATTATCTTGAAGGCCATTTTTTTGTCCAGGCCTTTATGTATAAGGTAGGTCATAATGCTGTCCCTGGTTCCGATAACTTCGGAAATGGTGCATTGGCCTGAGCGGATAAGCTCCTGGGCGTTCCCAAGCCAAACGTCTGTACCGTGGGACAAGCCGGAAATCTGGATAAGGTCCGAAAAATTCTTTGGCTTTGCTTCCAAAAGCATCTGCCTTACAAACGGGGTACCCATTTCTGGTATGGATAGGGTACCGGTATCGCAGGCGATTTCCTCTTTGGTGACCCCCAGTGGTTCAGGAGAGGTAAACAACTGGTAAACCTTCGGGTCGGACATGGGTACATCCATGACATTAATGCCGGTGTATTCCTCCAAATACTTGTAAATGGTCGGAATATCGTGCCCCAGTATGTCAAGTTTCAGGATGGTGTCATGGATGGAATGGAAGTCGAAGTGGGTGGTGATTATATCTGAGGTTGTGTCATCCGCGGGGCGCTGCACAGGCGTAAAGTCCTCAACCTCATACCCCATAGCAACAACAACCATTCCCCCCGGATGCTGCCCGGTAGTCCTTTTAACTCCAGTACAGCCCTTTGTCAGGCGGTCTATTTCGGCATTGGTAAGCCTTAACCCACGCTCCTCGACATATTTCTTTACATAACCGTAGGCTGTTTTTTCCGCAACGGTGGCGATAGTCCCGGCTTTAAAAACGTGGTCGGAACCAAACAGCTTTTCGGTGTATTTATGGGCAAAGGACTGGTATTCGCCCGCAAAATTAAGGTCAATATCAGGGGCTTTGTCGCCGTCAAATCCAAGGAAGGTCTCAAAGGGGATTTCGTGCCCGTCCCGCTCAAGCTTTTCGCCGCAATTCGGGCATTCCTTTTCTGGCAGGTCAAAGCCCGAACCGACCTCCCCATTGGTGAAAAATTCAGAATACTTGCATTTTTTGCAGTAATAATGGGGCGGCAGCGGGTTAACCTCGGTAATCCCCGCCATGGTAGCCGCAAAAGACGAACCAACAGAACCGCGGGAGCCCACCAGATAACCATGCTCCACCGAATCCTGCACCAGCTTTTGGGCTATCATGTACATAACCGCAAACCCGTTTTTAATAATCGCGTTAAGCTCCCGTTCAAGCCGCTCGGAAACAACTTTAGGCAGGTTTTCGCCGTAAATCTCCTTAGCCCTGCCCCAGGCGATTTTCTGCAGCTCTTCCTCCGCCCCTTCAATATGCGGCGGGTATGTGCCTTCTGGAATCGGGCGGATATCCTCCACCATATCAGCTATTAGGTTGGTGTTTTCCACCACCACTTCATATGCCTTTTCCTCGCCCAGATAGCTGAATTCCTCCAGCATCTCATCGGTAGTCCTGAAAAACAACGGCGGCTGGGTGTCGGCGTCCTCAAACCCCTGCCCCGCCATCAGGATACGGCGGTAAACCTCGTCAGATGGGTCCATAAAGTGGGAGTCGCAGGTGGCGCAGACGGGGATATTGAGCTTTTCTCCAAGCCTTACGATAGTTCGGTTGAATTCACGGAGCTGCTCCTCATCCCTTGCCATTCCGTTTCTGAGCATAAAAGCATTGTTTGCGATTGGCTGGATTTCAAGGAAATCATAAAACCTGGCTATTTCACAAAGCTCACCCCAGGACTTGCCACCTACAATTGCCTGGAAAAGCTCGCCCTGTTCGCAGGCACTGCCTATTATCAAGCCTTCCCTGTGTTCAAGCAGTTTAGTCTTTGTAATACGGGGCCGGCGGTAGAAGTTGTGCAGGTGCGACCAGGAAATCAGCTTGTAAAGGTTTTTAAGCCCGGCCTTGTTCTTTGCGAGTATAATCATGTGGTACGAGCGCATTTTCTTGGTATCCGCCTGAACAAGGTCTTTATTCAGGTTGCCTATTGAAGTAATGTTTTGTTTTTGCAGCTCCTTTAAAAGGTGGATGAAAATTGCGGAAAGGGCCTTTGCATCATCCACCGCCCTGTGGTGGTTGAAATTTTCATAACCGATATGCTTCGCCACAGTATCCAGCTTATAGTTTTTCAAATCCGGATAAATAGCCCGGCTCAGCGGGACGGTGTCCAGAGAGGTGAAATAATAATGCATTCCGCACCTTGCGGCTGCTGCCCTGATAAAGGAAGTGTCAAAAGCTGCATTGTGTGCAACGAGAACCTGGGCGCCGCCGCAAAAAGAGTAGAACATCTCCAGCGCCTGCTTTTCAACCGGCGCGTCCTTTACCATATCATCTTTAATACCCGTAAGCTCGGTAATTTTGGGCGGAATCGGCCTTAAGGGATTGACAAAAGTGCCGAAACTGTCAATAACCTCCCCGTTTTTAACCTTAACCGCGCCGATTTCTGTTATCCTGTCGTTTTGTGAGCTTAAGCCGGTGGTTTCAATGTCAAATACTATAAATTCCCCGCCTAAAGGCTCGTCAGCGTTACCCTGGACTATATTTAAATCGTCGTTGATATAATAAGCCTCAACGCCGTAGAGTATTTTTATCTCTTTGCCCTTTTTCTTCAACCCCAAAGATGTGTTCATTGCCTCGGGGAAAGCCTGTACCACGCCATGGTCAGTAATAGCTATGGCCTTGTGCCCCCATTCGGCGGCGCGGGTTATCAGGGATTCCGCATCGCTGACAGCATCCATGGAGGACATTTTTGTATGTAAATGCAGCTCCACGCGCTTTTTCTCTGCCCTGTCGCTCCTTACATAAGGCGCTACCAAAGCAAGGGATTTGATTTTGAAAATATAGTCGTTAGTGAATTTATCAAACTCGTAAATCCCCGTCATCAAAACGCAGGTACCGTCTTTTATACCGTCCAGAGAAGGGATTTTGGATTTGTCCCTTTTGGTATCAACCCAAACCGTCGCGGTAATGGAATTGGTATGGTCAGTAAGCTTGTATGTATAGCACAGCCTTGTCCCATCGCGGTAGCTGCGTACATTTGCATCAAACACCCTGCCCCACACCGTATATGTTCCTCCATCCGATTCAAGTGATGATAAGGGGACAGGCCTTTCCCTTATTGTGGCGCCAAAAACCATTTCAGCAGTATCCAGATAAATCGGCAGCCCGTCCTCCGGAGGCCTTGACGGGTCCAAAGGCTTTTTGGGCTTTACTGCTTCACCCTGCGGCGGCTTTTTCTCCGGAGCTGCCTGAGCCGCCGCCATCGCAGCCTGCTTAGCCTTTAACGCAGCCTCTTTCTCCGCCTCTTCCATCAGGCTGCGGTACTGTTCGCTGTCGGTGCCTATATCCGTGACACCGTCAAACTGCAACTGTATAGCCCTCCCGAACAGGGAGTGGACAAGCTGCACCAGTATCTTATCGGTTTTTGTGGCTTTTATTATATTCAATCCGCCGTGGGTGAGAGTAATTGTCATTAAATCATTTTCAATCCTGCATCCGGCGCCGTCAAAGGTTCCGTTAATGGCTGCGACCCTGCGCTTTAAAAACTCCATAATGGTAGGGAAACAGCCATCTTTCAGGGTATGAGGCGGGTATGAAGGTTCGATTGCGGCGTTTATTTTAAGGGAATCGGAAATTACCCGTTCCGCGGCCTGGATTACCCCGAAATCCACAAAAACAGAAAAAGCCAGCCGTATTGTGACTGCCCTTCTGCTTTGGTTAATTTCTATGGATTGTACTCCTGCATTTATGCAGGAATCGGGGATTAAGTTTAAATCCACATACTGCCCGAATACTTCCCTAAATCTTTTAGTATCCATCGTTATCTCCCGTTTGACGTCGCAATAATTGTAATAAAAAGCAATATTATAATAACTCTATTTCCTTCATCAGCTCATCAACAGCTAAGTTTTCATCAACCGTTCTAACAACCTGCCCTTTTTTGAAAATAACCACTTTACCCTGCCCGCCGGCAATGCCCACATCAGCTTCACGGGCTTCACCGGGGCCGTTTACTACGCAACCCATAACAGCAACCTTGATAGGCTTTTTGACATTTTTAAGCCTTTCCTCAACCTGGTTCGCAATTTTGATAAGGTCAATTCCTGTCCTTCCGCAGGTGGGGCAGGAAACCATGGTAGCACAGTTGTTCCTTAGCCCAAGCCCTGAAAGAAGGTCCCGGGCAGCCTCAACCTCCCTGACAGGGTTTGCTGTCAGGGATATGCGGATGGTGTCGCCTATGCCTTTAAGCAGCAAAGCGCCTATCCCCGCTGCAGATTTTAGCAGCCCCATCCTCTCAGTCCCGGCTTCGGTAACGCCCAAATGCAGCGGATAGTCGCAGGACTCTGAAATCAGCTCGTATGCCCGCACCATTGTAGGAACATCCGATGATTTCAAAGACAGGACGATTTTATCAAAATCGAACTTTTCGAGCAGGGATACATGGTACATGGCGCTGTCCCTGAGGGCTTCAGCGGTTGGATGCCCGTACCGGGCGAGGATTTCCTTTTCAAGGGAGCCGGAGTTTACTCCTATCCTGATAGGGATATTCCTCCTTTTGCATTCATCCACAACCGCTTTGATTCTGCTTTCATCCCCTATATTTCCCGGGTTTATCCTTATCTTATCTGCCCCTGCCGCAGCCGACTCAAGGGCAAGCTTGTAGTCAAAGTGAATATCTGCCACTATGGGGATGCTTACAGCTTCCTTAAGCGCGGATATAAGCTTTACGGCGTTGATATCCGGCACGGCGGTTCGCAGAATCTCGCACCCTGCGGATTCAAGGCTTTTCGCCTGCTCAACGCACCTTTTAATATTGGAAGCTGGAACGCTTAGCATGGATTGAACGGTAACGGGGCTCCCTCCTCCGATAGGGACCCCGCCCACTAAAACCATGCGGGTTTTCCGTCTGTTTATCATCTCAGCAATCACCTGATTTAATCTTTGGCTCATCATGCAACCAGCTTTGAAATGTCACTGAATGTGACCACCAGCATGAGTAACATCAGAAGGGCTAACCCTATGGCGTGAACCATGCCCTCATATTTGGGATTTACGGGCTTGCGGAAAATCCCTTCATAAATCAGGAATATCAGCCTTCCGCCATCAAGCGCGGGCAGGGGAAGAAGGTTAAAAATACCCACGTTTATCGTAATCAAGGCAACCATCATGATAAGAGGATATAATCCGTCCCTGATGTCTTCCTGGCGGGTGACATTTTCCACCGCCTCACCGATGGCTTCCACCGTGCCAACCGGCCCGGAAAGCTGGTTTAGCCCATATTTGCCAGTAACAATATCCCCAAGGCTTCGCCAAATCATGATACCCAGGGAATATTCTGTTTTTGCAGCCTGGACAATAGTGGTAATCGGGGTGCGTTTGATGCCTTTAACGGCAAAATCATAAATAAGGTACTGCCTGCCGTTTTCAACCTTAATTTCAAATTTTACATTATCCAGATTAACCTTTTTGCTCTTGCCGTTAACATTTCGGCGGACCACAAGATCCATAACCCCGTCTTCATCGCTTTGCATCAGGATTGCAATATCCTGATCAGTTATAACCCGCTTGCCGTTAATACTCAGGATTTTATCACCGGGGCGAAGCCCGGTTTTGTAAGACGAAGCGGTTTCAGGAAGCCGGGATATGGTGGTGCTGGAAAACAGGACTTTGCCGTTGTCATCCGGTTTCATGCATGTAGCAAACAGGATTACAAGCAGCAAAAAGCCCAAAACCAGGTTCATTACAACCCCGGCAACAATGATTATTATCCTCTGCCAAACCTTTCTGGAACCAAAGGAGCGCGGGTCGCTGCTTTCAGTATCCTCCCCTTCCATGGCGCAAAAACCACCTATGGGGAAAAGCCTTAATGAATATACTGTTTCCTTTTTGCCGAATCTCAGGAGTTTAGGGCCCATGCCAATGGCAAACTCGTTTACCTTAACCCCCATAAGTTTCGCGGCAAAAAAATGCCCCAACTCGTGAACCAGGATTATTATCCCAAAAACAAAAATGGCAGCCAGAATTTTCAACAAAGTAAATATTAAGCCTATGGTACTCACCTCTTGATTTGCTGCGCCTTCGCAACCGTATTTTCCCGTACAGCCCTATCGGTTTCAAGTATCTGCCGGATATCTCCGCTGAATTCCGGTAAATCAAGTTCCAGCGCTTCCCCGGCAAGCCTGATAATATCCATAAACCCAATCCTGTTTTCAAGAAACAGGGAGACAGCCGCCTCGTTTGCCGCATTCACAGCCGCCGGGTATAGCCCTCCGATTTCAATCGCCTTCCGGCATATATCCATACTTCTGAATGTCTCATAATCCGGCTTGTAAAAGGTAAGCTTTCCCCAATCTGTTAAATCAAGCTGTTTAACATTGCAATCAAAGCGTGACGGGTATGTCACCGCATATTGGATTGGTATTTTCATATCCGGCACGCCGAGCTGCGCCAAAACCGAATTATCCTGAAACTCCACAAGGGAATGCACAACACTTTCGCGGTGTATCACAATATCTATATTTCGCGGATTGACGTTAAATAACCATTTCGCTTCAATTAATTCAAGCCCTTTGTTCATCATTGTAGCAGAGTCTATGGTTATTTTTGAGCCCATGCTCCAGTTTGGATGCCTTAAAGCCTCCCTGGGAGTTACATTTTCAAGCTCAACAGCCGTTTTGCCGAAAAAAGGCCCGCCGGAGGCAGTCAGTATAAGCTTTTTTACCGCCTTATCAGGCTGGCCCTGCAAACACTGGAAAATTGCCGAATGCTCGCTGTCAACCGGGATTATCTTCACGCCCTGCTGTTCGGCAGCCTTCATGACAATAGCACCGCCTGCCACAAGGGTTTCCTTGTTGGCCAGTGCAATGTTGTGCCCTGCCTCAATAGCAGCCAGCGTCGGCTGCAGCCCAATCATCCCAACGACTGAATTGAGAACCAGGTCGGTATCGGCAGCGGCGGCTTCGCAAAGCCCTTCCATGCCTGACAGTACTTTTACATTAATATCCTTAACCCTAAGCCTTAAATCGGCAGCAGCCTCTTCATTAAATAAAACAGCAAGCGAAGGCTTAAACCGCCTTATCTGCTGCTCAATCAGTCCAACATTTGAATGTGCCGCCAGTGCTGCTACAACACAGCCCAGGTTTTCGGCAACCTCCAGGGCTTGGGTTCCTATTGAACCGGTCGAGCCTAAAACCGTCAACCGCTTGCCATTTATGCCAATATTCATTTTTTTGTTATCAATCATGTTCTTTTGGTGAGATACAACCATTTTATCTTGTCCCTTCGATGCCCTATTTAATCAGCGGAAGAAAGTTTATTACAATATACAAAAAAGGGACAACCAAAAGCAAGCTGTCAAACCTGTCCATAACTCCGCCGTGGCCAGGTATGATATTGCCAAAATCCTTAACGTGATGCTGCCGCTTTATCAGGGATGCAAACAAATCCCCCAACACCGACAGCGGGGCGGAAACCAAAGCCAGCAGGGCAATCTGCCAGATGACAACTTCAGCAGTTTCCTTAACAAAAAAGTTTTGATATACAATCCCGGCTATTACAGAGCCAATAACCGAAACTGCTATGCCACCAAGCAGCCCCTCCACGGTTTTTTTGGGGCTTATTTGCGGGCAAAGCTTGTGTTTGCCAAAAAAAGTACCGATAAAATATGCCCCGATATCGCTCATCCAGGCTATTATTATGGCAAGCAGCACATAAAACAGTCCATGCTCATTAAAATTGCGCAACAACACCAGGAAAGCCATGGATGCCGGGAATACAGAAGACATAAAGAAGGCGAAGCTTGTCTGCTCAATCTGCTGGGTTTCATAGTTGTATATTTGCAGGCAAACAATAGCAAGCAGAAAAACAAAAAACGCGATTACAACCGGCAACAGGCTTCCTGACAGGCTTAAAAATGGAATAATTGCAGCAAAAATAATGCTGGTTACTGAAATGCTTTTATTGTTGGTAAATGTCTTAGTAACCAGCTCAGCTACTGCCACAGCGGATATTAAGGATACTGCAACAGTCAAGGCAATAGGCGGAAGAAGAATGATGGCAACCAGCAAAGGAATGCCGATCACACCAGCAATAATTCTTGGCTTCATTTAACTCCTCCAAATCTGCGGTTTCTTTTCGCATATTCATGTAAAGCTCTGTCAAGGTCGTCCGGCTTAAAATCAGGCCATAAAACATCCATAAAAACATATTCGGCATACGCGGACTGCCACAGTAGAAAATTGGAGGTGCGGTACTCACCGCTGGGCCGGAGAATTAAATCAGGATCTGGCTGACCGGCTGTGTATAAATATTTCTCAAACTGTTCTTCCGTTATTTCATCGACGGAAAGACGACCTTCAGCTACATCCCTGGCTATTCTTTTCGCAGCATTAGCCAGTTCCTCGCGGCCGCCATAGTTAATTGCGATATTAAGGCATAAACCTGTTTTGTCCTTTGTAAGCTCCTCTGCTTCCCTCATCAATTCCCTGATATCAGGTGAGAGGGCAGAAATATCCCCGATAAACCTGGTGCGGATATTCTCATTCCTGAAATCGGTCAGAGATTCCTCAAGATACTCCTTAAAGAGTTTCATTAGCCCGTCTACTTCAGGCTTGGGCCTTCTCCAGTTTTCCGTGGAAAAAGCGTATACGGTAAGGTATTTTATGCCTATTTTCTCGCAATACCTGGTTATCTCCCTGAAAGTCTGGGCTCCCCGCCTGTGCCCCGCCTGGCGGGGCAATGAGCGCTTTTGAGCCCATCGTCCGTTGCCGTCCATAATTATCCCGATATGGACAGGAAGGTTCTCGGGCAGCAACGGTTTCTGTTTGCGTTTAAATGACAAACAGTTTCACTCCAAATCATTACAGAATTCGCCGCCAAAAAATATACCCGTCAATATTATATGAATTATATCTCCATAATTTCCTTTTCTTTTTTAGCGGCAATTGAATCAATTTCGTTGCAGTATTTGTCAGTTAAATCCTGAATCTTCTTCTCGGCAATTTTAAGCTCGTCCTCGGTCAGTTCGCCTTTTTTCTTCATATCCTTAAACTTGTCAATGGCATCCCTGCGGACTGCCCTGACGGCAACCTTAGCGTCTTCGGCTAATTTAGCAACATCCTTTACAATCTGGCGGCGCCTTTCTTCAGTAAGGGGCGGGAAAGTCAGGCGGATGCAGTTGCCGTCATTCTGGGGATTAATGCCGATATCGGATATCTGAATCGCCTTTTCAATATCCTTTAAAACAGATTTATCCCATGGCTGGATTAAAATTGTCCTTGCATCGGGAACCGATACGGCGGACAGCTGGTTAACAGGGGTAGGTACACCGTAATAGTCAACTGAGACTTTGTCAAGAATGGCGGGGTTTGCGCGTCCGGCGCGCACCGCAGCATATTCACTGATAAGTACCTGGATAGTTTTGCTCATTTTCTGTTCGGCGTTGTTCAATACAGTGTTCATAATTACTTTACCTCCTTAACAATTGTTCCTATATCATCACCACTAATTGCCCTTACTATATTTTTGGGGTCATTAAGGTTGAAAACAAGAATCGGTATTTCGTTGTCGCGGCAAAGGGTCGCCGCGGTGGAATCCATAACCCTCAGCCCGAGGTTAAGTACATCAAGGTAGGTTAAGGAATTAAACAGGACAGCATTGGCATTTACCTTCGGGTCGCTGTCATAAATACCATCGACCATGCTGGCTTTAAGGATAATATCAGCCTCAATTTCCGCAGCACGCAAGGCCGCGGCGGTATCGGTTGAGAAGAACGGATTGCCGGTTCCGCAGGCGAAAATGACAACTCTGCCCTTTTCCAGGTGCCTGACAGCCCTGTTCCTGATGTAAGGCTCCGCAATCTGGTTCATCGCGATAGCTGTCTGTACCCTGACGGTGCAATTCAACTGTTCCAGCGCATCGGCAAGGGCAAGGGCGTTGATGGTTGTAGCAAGCATTCCCATGTGGTCGGCGCGGGTCCTGTCCATCTGTCCACTGGAACGACCCCTCCAAAAGTTGCCGCCACCGACAACAATCGCAATTTCAACGCCTGCGTCAACGCAGGTTTTGATTTCCCTGCAAATGTTTAATACAGTTTCAAAGTCCAAGCCAAAATTCTTGTCGCCGGCGAGAGCCTCTCCGCTCAGCTTTAACAATACTCTTTTATACTTTGGCTGCATCATTATCAAGCCTTTCCGTGTCTATTGGTAATTGTAATCTTTAGTATATTATTGGATAAACTTAACCAGTTTATATCCAGTTTTAATCCTTCGTATTATTTTACACTAATAATTCAATTGTGTAAAGTCGGCAATATTATCAAATTTGTAAATTTTACATAACGCCGCAATAATCTAGAATATAGAAACGCACAAAAAAAGGAGGGCTAAAAGCCCTCCTGATTAATTTTTAATCATGCTTGCAACTTCATCAGCAAAGTTGTCTTCGCGCTTCTGAAGGCCTTCGCCCTTCTCGAAACGGACAAACTTTGCAACCTTGAATGTTCCGCCGGACTTTTCAGACATTTGGGCAACATACTGGCCAACAGTAATATCGCCATTCTTAACAAACGCCTGGTTCAGCAAGCAGTTGTTCTCATAGAACTTGCCAAGGCGTCCCTCAACCATTTTCTGAATAATCTGCTCGGGTTTGTTGGCGTTCTTCGGATCGTTTTTAATCTGAGCAATAAGGATTTCCTTTTCCTTGTCCAAATCGTCCTGGGGAACGGAATCTTTGTCCAGGTAAAGAGGATTGAGAGCGGCAATCTGCATTGCAACGTCTTTACCGCATTCATTCAGAACATCGGGGTTGACATTGGCGTCCGCGTCAAATTTAACCATAACGCCAATCCTGCCTTCGCCGTGGACATAGGATACTACATTACCCTCATATCTGGCAAAGCGGCGGATGTTCAGGTTCTCGCCGATAACGAGAATCTTTTCGCGGAGGGCTTCAGCAACAGTCAGCCCGTTTCCGAAATCTGCATCAAGAAGGGCCTGTAAATCCACCGGATTCTTTTCGGTGACAACTTGCGCCACGCCCTTTACAAAATCCTTGAATTCCTGGTTCTTGGCAACGAAGTCGGTTTCGGAGTTAACCTCAACCATTGAGCCGACTTTCTTGTCAGCGTCAACATAAGCGTATACAAGGCCTTCAGCAGCAATCCTGCCGGATTTCTTTGCTGCGGCGGCAAGGCCTTTTTCCCTGAGAATATCTATAGCTTTCTCCATATCGCCGTCGGCTTCTGTAAGGGCCTTTTTGCAGTCCATCATGCCGACACCGGTTCTTTCACGCAACAACTGTACATCCTTAGCTGTAAATGATGCCATAAATCTAATCCCCTTTTTATATATAGTCTATTTTATAAAGAGATGATTAATTTTCCTCGACAACAGCTTCAACGGCTTCTTCAGCCTGCTCTGTCTCCTGAGCGCTGCTATCAACAGCCTCGGCGGCTTCTTCAACCTGTTCGGGAGCGTTCTGCTCGCCCTGGCGGCCTTCAATAATAGCATTAGCTATTGTGGAAGTGATGAGTTTAACAGCACGGATAGCATCGTCGTTTCCGGGAATGACATAATCGATTTCATCGGGGTCGCAGTTAGTATCTACAATTGCAACAATCGGTATACCGAGTTTCTTGGCTTCGGCTACCGCAATCTTTTCCTTGCGGGGATCGATAATGAAAAGTGCGCCCGGCAGCCTGTCCATTTCTTTTATACCGCCAAGGAACTTCTCGAGTTTTTCAATTTCGTTTCTGAGTTTGATAACTTCCTTTTTGGGCAGAAGGTCAAAAATGCCTTCCTCTTCCATCTGCTTGAGCTGGTTAAGCCTTGCGATACGGCCGCGGATGGTGTTAAAGTTTGTAAGCATACCGCCGAGCCAGCGGGCGTTTACATAATGGGCGCCTGCACGGATGGCTTCCTCACGGACAGAGTCCTGAGCCTGCTTTTTGGTACCTACAAACAAAACGGTTTCGCCGTTTGCAGCAAGGTCACGCACGAACATGTATGCGTCTTCCAGCTTGCGGACGGTCTTCTGCAGGTCGATAATGTAAATACCGTTTCTCTCAGTAAAAATATACTGAGCCATTTTGGGGTTCCAGCGGCGTGTCTGATGTCCGAAATGAACACCCGCTTCAAGCAATTGTTTCATTGAAACTACTGACATAAAAATTTCCTCCTTGGTTTTTCCTCCGCAGGACGTGGTTGTATCAACCGAAAACGGCACCAACTACAACAAATCCTGCGTGTGTTTTTACAACTTTGGTATTATACCATGCAATTATTATATCTGCAAGTAAATTTTAACACAAAACAAAAAATTCATTCCAATTTTAAAATTTACGGATGCGTATTCGGCATTTTTTTGTTATAATATATGTTACGCATGATTTTATTACAAAGAACGGGGATACATCTTATGAAATTCGCTGTCGTTTTATGTGACGGCATGTCAGATTTACCAGGTGATATGCTAAATGGCAAAACGCCTATGGAAGCCGCAAATAAACCTTTAATGGACTGGCTTGCATCAAACGGGGAGGTAGGTTTGGTCCGCACCGTGCCTGACGGAATGTCCCCCGGCAGTGATGTGGCCAACCTTACTGTTTTGGGATATAATACGCTGGAATGCTACACCGGCAGGTCACCCCTGGAGGCTGCGAATATCGGAATCGACCTTGGGGACGATGACGTCGCATTCCGCTGTAACCTTGTCACGTTATCTGGTGAAGAGGATTTCAGCCAGAAAAGGATGGTTGACTACTGCGCCGGAGATATACACACCGAGCTTGCAGACACCCTTATCAAGGAAATACAGTCTGCCTTTGGCGGCTCTGAATTCGATTTTTACACAGGCACTTCATACCGCCATTGCATGGTCTGGCACGGGGGCAAAACCGCTTTGGGGAAAATCACCCCTCCCCATGATATCACCGGAAGGGTTATCGGAGAATACCTGCCATCCCATCCTGACGCCGCAAAGCTGCTTGAAATGATGAGAAAGAGCTACGAAATCCTGAAAAACCATCCCTTAAACCTTAAGCGTGTAAAGGAAGGGTTAAACCCTGCAAATGCCATATGGCTCTGGGGCCAGGGCAAGCGCCCAAGCCTTCAGTTGTACAAGGAGAGGTTTGGGGTTAAAGGCTCTGTAATCTCGGCGGTTGACCTTATTAAAGGAATTGGCCGTATTGCAGGAATGAATGTCTGCAGGGTGGACGGCGCCACCGGGTATGTGGATACAAATTTTGAAGGAAAAACCGCCGCCGCTTTAAATGAGCTTAAAAACGGGCAGGATTTCGTGTTTATACATATCGAAGCCCCTGACGAATGCGGGCACCGGGGCGAAGCGGAAAACAAGATTAAAGCCATCGAATATATCGACAGCAGGGTTTTAAAGCCCCTGCTGGAAGGTTTAAAGGAAATGGGGGATTTTAATATAATGGTTCTTCCCGACCATCCCACCCCCCTGGCTATACGCACCCACACCAGCGACCCTGTGCCTTATTTGATTTATTCAAGCCGCGGCAATAAAGCTTCGGGGATTACCAGCTTTAATGAAACAAGTGCCGCCCGGTCAGATATCTTCTTTGAGCAGGGGCATACGCTAATAAAGCATTTTTTTAATTATGGTTTATAGCACGACTTAAGAGGTGGATTTCCCACCTCTTTTTTATTTTCGAGAAAACCGCCTGCACGGAGCAAACCGTACAGGCGGCGGGTTAAGCTGTTAAAACTTAATTACTCGGGGTTCCTCTGTAAATGAATAAAATATCGCTGTTGCATCCTCAAAATACAGGACCTCGGTGTTGTCGTCGTAGGGCGAATACATGCCTTTAAGCTCAGGGTAATTGTCAAGCATGTGTTTTTTTGCCTCCACCCTGTCGTCCCTGACGAGCTTTCCGGATAGCCTGAGCCATTTCCCATCGGCAAATGCACAGATTTCAGCTTTAGGGTTTTGCTGCAGCTGTTTGGACACGTTTTTAACCTTGCCGGTCTGAATATACAGCCTGCCCTCAAAAATATCAACCGTGCCAAAGGGCCTTACCCTGGGCTGGTCCCCTTCCACGGTAGCCAGATAATAAGTACCACAATTCTTTAAAAACTCGTAAACTTCCTCCATTATTACATCTCCCTGTTGAAGTATAAACCCGCATACTGCGGTAAATTCTAACCTAAAATCTATAATACCACTTTTTCTACTAAAATTAAATATCCCAAACCCCATGGTACAAGGGTTCAGGATATTTATTTGGTTATAAACTTACTTTAATGGTTTTAATTTCAAACGGATTGAACTGCAAATACAGCTTTGAACCTGCCATCGGCAATTCTTCAATTACATCTTCAAGCATATTTGTTTCATAAGCTTTCTGGAATACCTCGTTTAACTCAACCGTAACACTTGACCAGGTGCCTTCAGCCTCATACAGCCTGATGATAACCCCGTCCCCATCCTCCGCAGGCTTGACTGATTCGACAATAACATTGTCAGCGTCAACACAAAGCAGGGATTTCAGTTCCTTTTCCAGCTTGCCCTTAACCTGCAAGGGTTGAATATTCAATTCATAAGCCGGGTGTATAACAGATTTGGCACTGAATCCGCCCATATGAGGCAACAGCGAATACACAACATAATGCTCGCCCAAATCTCCTGAAGGGTCAGGCCTGCATCCGCCTTTATGTAGTGTCAGGCGCATATCAGTATCCAAAACCGATATACCGTATTTGCAATCGTTTAACAATGCTACCCCAAACCGGGTTTCGGATATATCTGTCCACTTGTGGTTGCAGAACTCGAACCGTGCCTTGTCGATTTGCGTATTTCTGTGTGTATTCCTTTCGATATACCCGAACTGTATTTCGCTCCGGGAACGGCTGGAGCGCAGGTTGACATTAAAGGAGGTTTTCAATAATGAATGTTTTTCCTTCCAGTTAATTTTAGTCTCAAAATCAATCCGGGGAGTATCGGAGTAAAATACCATATCCTGAACAATCTCAGACGAATTCCCGATTTTATATGCCGAGCGGATTCTGAACTGCAATTTCCCATCTGAGGCTACCTCACGGCTGATAAGTGTGTTTTGCAGTTCCATTTTTAATTCCTGGTCATAATCTATGTCCCAGTTATCCCACAACAGAGGTATGTCCTCACCGCATAAGAACTGGTTTAAAGGCTTTAACGGGTCTTTGACCAGTTCACGGCCTGTCTGCCTGTCAATTAATGAAGATATGTATCCGTTCTCTTCAAAACGGACATGGGCAAACGGAGTTGTTAAATTAGCCCCATCATAGATAAATGGGCTGTTATCCTGCATATCATACCCATCTTCCATCCTTATGCTTACTGCCTCAAAGGGCTGGATTGAAACTTCCCCGATTGCCAATTTGCGCTGCCCATATAAATCGACATACTTTTGACATGGTTTGCCAACAGGAGCCTTCCCCCCGTCATCAATAACAACCTGCCTGGATGTGCACCAGGATAACGGGTTGTAGACGGTTATATAATCATCAGTTTTGCTGCATTGTTCTGATAACATCAGTTCAATACATTTATTGGCTTTGCTGATAACTTCAGAATTTTGCTGCACTGCCAGCTCATGGACAGGCTGTATGGAACTTCCCGGCAAAATGTCGTGGAACTGATTTAGTAACACCGTATCTATCAAATCCTGCCGTTCTTCATTCAGCGGGAATTGATACAGCGCATTCAAATGCGAGTTTAAAATTTCCATGTTGCGGATAGCAATTTCCGCCTTACGGTTTGCCCTTTTGATTTCGTGCATTTGTGTCAGGGTTCCGCGGTGAAGCTCCAAATACAGCTCCCCGTCGTAAACCGGCAAGTTTTTCGCTGTCTTTTCCAGGCGGTCCATAAAACCGCTCACAGTTGTCTGCTCGCATTCCGGCCCGCAATCCAAAGCCATGGCCCTTTCTGCCATTTTCATCATTGAATAGCTTGGCCCTCCGCCTCCATCGCCGAATCCGTATGCCACCAGTTTCATGTTGGTAACATCTTTGTGTTTTATCTTCTGTTCGGCGTTGACAACGGTTTCAAAATCAGGCCAGCAATGCATAAGGTTAAAGTGAACCAAAACTTCGGTTCCGTCAATCCCTCTCCAAACAAAGGTATCGTATGGGAATTCATTTGTATCATTCCAGGACAGTTTTGTGGTTAGGAAGTATTTAAGATTGCAACCTTTCATAATCTGCGGTATAGCCGCCGAGTAGCCAAATGTATCCGGCAGCCAGAAGGTATCCGCTTCATAACCCAGATGCTCACGCAAAAACCTCTGCCCCCGCAGAAATTGCCGGATTAAAAATTCCCCGCCTACAATATTGCAGTCGCATTCTATCCAGGACCCGCCGTTTGGCTCCCATTGCTTTGATTTCGTCCGCAGTTTTATTTCCTCAAAAATATCCGGATAATACTTCCTCATCCAATCGAGATATAAAACCGAGCTTTGGATAAAGGTATAATACGGATAGTTGTCCATAACATTCAGCGCATTGGAAAATGTCCTTGCTGCTTTGCGTATTGTTTCCTTAACCGGCCACATCCAGGCGGTGTCAAGATGGGAATGACCTACAAGGCCAATATAAGCTGCATTCTTTTTTACTATTTTTTTCGGGGTATCCGATGTTAAAACTGACGCCATTATATCGGTTGCTTTAGCCAAACTTGCACGCCAAATTTCATCCTCCACTTCCCACGGCATTTGCGGGACAACCTTGTATATTTGCTGAATTGCATCGTATGCATCCCACTTTTTGTAATCCGAATCGGGCAATGATAAGTAAACTTGCAAAAGGGTTTTAATATCATATAAAAACCTTTCTACAACGGAATCCAATTCGGCAATAAAAATCCCCTGAAATGTGTGTGTAAAATACGTCGGATAGAAAGTGTTTAATTTCCCAGCATTTTCAAACGGCATTGTGCCATGGATGGTATGCCCGCAATAACTTTCCAGAGCAATATTATACCTTTCACCGGCAACTGCATTTCGGGTAAGCAACTGTATATTGTGCAGCCTGTACTTTGAATCCAGGATATCCTTGCTCCAGTCAAACAGCCCTTCCGGCTTATTGTTTATAAACAACAGTGATTCGCTGGCTGAAATTTCCGGGCATATCCATAACTGTTTGCCCGACAAATGGCTCGGCACAATAAATTCCGATTTAAACCATGCGTACCCATATTCATGGCCAAAAATGCCGCCTTTTTTGATTCTAACCCAACTATCCGTATTGGGAACTGATGTAAACATTTCATCCGTTTCAAAAATCTCGCATTCCAGTTCCGCAACCCTGTTATACAGATACTGGCTGTATGTCTGCTCGTACTTTTTTACTTTTTCTATCATCTTTTTCATCAACGCATCCATTG
>DUMT01000123.1 GCA_012839705.1 Clostridiales bacterium | reverse complement strand
TGAAAAATGGTATGATTTCACCATGAGAACATCTCTCCTTTTTGGGAGGTACAGTGTTTTGTGGTGAAACCATTGTACCAAAAGGGCTGAGGTGTTCTCAACTTTCATTTAACTTTACAGTACGATTTGCAGCACAGCGGAGGTTAAAATGAAAAACCAGGCAAGCCAATCATCCCGGCACAGAAAAAAAAGGCGGAAATTGAATAAAAAGCGGGTTGGCATTCTGCTGTTTATCGCCGCATTAATGATTGCAGCCGTTGTGATTGCGATTGTTTCCTCCGTAAAACCCAATAAAAAAACCGGCGGCAATGAAAATTCCCTGTTTGCAATCAAGTCCATACTGGTAAATGGCAGCACCCACTACACCGACCAGCAGATTATCGATGCCAGCGGCCTGAAAACCGGGCAAAGCCTTATTTTTGTCAACAAGCGCAAGGCTGCTGAAAATATCCTTTTAAGCTTTCCATATATTGAAAAAGTTACAATCAGAAACGCCTCCTTCAACCAACTGGAAATCTCGGTGGAGGAAACCCTGCCCGCCGGCGTTATTCAGTTGGAATCGGGCTGGCTGATTATCGGGGTAAACGGCAAGGGCCTTGAAATCCTTGAGGACGGCAGCCCCCAGCTTCAGGACTACAAGGTGATAAAATGCGAAACCCTTGAAAATGGTGGAGTTGGGCGCATCACCATAGACAACCGAAGCAGAGAGGTTATAAACACCATCCTGGATTACTGCAAAGGCACCAACCTTGAAAAGGTAGGCGAGCTTGACCTTAAGAATTTTTCGGACATTACCCTGAACTGGAACAATTCCATAGAAATAAGGCTTGGCAGCGATGTGCAGCTTCAGGAAAAGCTGGAGTTTGCCTCCTCGACATTAAAGCGAGTGCTGGAGGACAAGGGCGGCGACGCTGAAGGCAGGATTGACCTTAGATTCTACACAAAGGCAAACCAAAAGGCGGTATTCACTCCGAAGGAACTTCTGACAGACGGGGAATAAATAATATTTATAGCTAATCCCTGCCGAATCGCTAAATTTTTGGCTGCATTTCTAATTTGAGGTGTTGAATTTAATTTTTAATCATGTTAAAATTATCGAAAGGCTTTTTGAAAGTTTAAATCGGATATATGACCCGGTTGATTCATAAATAAGGAAATAAAAGCTTGAGAGGAAGATTTAAATGGGTTTTGCGTTCGACAACGAATTTGCAGATGGCGTTCAGATAAAGGTTGTGGGTGTCGGCGGCGGCGGCGGAAACGCTGTTAACCGCATGGTCAGGGCAGGTGTACAGGGAGTTGAATTCGTTGCGATTAATACTGACCGTCAAGCTCTTGCCATGTCTCAAGCTACCCACAAAATCCAGATAGGTGAGAAATTGACCCGCGGCACAGGCGCCGGCGCGAACCCTGAAAAGGGCCAGCGGGCCGCTGAAGAAAGCCGCGATGAAATAGCCGCAGCGCTGAAAGGCACCGACATGGTGTTCATCACCGCTGGCATGGGCGGCGGCACCGGCACAGGAGCCACGCCGGTAATAGCCGAAATCGCCAGGGATATGGGCATCCTCACTGTCGGCATCGTTACAAAGCCCTTTTCTTTTGAAGGACGCAAACGCATGGAGCAGGCTGAAATGGGTATCTCAGCCCTGAGGGAGCATGTGGACAGCCTGGTAGTCATCCCGAACGAAAGGTTAAAACTCGTTAGCGAGCAACGCATAACCCTGGCAAATGCTTTCGCAATTGCGGACGATGTCCTCCGCCAGGGCGTCCAGAGCATCTCCCAGCTTATCAAGGTGCCGGGGCTTGTAAACCTCGACTTTGCCGACGTTACCACCGTTATGAAGGACGCGGGATACGCCCACATGGGTGTCGGCCGCGCCGAGGGCAAGGACAAGGCGGAAGCAGCCGCCAAGGCAGCAATCTCCAGCCCGCTGCTTGAAACCTCCATTGACGGCGCCAGGGGCGTTATCATCAACATCACATCCTCCCCCGACGTTGACCTTGAGGATGTAGAGCTTGCATCTTCCATGATCTCCCGCGCCGCCCATCCGGACGCAACCATCATTTGGGGTGCCGCCTTTGATGAAAACTTTGATGATGAGCTGTGCGTTACAGTTATCGCCACCGGGTTTTCAACCGACGGCTCATATAAAGCACCCGAAACCCCCGGCGGGCAAAAACCTGACTTTTTTAGCTCTGCCCCAATGATTGACGACGATGATTTTACAAGTATCATGGATATTTTCAAAAAGCGCAAGGATTAAGATTATGATAAAAAACGGCAGGCTTTGCAGCCTGCCGTTTTTTATTCAGTCTACCCTTTTTATCACTGCGCCAATACCGCGCAGGTTTTCTTCAATTTTTTCATAACCCCGGTCGATATGATGAATCTGGGTAACCTCTGTAATCCCTTCGGCTGCAAGGCCGGCAATAACCAGTGCCGCTCCGCCCCGCAAATCGGTGCTGACAACCTCTGAACCGTACAGCCGTTTTACTCCTTCCACAATAGCCACCCTGCCTTCGATTTTAATTTTTGCACCAAGCCTTATCAATTCCCCTGCATGCTTATAGCGGCTTTCGAATATATTTTCAATGAAAACGCTGGTACCGTCGGCTACGCTCATCATTGCCATAACCGGAGCCTGGGCATCTGTCGGAAATCCCGGGTAGGGCATTGTACGAATCGTATGGATGCGGTTAAGCCTGTTAGGCGCACTGATTTTCAGTTCTCCCCCTGAGGAGGCTATAGTGCACCCGGCCTCTCTAAACACCGGAAGAACTGTTGCAATGTGCCCTGTATTTACATTTTTTAAAGTCAGAGTGCTTCCCGTGATAGCTGCGGCAGCCATATATGTAACCGTTTCGATACGGTCGGGAATGACACTGTGAGAGCATCCATAGAGGGAATCCACACCCTCAATCGTAATCGCGCTTTCCCCTGCCCCGGAAATCCGGGCACCACATTTATTCAAATAATTGCAAAGATCCACAATTTCCGGTTCCCGCGCAGCATTAAGGATAGACGTGGTGCCTTCGGCGGTGACTGAGGCAAGTATGATGTTTTCGGTCGCCCCCACGCTTGGGAACGCCAAAGCAATCGTTGTTCCCCTTAAACGTCCTTTCACGCTGCATTCTAAACGTCCCCCCTCTTCCAATATCTCCATGCCCAGCTGACGAAGAGCAGACAAATGCAGATCAATTGGCCGTGTTCCAAGTTCGCATCCGCCCGGAAAACTCATGTGCGCTTCTCCCGTACGGGCTGCAATAGCTCCTAAAAACACAATAGACGAGCGCATTTCCCTCATAAGGGTATCGGGTATATCGCTCCGGTTTAAACCCAGGGAATCAACAGTCACGCAATCGCCCGACCTTGTAACATTGCACCCCAGATGGCGCAGGATCCTGACCGACGCTGCGACATCCGAAAGCATTGGGCAATTGTGGATTTCACTCGTCCCTTTGGCAAGAAGCGTAGCCGCCAGTACAGGCAAAGCGCTGTTCTTCGCGCCGTGTATGTTTACAGCGCCGCTAAGCTTGTGTTTTCCCTCAATAACAAGTTTCGCCATATCACGCACCCTTTCACATTTGGAGAGGGCGTGACGGTGCCATTGCAAATCAAAAGCGGGGCCCCAAACAAATTTGCAATAGCCCATAACCCACCGCAGGCTAAATCACAACCTGCGGCGTAACACGCACCTGCAAACCTATCCTATGCAAAAAAGTGCGCAAATGTGAATAAAGGCTGGTTACCCATCATAAATATAGTAGGTTGATGCCTGATATCCGGAGGATGAAGTTAATGAAAGTAATTTGCCTGTCCAAACGTAATCTTATACTGCCCATAATTTTAGCCTTCGTCCTGATAACAGCGCTTATCAACATAGCAGGATACCTGCTGGATTTTCCATACATAAGCGTAATCGCCGCCGCCAGCCAGGCTGAAAAATACGAAATACGCAGCCGGCTTTTGATGGAGGCTATGGACATGGTCGGCGCCTGTGAGCCAAAAACCGCCGCCGAAATCTGGGCAAGCGGGCTTGTTAAAAGGAGTGCCGCCCTGCAGTATTCGGTAATGGCTAAAGAATTAAAAGCGGAATATGCCCGGCAGCTGGAAGAGACTGCCCCCAACTGGGTGACGGGGGTTTCAAGCCCATGGGTTGATAGTTACAAGATATTAAACATAAAGGACTCAAACCAGAATCAAAAAACCATTGAAATAGAATTCGCTCTGGCAACTTCCACCGGGCCCGCCGGGGAATACAACGCCACATTATATCTTACTCAGGACGGGGAATTCTGGCGAATATCAAATCTGTCCTTCGACGGGGAATTATTCCCGTATATCGGTTTTAATCCTCCAAAACGGTGACACCCTGTAGCCCCAGAAGTTCTTCGGATTCATCGGGTTTTAATGCTTCAACGTTCTTCAAACTCCTTAAAATAACCCGGTTGCGGCTTTGGGCGGAATCCAATGTGTTCCCGGCTTCGTCAATCTTTTTCCTGACCTTTGCAAGGATTGCCTCAAAGTTTTCATACTGTGTCTTGGCGGCCCCAAGCACCTTCCATACCTCGGAAGCCCTCTTATCCAAAGCAATTGTCCTGAAGCCCATCCGCAGGGTATTCAAAAATGCTGTAATGGTGGTAGGCCCGCACACCATTACCCGGTATTTGGTCTGGATTTCCTCCACCAGCCCCGGAATCCTTAAAACTTCGGCATACAGCCCTTCGGTGGGCAGGAACATTATGGCGAAATCGGTTGTGACGGGTACGTTTATGTAAAGGCTCGAAATAGTGGCAGCCTCGTTCCTTATCCTGCGCTCAAGGGCTTTTACTGCGTTATCAACCTCTGTTTTATCCGCCCTTTCCGCAGCTTCGCAAAGCCTGATATAATCCTCCTGGGGAAATTTGGAATCGATTGGCAGCCACACATGCCCACCACTGTCGTCCCTGGAGGGTATTTTTATCGCGTATTCCACCATCTCCCCATTGTTTTTCGGGGAAACGTTCCGCTGGTACTGGTCATTGGTCAGGGTTTGCTCCAGAATATTGCCAAGCTGAATCTCCGCCCATGTGCCCCGGACTTTCACATTAGTCAAAACCCGCTGCAAATCGCTGACATCCTCGGCAAGCTCCTTCATCTCTCCCAGGGATTTATGCACATTTTCAAGCTGCTCCCCCACAAGCTTGAAACTGCTGTCCAACCTCTGGGTCAGGGTGCTTGTCAGCTTCTCATCCACGGTCTGCCGAATCTGCTCAAGTTTTCTCTCGTTGCTCTCCTGCAGGTTTTTGACAGTTTCCCTCAGAGTGTTGTTAAGCCTGTCCGATTGCAGCGCATTAATATCCTGTATCCTTTGAACCTGTTCGTTAATCACCTTTAACGCTTCGGAGTTTTCCCGCCTGTTTATATGGAATTCTTCTCTAATCCCCTTTGCGAGCTTGTCAAGCTGGTTTGCAATCTCCATGCGGTTTTGCTTGAACTCGTTGCCCTGATAAAGGGCCATTTCATTGAGTTTACGGATTATTTCATCGTTAGAATTATTGGAGCTTTTCCTGAAAACCGCCGAGATTATTACTATTTGTAGAATAATAGAGGCTATCAACAATATGAATATTAATGCCGTCACAAAAAACTCCATTATAAACACTTCCCCTGAAAAATCATGATTTCCAGAATATTATAACATAGATTGCCGGCAAAAGTAGCCCAAAAACAAAACGGCTTAGACCTCTTTAGATAGGTTTAAGCCGTTTTGTTAGCCAAAAGCGATAAGAAACCACGGTGTGAATTACACACCGCGGTTTTGTTGGTGGACGTTAACGGACTCGAACCGCTGACCCTGTGCACGTCAAGCACATGCTCTACCAGCTGAGCTAAACGTCCTCAAAATTTGCTTCGCAAAATTCGCTGACGCGAATTTTGCAAACTTATTAGTCAATTCGCAATTTGCGAAATCGAGCAAATGTGATTATATTAAAATTTAAGCCGTTTGTCAAGCAAAAAATATTAAATGGTTAAAATAAAATTATCCCAATTCTATTTCTTTATGTAATATTCGATGATATAATACAGTCAGTAATGATTTTTTGTCAAACAGGAGCTGTTTATGGACTACACTCAATCGCTGGAATATATTGAATCTCTGAAACAAAGCGGGATGAAATGGGGATTTGATAGGTTAAGGAATATACTGAATCTCTGCGGCAACCCAGAAAACAGCCTTCGCTTTATTCACATTGCGGGCACAAACGGCAAAGGTTCCACCGCAAAAATGATTCAGTCTATCCTCACAGCCGCCGGATACCGCACCGGGCTGTTCACCTCCCCCGTCGTCACCGGATACAGGGATATTATCACAATTGATGGGCAAGCTGTCACAGAAAATGAATTCGCCGAACTTACCGGATACCTTTCAAGCCTTCAAACGAATGCCGGCGAAGATGTGAATCTCTCGGAATTTGAATTTTGCACCGTCCTCGCCCTTCTGCACTTTGCAAGGCAAAAAACTGATATTTGCGTGATAGAATGCGGGCTTGGCGGCAGGGACGACGCCACCAACATAATACCACCTCCGCTGGCGGCCGTTATCACCCCGGTTTCACTTGACCACACAAACATCCTCGGCAGCACGGTTGAGGAAATAGCCGCCAAAAAATGCGGGATTATTAAACCTCCCTGCGTTGTGGTGACATCTCCTGACCAGGATGACAGCGCCCTGGCAGTTATTCTCGAAACTGCTGCAAAATATGGGCTTACGGTGAGGATACCCTCAGAAGCCACTGTAAAACCAATTGAGTTTAAGCTTGGGCTGACAAGATTTGAATACGACGGCATGGAAATAACCCTGCCATTAACCGGTGATTTCCAAATATCCAACTGCCTTACTGCCATAGAAACAGTAAAATCACTTGAAAAAACCGGAATTAATCCATCAAAAGAGCAGATAATAAAAGGACTGAGGGAATCCATTGTACCCTGCCGGCAGGAAGTGGCGAGCCGCTCGCCATTGATTATCCTTGATGGCGGGCATAACCCCCAGGCAGTCGCGGCCCTTGCAAAAACCCTTGAATCCTTCGGAATTAAAGGCCTGGTTTTAGTAGCAGGAATGCTGGCGGATAAGGAAGTTTCTAAGTGTTTGAAACTGCTCACCCCCTATTGCGCTAAAATCATCTGCTGCACCCCGGAAAACCCCCGCGCACTGCCCGCTGCCGAGCTTGCCGAAATAGCAAGGCAATCAGCACCCTCAACCACCGAAATCCTGGTAGAAGAAACACCCCTAAAGGCGTTGGAATCCGCTTTAAGAACGCCTGAAAAACCAATACTTATAGCCGGTTCCTTTTATGTCGCGTCGGCAGTTCGTACAATATTGCTGCATAGCAAAAATTAATTCTTTAAAATATTACAAACTTAGATTCTTTTTAAAATTATTATTTGAATTCTGTAGAAATTCCGCTAAAATCGTGTTATCATAATTCATATAGGTTAACTTTAAAAGGAGTTGATATAATGGGAAAGAAAATAACCGACAGGGTTACCTGGGTTGGAAAAGTTGACTGGGAGCTTCGCAAATTCCATGGCGACGAGTATTCAACGCACCGTGGCTCATCATATAATTCTTATCTTATCAGGGACAAAAAAACCGTCCTTATCGACACGGTATGGCTGCCGTATGACAAGGAATTTGTAACAAACCTTAAAAAGGAAATAGATTTAAAGGAAATTGACTATATTATCGTCAACCACGGAGAGGTGGACCACAGCGGCTCGCTTCCTGAGCTGATGAAGGAAATCCCCGATACGCCGATATACTGCACCGCTAACGCGGTAAAATCCCTTAAAGGGCAGTATCATCAGGACTGGAACTTTGTCACTGTCAAGACAGGGGACAAGCTGGAACTTGGTGAAACCACCCTTACATTTATCGAAGCCACAATGCTCCATTGGCCTGATACCATGTTCACATACATGAGCGGCGACAACATCCTGTTCAGCAACGACGGGTTCGGGCAGCATTATGCATCCGAGACCCTGTTTAACGATTCCGCTGACCCCTGCATCCTCTGGGCCGAAGCGATGAAGTATTACGCAAATATACTGGCTCCTTTCAGCCCCATGGTTACCCGCAAAATCAAGGAGATTCAGGCGATGAACCTGCCTATTGACATGATTTGCACCAGCCACGGCATATGCTGGAAGGACAACCCCATGCAGATTGTTGAGAAATACCTCGAATGGGCAGACAACTATCAGGAAAACCGTATTACAATCATTTACGACACCATGTGGAATGCCACCCGCCATATGGCTGAGGCCATTGCCGCCGGAATTTTGGAGGTGGATCCGGAGGTTGAAGTGAAAATTTTCAACTCCGCAAAAACCGACAAGACTGACCTTATCACCGAGGTGTTCCGCTCCCGCGCAATAGTAATGGGCTCCTCCACCGTAAACAACGGATACCTGTACTCCATAGCCGGAATTCTTGAACTTATCCGCGGCATGAAATTCAAAAACAAGAAAGCAGCCGCTTTCGGCAGCTACGGATGGAGCGGCGAGGCGGTAAAGCTTATTAACGAGGAGCTTAAAAAAGCCGGGTTCGAGGTTGTAAGCGACGGCTATCGTGTTAACTGGGAACCTGACAAGGCCGAGCTTGAAAAAATAAAGGAATTTGGGCGCCAGCTTGCAAAACTTTTATAATAAAAACAGGGGAACGTACTTGTATTCAGGTGCGTTCCTTAATTTTCTGTAAAATTTTTTGATTAATTCATATTATTTTCAACTTTATGTTATAATGATGTTAAAGGAGTTGATTTAATTGAAAAATAGCACAAAAGTAATTTTTGGAATTATAGGCGCCTTTGTTTTGGTTATAGTACTTATAGTTGGGTGGGGTGTTTCCACCTACAACGGCATTGTAAAAGCTGAAACAGAGGTTGAAGAAAAGGCAAGCACCATTCAGACACAGCTTCAGCGCAGAAGCGACCTTATCCCGAACCTTGTTGAAACGGTGAAAGCTTACGCATCCCATGAAAAAGAGATTTTCACCGAAATCGCCGAAGCCAGGGCTAAGCTTAACGGAGCCACAACGCTGGAGGAACAGGCAGAGGCTGACGCGGAGCTTTCAAGCGCCCTGTCAAGGCTGATGGTTATAGTAGAAAACTATCCCGAGCTAAAAGCCAACCAGAACTTTATCGGCCTGCAAGACCAGCTTGAAAATACTGAAAACAGGATCGCTGTTGCCCGAAAGGATTACAACGAAGCGGTTAAGGAATACAATTACCGTATCCGCCGTTTCCCATCCTCAATAATTGCCAGCATGTTCGGTTTTGAGAAGGCTAAAAGCTTTGAAGGCAAATCAGGGATTGATAACCCGCCTGATGTAAGCTTTTAAATCAGGTGAGCGGAATGGCTGTGTTTGTGAAGGGTAAAAGGGTTGCGGCGTTTTTATCCGCCCTGCTGGTTCTACTGGTTTTGGGCGGGTGTGATAATGCTGAGAAAAAGCTGGAGCCTACCGACAGATTTTTCGTAAATGATTTTGCAAATGTAATCAATGAATCTGATGAGGATTATATTTACGCCCAGGGGGTAAAACTTCAGGAAAAGACAGGGGCGCAGGTGGTCTGCGTCACAGTGGAGAGCCTGGGCGGGAAGGATTTGGAGGAATTCTCCATTGACCTCGCCCGGGACTGGCGTATAGGGCAAGAGGGCAAAAACAATGGGATTCTTCTGCTTTTGGCGGTATCCGAGCGCCAGGTAAGGATTGAAGTCGGATATGGCCTTGAGGGCGCCATGACGGATATAAAATCCGGAATCATACTTGACACCTACGCAATACCCTACTTTAAAAACGATGACTTTTCCACAGGGCTTAAAAAGGCGTATAACGCGATTGTAAACGAAGTTTACATCGAATACGGCCTTGAACCCGAGGAAGGCTATATTCCGGCGGATGATATCAGGAATGAGGATCCTGCCGGGGATGATGACGGGGAAGGGATTGCCGGGTTGCTGATTCTTATTATTGCCGTGTTTGTCATTTCTCTGCTCTTATCAACCCGCAGAAACAGGCGTGGAGGCCCACCATTCATTTTCTTCGGCGGTACCGGAGGACATGGCGGCGGCTACCGCGGCGGCAGCTTTAGAAGCGGAGGGGGCTTCAGCGGCGGTGGCGGCTTTAGCGGCGGGGGCGGAAGCTTCGGCGGGGGCGGAGCCTCAAGAGGGTTTTAAACTAAAATAAAAGCAGGGCGGCAAGCCCTGCTTTTATTATTTGAGCAGCTGTTCAACAGAGTCAACCGCGCTGTTTATCTCGTCGCATACGACTTTCTCAATCTCCCCTGAGTCGCACAGGCGGGA
>DUMT01000122.1 GCA_012839705.1 Clostridiales bacterium | reverse complement strand
CTAATATTTTTTTAAATCCTTGCAGATTTACGCGCAAATACAGAAAAACAAAAAGGGCTTATTTTCGCGGCCGGATTGCATATTTTTCCAGCCGTTGAAAATAAGCCCAAAAATATTTTGTATAGTTGTGTTATCTGATTTCCAGTTTTTGCCATTAGAGGCAGGTGTTACCCCCCTACGAACATACGTTCTTCTGACGACAATTTTGCCGCCTTAAATTTTTGACATGAACCATATTTTCTATCTACATGATTTTTATAAATTTCATAAACTATATATACTCTAAATTCCATTTTAATACTTCCTCCCAAACAATGAGTACAGGATTTATCAAAATAAAAAATAGATATATATTTATCCAGCCGAGGTAAAGCCAGTATAATTTACAATTTGGTTATAAATCTATAAAATTTTGCTAAGGTTTTACTTATTCATACATGACTTATTTCGACAAAAATTTCACATACTTTAGCCGGATTTAAAAAAATATTTTTAAAGATATAAAAACCCAGCGAACAAATAGCCCGCAGGGTTAGTAAAATTAACGTAAGTTTTAATCTTCCACTATAAATTCGCTGATTTTGGAGAGAATAGTAGTATCGTCGGAATGGATATTAAGTTTAAGGGGTTTGCTGACATCAAGGCTAAATATGCCCATAATGGAATGCCCGTCGATTATATTTACCCCGTCCACAATATCACACTCAAAATCTTCCTGTGCAAGGATTCCTGTGAAATTCTTTATTTTATCTACTGTGTTGATTAGAATTTTTACTGTTATCATACACAATATTCCTTCTCTTTTCATCCAGATTTAATCAGATTGGAAATTATCCGTTGATTCTGCTGACACGCTCACTTATTTTTTTGTTGAAATTAATTACCTTATGGTCATATTCCTGATTCATAAGGGACGAGCGGATTAAGAAATCGGCAGTAGCCTTATTGTTTGCCATGGGTATATCGTAAACCTGGGCAATACGAAGCAAGGCTTTTACGTCCGGGTCATGGGGCTGCGCCTCCAATGGGTCGGAGAAGAAAATAATAAAATTAATTTTGCCTTCGACAATTTTAGCGCCGATTTGCTGGTCCCCGCCGAGGGGGCCGCTGTTATAGGCTTTGACAGGAAGCCCGGTCCTTTCAGCCACCAGCCGCGCAGTAGTGCCGGTGCCGCACAGGAAATGGTTTCTTAGTATTTCCTGGTTTTCAGCGCACCAGTCAATCAGTTCCTGCTTTTTCCCGTCATGGGCAATCAGGGCTATTGTCTTTTGTTTAGGTATTGTAAATGTTACAAAATCTTCCATCATATTATCACCAGGCTTTTTTATAATTTCGCACACTCTTCGCATACTTAATAATTTTACACCTTTTTTAGAAAAATGGGTATATACAATTTTCAATTATTTAAAAAATCATTTATAAGATTTCCTGAATTCCCCGGGCGCCATCCCCCAATGGGATTTGAATACCTTGCCAAAAAATTTTACATCGCGGTACCCAACAAGCTCGGCTATCTCACTGATTTTCTTATCCGTATTGGCAAGAAGCCTTCCGCTTTGCTCCATCCTCTTTCTCTGAAGGTAATCTACAAAAGAATAGCCTGTTTCCTGTTTAAATCTGCGGCTCATGTAAGACAAGCTGAAATTAAGCTCCTTGCAGATATCATTCAGAGTTACAGGATTCATATAATTCTTTTCGATATACTCCTTAATCCTTGCGCTGCAGCTGTTTTCAGAAAAGCCATGCTGGGTTTTGCTTATCTTTCTAAGGGTGTAAATGATAATTTCAATAAGATGGCAGCGCAACACCTCGGCATAGCCGGGGTTTTTGTTTTCATATTCCTGATACATGCGGTTTATCAAATTTAAAATTGTGCTATCGCTGTCGTTAAATATAACTTCGGTTGGCTTTTTCTCAAGGGTGGCGTAGTCAATCCTAATCAGGTAATGGTTGATTAAATCCAAAAAGCTTTGGCAGTTTTTCAGGGATTTATCAATAAACTCCGGCTTAAACAGTATGTTTACCAGATGAAAATTCTGATTGTTTATAAGGGTGTATTTGTGGGCTGTGCCATAGTTTATTATAAAATAATTTCCCTTCTCAACAACAGTTTCAGTATCATTTATTGTATGTAGCGCCCTGCCCTTAGTTATATATGCCAGTTCCAAAAAATCATGCTGGTGCATGTCAATGTCCGTTTGGTCTATTGACATTACCTGTATATATTCATTTTCAAAATTTCTTTGCAGCTTGTCTGTCATGTCAAAAACACCCCCTATACTGGGCAAAATAGTAGGTTGTTTTATTTTACATTGATTCCTATAATAATGTCAAATAAAACATGAAAAGGTGATTCGATTTTATGCTATATCCGAAAAGCAAAAGTTCAAAACTGGATAAGGAATTATTTAAAAATCCAACCAGCGAGTACCGCGGCACTCCTTTCTGGGCCTGGAACTGCGAATTGGATTCAGACTTGTTAAAACGCCAGATTGAATATTTAAAGAAAATGGGATTTGGCGGCTTTCATATGCACAGCCGTTCAGGGATGGCAACGCAATACTTGAGCGATGAGTTTATGGGCCTTGTGAAAGACTGCGTTGAAAAAGCCAAAGGCGAACAAATGCTTGCATGGCTTTATGACGAAGACCGCTGGCCTTCGGGCGCTGCAGGCGGGCTTGTGACAAAAAATCCTGAATACCGCGCCCGGCACCTGCTGTTCACTCCAACACCCTATTCAAAAGATGGCGGAATCGAGGGAAACAGCATTTCCGCCTCCGTGGGAAAGAGGATGGAAAACGGCAGGCTGCTGGCTAAATACGAGGTTGTACTTAATGACAGCGGATTTTTAAAGGATTACCGCATGCTTAAAGACGGCGAAACCGGCAGCAATGTGTGGTATGCCTATCTTGAAATTTCCGGCGAAAGCGCATGGTTTAACAATCAGACTTATGTCAACACCCTTGATAAAAAAGCCATAGATGAATTCATCCGGATAACATACGAAGGGTATAAAAAAGCTGTAGGCGAATATTTTGACAGCATTATTCCGGCGATTTTCACCGACGAACCGCAGTTTACCCATAAAACCGCCCTGAATTTTGCCCATGAGAAAAAGGATATCATCCTTCCCTGGACAGACGACCTGCCGGAAACTTTCCATAAAGCCTACAACGAAGATTTGCTTGCCCATCTGCCTGAGCTTATCTGGAACCTGCCCGATAACCAGGTTTCCCTTATAAGGTACCATTACCACGACCATATTGCGCAAAGGTTTTTTGAGGCCTTTGCAGACAATTGCGGCACATGGTGCCGGGAAAACAACCTAAAACTCACCGGGCATATGATGGAGGAACCAACCCTGCGTAGCCAGACTGCCGCCTTGGGTGAAGCCATGCGCTCATATCAGGCCTTTGATTTGCCCGGAATTGATATGCTGTGCGATTGGAGGGAATACACAACCGCCAAGCAAGCCCAGTCAGCTGTCCATCAATATGGCTACGAAGGGATGTTGTCCGAGCTTTACGGAGTAACCAACTGGGATTTTGATTTCCGTGGCCACAAGCTACAGGGCGACTGGCAGGCTGCCCTTGGAGTCACTGTCAGGGTACCCCACCTGTCATGGGTTTCAATGGAAGGCGAGGCAAAGCGCGATTACCCTGCATCTATCAGCTATCAGTCACCGTGGTTTGAGGAATATTCTTTAATTGAAGACCATTTCGCCCGGATAAACACAGCCCTTACCCGCGGCAAACCCATTGTCAAAGTGGGTGTAATCCATCCTGTCGAAAGCTATTGGCTGCACTGGGGCCCGGTGGACCAGACGGCAGATTTGCGGGAGCAGCTGGAAAGCAACTTCTCAAATATAACCGAATGGCTGATTTTCAACCATATTGATTTTGATTTCATCTCCGAATCCCTTCTGCCAAATCAGTGCGAAAAGGGCGGTGCTCCCCTTAAAGTTGGCGTAATGGAGTACGATACCATCATTATTCCCGGCTGCCAAACATTGCGTTCCACCACTGCCGAAAGGCTTAAAGCCTTCCAGAAGCAGGGCGGCCATTTGATTGTCATGGGAGAAATCCCAAAATATATAGACGCCAGGCCTCAAAAGGGCGAACTTGATTTTCTGAAATCCTCAAAATGCATTCAGTTTGAAAAATATGCTTTAATGAATGAATTGGAGCAGGTACGGGAAATTGACATCCGCAAAGATGACGGGAAACGGGCTGACCATCTCATAACCCAGTCTCGGCAGGATGGTGCCAACCGTTGGCTGTTTATTGCAAACGGGCACAAACCGAAAACACATGACCTGGTTCAGCCGTGCAATGTAAAAATATCAATCAAAGGCAACTGGATTCCCGAGCTTTACGACACCATGGCCGGAGAAATATCCACTTTAAATGCGGAATATAACGGAAACAAAACGACAATTAAATACACGCTCTATACCCACGACAGCCTGCTGTTGCATTTAAAGCCAGGCGTGCTTGCCGAAAACAATCCCGTTATCAAGCCTGCCCTTCATATCCCCAGTGGCGAAGGGTTCATCGGCAAAGTTCCGGTTGAACTCAGCGAGCCTAATGTCTTGCTCCTTGATATTGCTGAATACGCCTTTGACGGCGGCGAATACCAGCCTGCAGAAGAAATCCTGCGCATCGGGGCAAAATTCAGGAAATGGCTTGGCATGCCTGTAGAGATGACGCAGCCCTGGGTAGTCCCGCCCGAAAAGCCGAAGCATTTTGTAAGCCTTCGCTTTACAATAATGAGCGAACTGGAATTAAAGGATGTTTTGCTGGCTGTGGAAAACTGCGAAGAAGTTTCAATCAAACTCAATAACGAACCTGTATCAAACAAAGCAACAGGCTGGTATGTGGATGAATCCATAAAAACCGTAAAGCTGCCTAAGGTTGTTAAAGGCAAGAACATTCTCGAACTGATTATTCCCTTCGGCAAACGCAGCAGCATAGAATGGTGCTATCTGCTGGGTGACTTTGGCGTTAAAGTCAGCGGTTTTGAGAAAATCCTGACCGAACCTGTCCGGGAACTGGCATTTGGCGATATTGTACCGCAGGGGCTTCCATTCTATGGCGGTAATATAACCTATAAGCTGCCTGTAACAGGTGACGGGCGCGACCTGCTTGTTCAGGTGACAAATTACCGCGGCGCCCTGATAGGCGTAACTCTTGACGGCGAGCGTATCGGTTCAATTGCATTTGACCCCTACACCGTCAGAATACCTTCCCTGCCTGAAGGGGAGCATGAGCTCGGCCTTACTCTGTTCGGCAACAGAATCAATACTTTTGGCCAGCTTCACAATTGTGATTCAACATGTTTTTGGTTTGGGCCCAACTCATGGACGACTACCGGCGACAGGTGGAGCTATGAATACAACTTCAAAAAAGTAGGCATACTGAAAAGCCCGTTTATAACTTTTATTGACTAAGAATATATAAAAACACAGGCCATACTCAATGTGGCCTGTGTTTTTTATATATCCACTTCCAAACCGTCAAACGCTACTTTAATGCCATCCTTAGCCATTGCCTTTGCAAGAGTATTATGGTCTGTGTGAAGGGCCATTGCCATGTGGCTGATAACAAACTGGTCAATATACCCTTTAAGGCTTTCTTTCATCTCCCTGACCATCTGCAGATTATTGTGCTCAAATATTCGGTAGTCTCCGCTGATATCGCCTATTGTGGCATCAAAGACAGCTAAATGGACATGTGCTGATTTGATTGCTAAAACCGTTTCATACATCAGCCAGGCTCCATCCAAACCGTAGAACATGCACCTGTTACCGTCATTTATAAGAAAATGCACCGCATCGGGGCAGGTTCCATGGTTTGCCGGAAGCGCCTTAATTTCATACCTGCCTGCATGAATACAATCCCCGGGTTTTAAATCGTAAAAAACAGCGCCGCCAGACTTTAAGTATTCCAGAGTATGCAAATCAAAGTGGTCGGCGTGACGGTGAGTATTCAAAACATAACGCACCTGATTTAAATCAACGCCAAATTCCAGGGCAGCATCCAACACGGACGGGCCAGGGTCAATCAAAAGGGTATTATCCACCAAAGCTGAAGAATAATAGCGGAATTCCGAAAACCCCGCCGTTTTTTTAATGGGCCAATCCGCTGCGCCAGTGCCAAGAAACGGATTTTCATTTGATATCCCCTCTGTTTTTTAAACTTCCTGTTTGCTTAACAACGCCGTAAACATAATGATTATCAATACATCAAAAAAGCCGCCATATCACTCGATACGGCAGCGTTTAAATGGCTGGGATGGCTGGAATCGAACCAGCACGGACAGAGTCAAAGTCTGTTGTCCTACCACTAGACTACATCCCAGTATAAATCTATTATATCCGGATTTTTGCATCTTATTGATTAAAGAGGGCACTCGGAAAACCGGGTACCCTCTTTATGAATTGGGGTGGATAATCGGATTCGAACCGATGGTCTCCAGTGCCACAAACTGGCGCTTTAACCAACTAAGCTATACCCACCATACGTGGCGCGCCTGAAGGGACTCGAACCCCTGACCCTCTGCTTAGAAGGCAGATGCTCTATCCGGCTGAGCTACAAGCGCATACGAACGCGATAGTAAAGGTAAAAAATGGAGCGGGTGATGGGAATCGAACCCACGCGACCAGCTTGGAAGGCTGGGGTTCTACCATTGAACTACACCCGCATTTTTCGTATGTCCGATGCAGCGAGAGTTATAATAACATATTTGCGTATTCATGTCAAGTGAAAAAATGATTTTAGTTCTTTTATTTTTTGAACAGCGCAATAAAATTTGCGAACCAATAAGTATTTAAATACTTGGAAAAATGAATTAACTTTTATTAAATTTTGTTTATAATATTATTAATTTACATAACCTTAT
>DUMT01000121.1 GCA_012839705.1 Clostridiales bacterium | reverse complement strand
ATTATTTATTGGTATTTCCAGTTTAATGTATTTTTTGGAAATTATGCATTTATAAAATATGCTCCAATAATAAAATCAGCCTGCTTATATACCCTTATTCTCCCTGTATTTGTATATAAGCTATACCTTCCGGCCATTGCGGGTTCCGGTTTTATTGCTTTAGGTTCTATTCTAAACGAACTGGCAAAACACGCAAATGGCGGAAAAATGCCCGTTTTTCCAACCCTTTCGAAGCTTACGGGTTATTTTTCAGAGGAAGCTCTTGCAAACTCAAGCGTACATATAATGGGCAGTTCCGAGACAAAATTAAAGATTTTCTGCGATTTCATTGATGTTGGATATAGTGTGCTTAGCATTGGGGATTTGCTAATTCATCTCTTTGTGTTTATTATATTCCTTTATGCAATGAAGTCCGTTGCCAATCAACCTAACGGAGGAAAAAAAAATTGAATAACATTTTTGAAAATTTCGCCTTATTCTTATTTTTCTATCTGTTTCAAAGCCTGATTTATGTTTATAGTATCTATCTTTTCAGCAACCATCCTGTTGAACTCAAGCCATTTCTTATCTGTTCTTTCTTGTCAATGTTGGCTACTTACATAGCAAGGTCGATGCTAACATATGGGGTACATACCCTTTTCAGCCTGATTGCTCTTATTTTGCTTGCTGTCGGTTTTTTAAAAATACCGGCACAAAGGGTTGTAAAAAGCACCTTGATTATTGCAATTCTTACTTTCTTTTTCGAGCTAATTGTATCCCTAGTATGTGTTACTATTATTGGCAATGACAGATATAAAGAATTCCTCCAAACAAATCACGGCAAAACGGTAATCGGAATACTTATAAATTTATTGTTGTTATTATCTGTTCTCCCTTTCTATTTCATTAAAAAAATTAAGGCTCGCCAACAAGGTGAATTTTATAATGGAAAAAATAGTCAAGAAACTGGCTTCAGCGATAACTGAACCACTTGGTTATGATAGCGAACAGCAAGCTGTTGTTCAATATGGGCTTTTCGCCATAATCCAAATTATCATAATCGGAATCATTATAACGGTTTTTGGTTTAGTAACTAATTGCCTGCTGGAATGTTGGATTTCTTATCTGGCAGTTGCAATTTTGCGGAAATCAACCGGTGGTGCTCATGCAAAAACCAGTAACGAGTGCCTGATAATCAGCGTTGCGGTAATATCGGTTATAGGGATTATTTCCCACTATCTTAAACTAATTCCTTATGGACAAGTTATCGGGCTTGCCTTATGCCCTTTGCTGTTTATTATAAGTTGCTTTATAGTTTATAAAAAAGCACCTGTTGATTCCGAAAAAAAGCCGATAAAATCACCAAAAAAAATTCGCCGATTAAGAATTATAAGTTTTATAACCCTTATAGCCTATGCTATAATATCTATTGCCTTTATCGCTGTATCTTTTAAATTTGAAGCAGGCTTATATCTTGCTGTAAGTTTGAATTTGTCAGTGTTTTGGCAATCCATCACCTTGTTGATAGCCGTCAAGTAGACGGTTGAAAAATAAATACAAAGAAAGAGGAACGAACATGAAAAAGTACTTCAAACCTTTATTGACAGTAGCCGCAATGATTTGCTCCTTCGTTGCAGCCACTATGGCTTCTTCTGCATGTCTTCTCTTCTATTATCAGCCGGAAGAACCCAAATCCCTGCAGGACTAATTGGATCAAGGTTCTTTCCAAAATATGGGCGGACATTCTTGTCCGCCCATATCCTATATAATGGCAAAATGTTTTTTTGCGGTTAATATTATACAATCTGGAAGATGGTAAGCTGGTATGAACAAATCATTCAATAAGTACAAAGAAGAACAAATTCACTCAATGTTTTTTATTTTAAGAATTTTGACATTGTTTTTCTGTGCTACTCCGGTTTTTCAGTCTGTTTTTGAAGGTTTGTCTACGGATGAAGCTGTAAGCTATAATGTTTTTGCTGCTGCGGTTGCTTTAATCATCCTTTCCTTGGTCATGGTGTTCTGGTTTGCTATTGATGCAAAGAAGAAAGAAAATAAAGTTATCAGGGTATTGGAAATTTTAATTTTCTTTGGCCTATGCATGATATCAATCCATGTCAGTGGTTTGCATGAAAGCAACTACAAATTCCTTTTTATATTTTTAATCGTCGCTTACACAATTGAATACAATATTCAAATGGGCTTGATTATAGCAGGCTGTTCTTCTGCTTACATACTTCTATTAGACCTCATGCACAGCTCAACACAGTCTGTTAATATATATTTTGAAAATGATTTGGCCTTAGCTGCTATGTTTATAGTAGTGGCTTGGACATTGGGTTTTTATGTCCGCCTTGAGAGAAATCATATTGACACCCTTATAAACTTTGTTAACAGGGATGGCCTGACAGACCTCTACACACACCGTTACTTTCATGATTACCTCAAAGAGTATTTTGATAAGGTTGCAGATATAGAAAAAGAACCTGTTTCCCTTATCATGATGGATCTTGATGGCTTTAAAGCATATAACGATATTTTTGGCCATCAGCAGGGTGATCAGGTTTTAAAGATTGTTGCAAAACTTATAAAGGAAAACATTAAAGAAGGACAGATTGCATGCAGATACGGCGGTGAAGAATTTGGAGTAATTTTGCCCGGCGTATCAAAAGAGGAAGCCGTTGCTACAGCTTCCAAACTCAAAAACATTATTGATTCTTATGTTTTTGAAGGGCAGGACCATCTTCCGCGGCAAAATCTGACTATTTCTGCTGGTGTTTCCCAGCCCCTCGGAAAAGGGGATACCCCTGCCGCATTAATAGACCGTACCGACTCCGCATTGTACCGCGCTAAATTCTTATGCAGCAACCGTGTAGAAATGTATGCTTCAGTTTTTGAAGAATTCTCACATAAACACGGTGAAGACGAACAGCTTATCAACGCGTTACAGCCAATTAAAACCTTAATAACGGTTATCAATTCCAGAGACAGGTATACATACAGCCATGTAGAACGCGTAGTCCTTTATTGCGAAAAAGTAGCCAACTATATGAAAATGGATTATGAAACCAAAAAGAAACTGATTTGCGCTGCTTACCTTCACGACCTGGGTAAAATCAACATTCCCAAAGAAATTCTTATTTCAGACGAAAAGCTGACTAATGAACAGTGGGTAGAACTTAAAAAACATCCAAAAGATAGCGCAGAGATTATTACCCACGTTCCAGAATTGAAGGACTTGGCACCAATTGTACTCGCGCACCACGAGCGGTATGACGGTACAGGATATCCCAACGGTCTAAAAGGGGACGAAATACCCTATCTTACCCGTTTGCTTACAATTGCAGATGCCTTTGACGCAATGACCCACAGAAGGCCGTACAAAGCTACCAAAACCAAGGAACAGGCATTTCAGGAGTTGCGGGACTTCAGCGGCACCCAATTCGACCCCGATTTAACCGAAATTTTTATTGCAGCAATGCAGTCTAATGACAGTGTTTGCTTAGTAGAAGAATGTGGTTAATACTATTAAAACTTTAAAATCCGATTAACCTTAAACCTTCCAACCATCAGAACCGATAATATAAGGCTTATTGAAATAAATATCATATATATAATAACAGGTTCTGTATGTAAAAAGCTGTTAACCATCAAAACCGTCGCCTGTATAAGCCCTGAAACAGTAATCGGCAGCCCTGTAAAATAGCTGCTATCCTCTTGCAGATTATACCTGGCTAAACGGTATCCTCCCGAAATTGGATAGATTAACAGGATTATTGTTATATACCACGGAACCGGGTTATACAGCGATATGAATATTGCGACAGGGGCTATTCCGAAAGTAACTAAATCCGAAAAAGAGTCAAGCTGTTTTCCCATTTCCGAAGCCACATTCAAACATCTGGCTACATATCCATCCAACATATCAAGAATAACAGCTACAAAAATAAAACCGCATGCCACCCTGATATACACAGCACTGCTGTTTTGCCTGGTTAATAGAATCACCGCTATCCCTATTGCCATATTGCCGATTGTGAGCATATTTGGCAACAAATTTGGTTTAATGAATTTCATGGGTACCCCTCGCCTTCATCCAGCAAAATGCCCGTTATTAAATCTACAGTATATAATATTTTTTATATAGTATTAATGTTCTTCTTTACTTCAAATACCTGTTTCAATCAAAAAGGTGGCTTTCGCCACCTTTTTATTGCTTTCTAATTCCTAGTCAACGGTAATCAGATCCTTTAATGCTTCAAAGGTCTTCTCTCCTATACCTTTGACATTCTTAATTTCTTCAATTGAGTCAAAACCGCCGTATGTGTTACGGTATTCTATAATCCGGGCTGCAATAGTTTCGCCTATTTTGGGCAAGGATTCAAGCATCTCCTGAGATGCGGTGTTAATATTGATTTTGCCTGTTTGGCTACTTTTCTCAGACTGTTTTGCCGTCTGGGCAGTTGTAGTCACAGCCGCTTTGGATGAAGTCTGTTTTTTAGCAGTAGTCCCTGTGGTGGTTTGGGCGTTGCTTTTAGTGGTTTCTGTACCAACAGGCTTTGAATCTGGTTCAGTATAAACGACGCTGATTGGAGAAAACTCAGGAGCATCCCAAGCGCCTAATATACTGACAACAATACATAAAACCAGCGCTAATACAATTAAAACCCGTTCTTTGAATAATTCGCTCATTAGCAAAACCTCTTGCCCTGTCGAATATTCCATAATAATCTCGGAATTTAGATATATAAAATGTATTATGAATATATTACCAGAATTATTTGACAATTGGCAAGCGTTTTAAATTAAATTTGATTAGAAATAGCGTATCAGGGCTATAACCTTGCCTAACACCAGCGCTTCCTTTACAATTATCGGCTCGTATTTTTCGTTTTCCGGCTGAAGGCGAATATATCTATTTTCGTAATATATCCGCTTTACGGTAGCCTCATCATCAATTAAAGCTACAACAATATCGCCATTCCGCACTTCGGAGGATTTCTGCACAATAATAATGTCATTATTCAGAATCCCGGCATTTATCATACTGTCGCCAATAGCCCTTAGAGCAAACAGGTCTTCGGGAGAACCGTGAGGACTGCCTGAAAACGAGACATAACCTTCAATTTCCTCAACAGCCAAAATGGGCTGGCCTGCCGTGACCCGGCCAATCAGCGGAACGCTGATAGCATTATCCCCGGGCAGGCGTATCGCCCTGTTTAACCCGCTTTGGCGTGATATATACCCTTGTTCCTCCAATAATTTAAGGTAAGCATGGACAGTGGATGTTGATCTTATCCCGGTTGCAGCACAAATCTCGCGGACTGTGGGCGGGACCCCGGTCTGGGCGCGTTCCCGTAGATACGACAATACTTTTTTCTGCTTTTCATTCAGCATTATAAACTGCCCCTTTCACAAATGCGGATGGCTACGATAATACCCTAAAACACCATAATACTCACAATTATCGCCAATTTTACCCTTTAATCATATCACACAAAACGCCCAATGTCAAACAAATGTTTGCAGTCAGCAAAACTAAACAGAATTATTACATTTTATTCATACTCAATTAACATAAAATTGAAATATATGATATATAATTAACCCGTACTCGGAGTAAGACGGAGCCGCACCGTTTTATTCCATTTATAGAGTACTTTACCCTCCTCAAAACACCCCTCTAACTTTAGCATAAAGCCCGTATTCAACGGGCTTTATGCTTTTTCATTTATTCATTTAATTCTCCCAGTTTTCTTCTTTATTATAACAATCGGGTAATTTGCCAAAAGTGCGCGTCTAGCCAGACGCGCACTTTTCATTAACAACAGCCTGAAAACTGTTTTCCTCTCTTCCCCGATGTCCATATTTCCGGCATTTAAAAAACAGGCATTTTCACCCAAGTGAAAATGCCTGTTTTTATAATAGATTTATTTCTTTTTTAGATATAAAGGAATTGCTCCCAACAACATAATAACAGCAAAAACGATTAAATAATAAACTACAGTCATTTTAAAGGCGTAAATAGCGGCGAAAACCATGAATAATGAACCTATCATAGCAAGAATCGGAGCAACAAATCTCTTAAAGGGGCTTAAATCTTTTTCTTTTACCATCATCATGGCTAAAATCGGTAAGTATAAAGCATAAATTGTGACTATTGGAAGTTCGGAAGAATCGAAAGAGAATTTGCCAAACCAGGGTTCTGTAAGATTCGCACCATAAAAATATACAAGCCAGGCGGATGTGACCAGAAGGCCGATGGTTGCCGAGTTGGAAGGCATGTTAGTCACAGGGTCAACCTGTCTGAACATCTTCGGATAAGGCCCCATATCTCTGGCAGCAAGGCTGTAAAAACCTCTTGTACAACCCAACATCAAACCGTTTAAAGTTCCTAAACACGAAATGACCACAAGAACCATAAGCCCTGTTCCTGCGAATTTTCCGAAAACGGTAGAGAACGCTAGTTTTGCACCGGCTTCGCCACTCTTCATTAATTCCTCGTTTGTTACGCCGCCTGAAAGGCCTATGGAATAGAGTATATAAATTGCCGCAACAACCATCGTTCCTAAAACAAGGGCGCGAGGAAGGTTTTTCTTAGCATCTTTTAATTCGGCGTTAATACTTGTTGCAATAATCCATCCTTCATATGCAAAGGCGGAAGCCACAACAGCGCTGAGTAAAGGATGTTCCGCAGTAGCGACGCCAACCTTTGTTGTAAAGTTTTCCACAGTCATGCCGCTGGAAAAGCCAACAATTGTTCCAACCAAAGCCATTAAAATTAGGGGGATAAGTTTTATTGCAGTGGTTGATACCTGGAATCTGCCGGCTAGAGTTGGTGAAAGGGCATTAATTGCGTAAATAGCCACCATAAAGAAACCGGCAAGGACAAGACAGTTCCCCCCTGTAATATCCCAACCCATTAAAACGCTGAAATACCTTGCGGAAGCCCAGGCCAAAACAGATGTCATAGCCGGATAGTAAATAGTAGCCATAAACCAGCCGACAAAATAACCGTATATAGGGCCGATGGAGGCTTCTGCGTAGTCAACAAGGCCATTAACTTTTTCATATCTTGTGGCTAATATTGCAAAGGCATAAGCGCAAACTATCATAATTGCGCCACCGATAGCCCAGGCAAATATTCCGGTAGGAAGGCTACCTCCAGTAAGCTTAAGAATTTTTTCTGCTTTAAAAAATACACCGCTGCCGATTACAATTCCGATTACCATTGCAATAGCAGTGAATAATCCAAAGCGCTTTATTAGTTTGCTTTCCATAGATTTCTCCTTTTAGCATAGTGTAAGGACAGGATACAACAAACGTAAACATATGTCAATCAAATTTAATCGAGAATAAAAATCAAATTGTAGAATTCCAGATAAATTCGCAGAAAAGTCATGATTTTCAGCAAACATAAGTCGCCTGTTGCTTTAAGGCGTTGGCTTCAAATACAGCGCTTTAAATATTTCAATTCTACTTTTTCCGGTAATTATGTTATCTTTGTTATTTAACCTTGCCATGCAAATATTTTACCCTTACATGGTAAAAATTTTACTCTCATATGGTAAAATGGAAAAGATTAAAAAACCAAAACCGTCTTTCATGTGTCTTATATATAGCAGTAGATTTAAGGGAGAGGCTAAAAAGTGTCAGACAATATACAGATTGCTAGGCTTTATCAAATGTATAGCCCGGCGGTGTTCGGGTGTGCTTATTCCATACTGCGTAACAGGGCTGCGGCGGAGGATATTACCCAGGCCATCTTTTTAAAGCTGCTTCATTATGACGATACGGCAAATCCAATAAAGAACCACAAAACATGGCTGATAGTCGCGACCCGCAATCTCGCCTACAACTATATCCGGGACAATAAGCGGGAGCTTTCCCCGGAAGGCCATGGAGATATTGTCGCGGACGGGTTCGAAGAACAGGCCATTTACTCCATTGAAATCCAAAAGGCGCTAGATGTGCTTAACGACATTGAACAACAATTGTTTATGCTACACTATTTAGACCGGTATAAATACAGGGAATTGTCCGAGATTTTTTCCATCCCGGTGGGGACTGTAAAAACCCACTGCCATACGCCAAGATGAAACTTAAAAAACAGCTTAAATTGCTT
>DUMT01000120.1 GCA_012839705.1 Clostridiales bacterium | reverse complement strand
TTTTTTCAGCAACCATCATTGACAAAATCATATGTTTTGTTGTAAACTATTCAAGGCGCAAGTGAATAATATGCCCCCGTAGTTAAGTGGATATAACGAGCCCCTCCTAAGGGCTAGTCGTGTGTTCGATTCACGCCGGGGGTGCCAAAAAATCCGGTAGACCGTAAAGGTCTACCGGTTTTTTGTTTCATTCAAATAAGGGCTTCATTTTTTGTGATATTTTTTATTCCACGCTTTTCAAAGACTCAACCATGTCAATACGGTTGATTGTCCTGCTGGTCAAAAGGTTTGCGGCGGCGGAGAAAGCTATGGTCATGAGTGCGGAGAAAAGGAAGTTGGTCCATCGGGTGCTGCGGGTGAACATTACGATGTCCACTTCGGCAGTGGTGATGACGAAGGATAGCATGAATACCCCTAAAACCGACCCTACCGCAATACCAATAAGGGTGAGCAGGAAGCTTTCCCGGTAAAGATACATATTGGTTTCCACGTCGTAGAACCCGAGGACTTTAAGGGTCGCCAGCTCCCGCCTGCGCTCATCGATATTTATGCTGGTTAAGCTAAAAAGCACGATAAATGCGAGGGCTGCAGCGGAGAGGATCAGCACCAGCACCACATAGTCCATGGCGCTTACCATGTCGTCGAAGTTTTGGCGAAGGGTAGTATTGAAGGACACGCTTGCCACGTAATCCAGTTTTACAAGGGTTTTTGACAGTTCCCCTTCAGCCTGTTCGCTGTTGTCCCTAATCTGGCTGTATACAGCGTTGATTTCCGGTGATTCGCCGTAAAGGGACTGATACAGCTCGTCTGTCATGTAAATATAGTGCATTACATAGTTTTCTGTAATTCCCTCTACTTTGACTTTAACTTCGGGCTTTTCCCTGACTTTTAATGTTATTGTATCCCCGATCTTTATTCCAAGCATACGCCCGAATTTTTCGGTAATTACAACTCCGCTGTTTGAAAGTCTTACAGGTGTATGGGTTCTCCTTTTGCGCAGGGTGATGAATTTGTTAAATTTTTCGGTGTTATCGGTCACGATAAGATAGGCGGAAAGGGTGGAATTATCGGTTGTTGCATCCACTTCCGTCTGGTGGAAATGGATAAAATCTTTTACATTCTGATTGTTCGACAACACGGATTCAAGATCTGACAAATTTTCTTCACCGGTTTCACGCAGGAAAACCGTCATATCATATTTCTGAATTTGCTCATACTGTACAGGCACCATCAGGCGAATGGAATCCTTTAACCCGAAGCCTGTATAAACCAGCCCAGTGCAGCCGGCAATGCCGAGGACGGTCATAAGCAACCTTTTTTTGTATCTGAAAAGATTGCGGCATGTGACCTTTTGGGAGAAGTTCAGCCGGTTCCAGATAACGGGAAGCCTTTCCAGCATAATGCGCCTGCCGGATTTAGGCGCCCGGGGCCGCATCAGGGTGGCGGGCACCGCGGCAAGCTCCTTGTAGCACACCAGCAGTGTCGGGACAACTGTGCAGATGATGGCGCCAATGCCAGCGATGCAGGAGCTGTTAACATCAATTTCGCCGGCGACAGGGGGGAGGGCGTAAATTATTCCGTAAGCGTCGGCGATAACCCGAGGGAAAATTGCCGATCCGGTTAATACCCCCAGGGCGATGCCGAATCCCGCGGCGGAGCATGAATATACAAGGTATTTTGATGCGATTTTAAAACCGCTGTATCCGAGCGCTTTCAGAATACCGATGTTTGTCCTGTCGTCCTCCACAATCCTGGTCATGTTGGTAAGGCAGACAAGGGCGGCTACCAGGAAGAATATCAGCGGGAAAACCAGACCGATGGCAGCAACCCTGTCTGTGTCCTGATTGTAACTGTAAACCCCTGTGTTTTCGTTAAGCCCTATGGCGTACCATTCGGGCTCTTTTAATTTTTCAAGCTCCCGCTCGCCTTCCTCAAGCTTTTTCCGAGCGTTTTCCATCTCCTTAAGGGCATCGGGCTTTTTCTCGTTTAATTCCTTTTTCGCCTTTTCAAGCTCCCGCCGGGACTTGTTTAATTCCCGCTCCGCCTCCTCAAGTTTTGTGGCGCCCTCAGCTTTGGATTTTTCATAAAGCGCAAGGTTTTTCTCATACTCCGCCTTGCCTTTGTTGTATTCATCCCAGCCTTTTTTAAGCTGGATTTCGTTTTGGGATAGCTTTTTTTCGTTTTCCTCTATCTGCGCCATGCCCTGCTCAAAAAGCTTCCGGGATTCTTCAAGCTCCCTGGACATTTGATTGTAAAGGTTTTTGAGCTGGCTGATTTGGGATTCAATCTCTATTGCCTCGCTGCTGCCGGGGCTCAGGTGTTCTAGTTGCAAAGTGAGTGCTGAAATCTGGCTGTAAAGCTCTGAAACAGCCTGTTCGCCCTGTTCAAGCTGGGCTTTTTTGCCTTCCATTTCGCTTTTTGCCCTGTTTAGCTCATCTTTGGCGGCATTAAGCTGTTTTTGGTTGCCGTCGAGGGCCTTTCTGGAGTCCTCCAGCTTAACTTTTGCGGCGTCAAGCTCTTTTTTCGCCTTCGTAATTTCATCCTGGTACTTTTTGCGGTTTGCTTCAAGCTCCTTTTGCCCATCATTAAGCTTTTTTTCGCCCTCCAAAATCTCCTTCTCGCCGCTGGATAGCTTGTTTTCCGCGTCTTTTAGTTCCTTCCTGCCCTTTTCCAGCTCTTTTTCCGCGTCTTCTTTGATTTGCTGGTATCGCTGGGGATTCCTGATATTCCCGATTTGCTTGATTTCCTCTTTAAATTGATTGATTTTATTTTTATATTCTTCGGAAAAACGGGATTCAGTTATGTTTTTTGCTTTTATAAAAACTCCGGTATAAACCTCCAGGGTGAAATTTCCCTCGGGGATAAAGGCAAAACCGGTTAAACTCCCGTCACCCTTTGTGCTGCTGCCCCGCTGGAAGGAGATGTACTGGACCGAGTTAACAAAGCCTACGATTTTATATTCCAGCTGGTTCAGGGATTTTACGATATCAGGGTCGCTGCTGGTCTGGATTTGGATGGTGTCACCAATTTTAAAATTATAAAAATCCACAAGCAAGTAATCCAGAACACATTCGTTTTTTTCGCTTGGAAACCGTCCTTCCACCAGCACAGGCATGTTAAGCACGGATTTAGGCTGGCTGGAAATTTTTTCGGTATCAATGGACTGAAAATTGATTAAAAGGGTGCGCCCGTCTTTTATGACAAAGCCGTCTACCGAATAAGCGGGCATAATTGCGTCGGTGTTTTTAGCCTGCCTTAAAGCCTGTATATCTTCATCGTCAAAGCCCAGGGTTGAAATGATTTGGATATCCGACGCGTTATAATCGTCAAGGTATTTGTCGGCGGCATCGCGCATATTCGGGCTTGCCGCCCGGACTCCTGAGAAAAAGGAAACCCCGAGGGCGACAATGAACATAATCGCCAGGTAACGGCGGGGGTTGTTGATAATATGGCGAAGGATGGTTTTGTGGAAGGAATTTTTCATTACCATTCGATCCTTTCCACAGGCAATGGGTTTTCATTTCTGATAATTTCCCTGACCCTGCCGTTGCGAAGTTTTATTATCCTGTCCGCAACCGGGGTTATTGCCTGGTTGTGGGTGATGACAAATACCGTCATGCCTGTATTCTTGCAAGTCTTGTGGAGAAGTTCCAGCACCTGCCGGCCGGTGGCGTCGTCCAAAGCACCGGTGGGCTCGTCGCACAGCAGGAGTTTCGGGTTTTTAGCCAGGGCGCGGGCAATAGACACCCGCTGCTGCTCTCCGCCCGAAAGCTGGGCAGGGAAGTTGCCCATGCGGTTTTCTAGACCCACGTCTTTCAGCACCTGCCGGGCGTCCAGAGGGTTTTTGCAAATCTGGGCCGCCAGCTCCACGTTTTCAAGGGCGGTGAGGTTCTGGACGAGGTTGTAAAACTGGAAAACAAAACCTATGTCGTGCCTTCTGTAGGTTGTCAGCTGTTTTTTGTTAAACGCGCTGACCTCCACTCCGTCCACGAAGATTTTTCCCCCGTCGCAGGTGTCCATTCCCCCAAGCATATTTAAAACGGTGGTTTTACCCGCTCCGCTGGGGCCAACTACCACTACGAATTCGCCCTTTTCAGCATCAAAGGTGATGCCGTCGGCAGCCCGGACGGTAACATCCCCCATTTTATATTCCTTAACGACATTCTGAAAGCTTACATATCCTGCCATAACGCACCTCAAAAAATTTTGGTAAATTCATACTATCATAACATTCAATTATAAACCAGGAAAATTGTATTTTTAAGCATTAATTTTTGAACAATGTATTAATTTATAAAAGGGGATAACTATAAATTCCAAAAGCTATTATCACCGAAAGTTGTTGTTTTTCATAGGATATAGCAAGAGCAAACAAATAAGCATTGGGGGTTGGATACCATGAATATAGATACTTTCGCCGTTATAGGCGGGGATCTAAGAAGTGCATATCTTGCGGGGCTTTTGGCAGCAGATGGCTATAAGGTGATAACATCGGGGTTTGACAGCACAGACCTTCCTCCCTGTGTGACGGGATGCACCAATCCCGCCCAGGCGGTGTCCCTTTCGGATTTTGTAATCCTTCCGGTGCCTGTAAGCACCGATGGGACCACAATCAATGCGCCGTTTTCCCGGGTGCGGATTTCCCTTGACACCGTTTTCAACGCCGTAAAGCCCAACCAGTGTGTGGTTGGCGGCGCGGTGACCAGCGAAGTGAGGGAGGAAGCGGAAAAACGGGGGATAAAAATACACGATTACCTCAACCGGGAGGAGCTGGCGGTTTACAACGCAGTTCCCACTGCAGAAGGGGCAATCCAGCTTGCCATGGAGGAGCTGCCGATAACCATAAGGGGCTCAAACTGCCTTATCACCGGATACGGCAGGATTGGGCGGATGCTGGCTCAAATGCTGGTAGCCCTTGGAGCCCGTGTTACCGTTGCCGCCCGGAAGTTTTCGGATTTGGCTTGGGCTGACTCGCAGGGATGCCAAACCATTGAGATAAGGCATCTCGGAGAACATATGGAAAATTTCGACGTAATATTTAATACAATACCTTTCCCGATTTTCAACCGTGATATACTATCCAGGCTTGATAAAAACACCCTGTTAATTGACCTTGCATCCCGTCCCGGCGGCGTGGATTTCAAGGCTGCGGCGGAGTTGCAGATAAAGACCATTTGGGCGCTGTCCCTGCCCGGGCGGGTGGCTCCAAAGAGCGCAGGGCAGATAATTAAAAATACCATCCTTAACATGATTAAGGAGGGTATTGAATGAATAGCCTTAAAATAGGATTTGTTATCACCGGTTCCTTCTGTACCTTTGACAGGATTTTGACGGTAATCCAAAAGTTGAAGGATGAAGGTGCGGATATTACGCCCATACTGTCCTACAACGCATCATCAATTGATACAAGGTTCGGCCGGGCGGAGGATTTACATAAAAAGCTTATTGATATTACGGGCAAAAAGCCCTTAGACACATTGGTGGAGGTTGAACCCATAGGCCCTAAAGATTTGGTGGATGTTCTGGTTGTTGCCCCCTGCACCGGCAGCACCCTGGGGCGCCTTGCCAACGGGATTAGCGACACCCCGGCGGCTCTCGCGGTAAAATCCCAGCTCAGGCGCGGCAAGCCTGTGGTAATCGCCGTTTCCACCAACGACGCTCTGGGGGCTTCAATGAGGAATATCTCCCTTTTAAAAAACACAAAAAACATATATTTTGTGCCCCTTAAACAGGATGACCCCGTTTCAAAGCCGAATTCAATGGTTGCCGATTTTTCGCAGATTGAAAAGACGATCTCAGCCGCCCTCTCAGGACAGCAGATTCAGCCTTTATTTATTTAATTTAGATATTAAATTATTGAGATATTAAATTCCAATAAAATGTGATATAATAATCCAAAAACCAGGGATTTTTTTGGGCTCCGGTTTTTGGATTATTTTTATGCTTAACTTTATATGGTTTTATGTAGTTTTATGTAGGATTATGGAGGATTAAAAGATGATTGCAATTGCCTGTGACCATGCAGCGCTCGAAATGAAAAAGGATATCATAGCACTCCTTGAGGAGATGGGGCTCGAATACAGGGATTTCGGAACCTACAGCGAAGAAAGCTGCGACTATCCGGTTTTTGCCGAAAAAGCCGCCCGTGCCGTGGCTTCCGGGGAATGTGAAAGGGGAATCCTGATTTGCGGCACCGGCGTTGGAATGTCGCTGGTGGCGAACAAGATTCC
>DUMT01000019.1 GCA_012839705.1 Clostridiales bacterium | reverse complement strand
TTATTTCTAAAGCCTGCTCAAAAGTAGTAAGGGATTTTATCCCCTTGTATTGAAACCCAAGAACAGAATTCGCTGCCTCTATCCCCCCGATCAATTCCAAATGGAGCTGAGCATCCTGCAGTTTACTAAATTCCAGCCTATCGCGCTCCATCCGGTATTGCCTGTAGCAGACCGCCATAGCAGCATAATCAGTTTTGCCGTTAAGCATAATGTAACGAATCCGCAAGCTTCCTTTGTAAAGCTGATTTTGAAAAACATGGACCAGACTCGTCAGGCTTCCGTCCCCTATAGAAGCTGATGAACTACGGATTGTATTAAATTCACAATAGACTGTGTTATATGAATTAAGGGTCCCAGCCTTATATGCAGTGATATAAGAAAATGCATCGCCGTCTTCAATAATAGCCAAAGCTCCGCTTTTGCCGCAGTTTATTCCAAAAACCGGCATTAGTGATGGAATGGATTTCGCGGGAATATCCAGATTGTTAATCGACTGGTCTTCGCCATAGACAGGCAGGGTATAGCTTCCCTTATCATCCGGGTTTTCGGAGAAATGTATAATAGCGCCGCTTCCGTCTGGAACAAACAAATATCCGTTATTGCCTGAATCTGACAGGAGCAATTCGTTGAATGTTATGGTTACAGGCGGGAAGTTTGGATTGTATTTTATCCCCTCCAGCGGTACATTAACCAGCAGGCTGTCATTCTGAATGGTGTATTCAATATTCAGATTAAAAAATATGCGGGTTCCCCCTGTGTAAGGAATACCGTTTTCCTTGAAATCTGTTTTAAGCTCCTCTTCGGTATATCCAACCCGCTGCATAATGTCATACAAACTCCTAAGCACTGTGTCATTTTCCGCGACACGCACCCAGACCTTTTCGTCTTCACTGTATTCGAAATATTTGTTTATCCTCTTTTTATCCACTTCAGTAAGCCCAGGGTTATCTACAAAAAACTTTTTAAAACGTTCATCATTTAATTTCAAAGGCAAATCAGCAAATGTAATCTGGCCGGAACTCATATTAAATGTGAACCGGACGCCATTGTCAATTTACTCCATCGAGTGCCCTTCGTTCTCCACACAGTCAGGGTAGCTATACATTGTCTTCAGCGAACCGTTGTCATAATACGTAATTCTTACAGTGGAACGCATAATGGTTTTCATTTCATCGGTCGCAACAGCGTCGGATTCCAAATCCATAGGGATTGCCGACCACAATTTGCCGCTGCGCTTATCCTCCACCACCACATTGGCATTGGACTCATCCGCATACAACCTGAGTATGGAGCTTTCCGCAACCAGTGTCAAGCTTAACAGTTGCTCGTTTAAAGTATTTTGATCATTAGAAACCGTGCTTTTGTCAAAACAGAATTGAAAACTCTCAGTATTCTTCTGATATTGAGGCATCTGAACTTTGCTGCAGGCGGTTGCCAGCACCATTATGGCAAATACAAACACCGATATACGGGAAAAACAGTTCTTTTTCATAGCGGATATTCCTCCAGCCTGGAATTCTTGGCGGGCCAATCAATATGGTTTTTATAGCCCTTTCAGTATCGGAAACTCAATTCCTGGTATACAGCAGTGGCGAACACAAAGAACTGTGATATAAGTTCAAAAAACAACAGCCCGATAAAGACCAGAATAATCATTGCAAAAATCGTGAGGACTGTAGTTGCAATCATTTTGGTAACAGAGTATTGATGAATAGTCATAATGCCCGCAAACAGCAGGAAGAAAAACCATATTCCCGAAATTGCAATTAATCCTGTGTAGTATACCGATTCAGAATAAGTAAACGCCAACGACAAAAAAGCAAGCGGGATGGGAATTATGGACAACGGATACATCGAATACCCCAGGGCCATTACAATATCCTTGAACCGCCCCTCGCCATCCAGCAAAGTGGTAACTGACCAGTTTCCGATGCAGAATAAAGCTGATGGGATCAATACCATTTGTATCTCCATGCCAATATCGGTCAACGTCATGGCATGGTCATTGAACAGGTAATTTGTTACTTCCTTCTGAATTACGTTGGAAACAATCAGCATCACATAACCGAGCAGCGCCATCCAGATGCTGCCCTTTTGGTCGAACCGCATATCCCAGAAGCCATCAAAGGGATGGGTTAGGATATGAAATGCAAAACGTATCTGCTTTTTCATAATTTTCCATGCCCCTCCCCCTGCTTTTTCCGCCGCTTAGAAACAAACCGCCTGTAAGCTGATACAATCACCGCCAGGGCTAACCCGCCCAGCACCATAACAGCAAGGTATTTAGAAAACCATATTTTCCTGATTTCGGTGTATGCCTTGTTGTATCCTGTCATAAATGTAACCTTATCGCCACGGTAATTGCCCAGTTTAAAACATCTCATCGCATTAAAATAATCTTTTTCCTGCAGGTAAATCTTGCCCAGTTGAAGGTATCCAAACTCATACGTACTGCAAAGCTTTAATACTTCATTCCAGCTACGTTTGCTTTGCTCAAAGTTTCCCTGGTAATAATGCTGTTCAGCCTGGCTTATTAAGTTGGCAAATTGGGTTTTCTTAAACACCGTTATAGCTGCATTGACCTCGTCAAGTACCAGCAATCGGTCGTCCTGCAATTCAATCGCGCTCGGAGTAGTAAAGGTTCCAATCTGGACCCCCCTGCCTCCAAAGACATAAAGCAAAAAGCCTTCCTGGTTATATACAAAGATGCGGCCGTAATTGGAATCAAGAGCAAAATAATTTCCATTGCCTGAAGAACATATATCAACAAAAACAGAGCCTGATTTGGTATCTTTTGTTATAGTCTTTGGAGTAACCAAATCTCCTTTGACCCCTACATAGCCGTTCCTGATAAGGATATCCGTACCTGAAAGGTTTATCCTCCTGATGGGGTTTTCCCCTGACTTTGTGGCGCTTACTGCGTAGATAAACCCTTCCGAATCCATTGAGATGTTGTGATATTCAACAGGCACAAATGAAAGAAGCTGCTTTTTCTGGGTTTCCGACATTATTTTCTTCCAAAACTTAACAACAGGGCTGACAATTGCTTTATTGCTTCCTATAAAGCCGACAAACCTGCCTTGCGGAGTTATTTTCATTAAACCGGAATACTCATTAGTATTTATGACATACAATGTTCCGGAACTGTCCACCGCAATTTTAACAGGCTTATACTCATAATCAGCCCCCAATAATGGCGAATCCGGCTTAGTATAAACTGAAATCAGTTCTCCTTCATTATTTAGCATCAACACCCGGCCATTTCCAGTATCACAAACATATATCTGGCCCGTGCTGTCCACAAACAGGCCTTGCGGGTTATTAAATCCTTCGTCTTTACTGTCTCTTTTAAAGGATTTGATTTCTTTTACAACCTTAAAATCCCGGTTTAGAACAACAATTTTATTCAAATTGCTGTCGATAACATACAAATTCCCATCAGGGCCGAAGGCAAAATCACAAGGCCGTGATAGCTCGGTCCCAATTCGGTCGGAATTAATATAGTCTGCTGGAATATATGGTGCCGGCGTAGGGATTGCTTCGATAGTTCCAGTCGCATTTGAATATGTATAGCTATCATACGGAGTATAAGCAAAAACCCTCTTTTCGCAAATTAATACCCCCAGGATTATGAATAATAACAAAATCCGTTTAACAGCAAATTCGGCCAGCCTGTTTTTTCTTTCTTTGTTCATATCAATTCACCATCAATCCCTTGCATCAATGTAATACAAGGTATTTAATAATTTGCATTTTTTAGTGCCTGAAGATAAATTGAATTCAGTCTTTCAGGCCGGAAGTAGCCATAGTTTCCAAAATTTTCGACTGGGTAAGCAGAAAGAATACTACAGGAATAATCATCATAATAACTACCACAGCCGCGCTGGCTCCAGCCCGGGATATCCCGCCGCTTGTAAGCTGGCTTAACGCATAAGGCAGGCTTTTCATCTGCTCGCTGTAAATGTAAGTGGAGTTGGTACCGTTCCAAAGGTTCTGGAATGAAAACAGGGCAAGTGTCAGCCATGCAGGCCGTACATTTGGCATTATAATTGAGAAATTAATTCTAATATCACCGCATCCATCAATTTTTGCAGCCTCAATAAGAGAGTCAGGAATTTGGACAATAAATTGTTTCAAAAGATATAGACCAAAACTGGAAGCAAATGCAGGGAGTAGAATAGACCAATATGTGTCGGTCAGGTTAAACCTGGCCATGGTCTGATAGTTTGCAATATCCGCTACAGTGGGGTTTATCATGAGGGAATAAACAATAACTGCCGAAATGAATTTATTTCCCGGCATCTTAGTATATTTTGCCAACGGGAAAGCGCACATTGACGCCATAAGAATATGCACAACGGTTCCAACCACCGAAACGAAGACCGTGTTGAATAAGTATCTTGAAAAAGGTACCATTGAAGTAGAGATCAGTTCATATAATGACCTGAAGTTATCAAAAGTCGGTTTGCGCACAAATACTTTAGGGGGATAGATAAACAGCTCGCTCAGGGGTTTTAGGGATTGGTTGACCGCCATAACCATCGGCAACAGGCTGTATAATCCGAAAATCAGCAGTATGATGGTAATAGCAATATTTCCGCCCAAAGAACGGTTTAAGCGTTTGGAGCGCATTTGCAGTTTTTGAGGCCTACTCATCTGCCAGTCCTCCTTAAAAACCGCTGGAACAAATAATTAAAGAACACAGTCAGCAAAAATATTACCGTGGCGATAGCCGCCGCATAACCACGTTCATGACGGATTAACCCATAATCCTGCAAATGATGGATCAGCATATGGGTTGCATAATTGGTACTTGGGAAACCGGTCATAACGGTCGCAACGCGGTCTGAGGCGAAGGCTGCTGTAACTGACAGGACAGCAGACAATGCAAGATGCGGCTGCATCATTGGAAGGGTGACATACCAGAGTTCCTGCCACCGGTTGCGTATCCCGTCAATAGCAGCGGCTTCATAGTATTGAGTGTCAACCGTATTGAAACCAGCCCGTAAAGTAAGGAAAGAAGTCCCAAGGCTTATCCACAGCTGCACAATTATTACAGTGGACATCATGTATTTCGGGTCGCTAAGCCACTGTATGGGCCCGTCAATAATCCCGAATGAGGTTAAAAGGCTATTTAAATAGCCGTACATATCCCCGTCAAATATAACCAGCCAAATAACGAAAACGTTGCCTGCTATCGACGGCGCATAGAAAATTAACGTCATTACACTGCGGACTTTCGGATGCAGCTCATTTATCACCCAGGCGAAAAAAAAACACATTAAATACCCGATCGGTCCGGTGATTAAAGCAAATTTTAAGGTGTTTTGGAAAGCCAGCAGAAAAATATCATCTTTAAAAAACAGTTTGAAGTAATTATAAAAGCCGACAAACTCAGGTTTCTGGAAAAGGTTGTAATTTGTGAAACTCATCACAAGGGAAAGGATAACCGGCCAAATTATAAAAACCGAAAACAGGACTAAAAACGGCAACATTAGAAGATACGCTTGTCGGTAATATATTATCTGCCGTATCAAAGCATTTACCCTTGATTTGTATCTCATCCTTTGCTGCCTCCTTTCTTGGAGAAAATATTCTTTGGACAGCTTTCACCGCTATGAACCTGCAGCATAAAATCTTATTCCAGTTTGAATTCCTTGCGCTTGACCTGGATTTCTTCATCAATCAGTTGCGAATAGTAAAGCAGCGCATCTCTGGGGTATATGCCATTGTTAACCACCAGCCGCATGGCGGTGGGGATATAACGGGTTGCCATATAACCGCCAGGTACCTCCGGCAACCCTTTTGAAGCAGCCATTTGCTGGCGGATGACATTGTAAGCCTGTTTAGTCCAGGGCAGCTTCTCAAATGCCTTGACATTTGCTGCAGCGATACGGCCAGCTTTGCCCAGGGCTGTTTCTACCTCGATTCCGTACTGATACTGCGCCTCGTCACCTGTCCACCATTTTAAGAATTCCCAGGCCGCATTACTTACCTTAGTGGTTGAGAAAATCACAGCCCCTGTGCTGGTACCCATTACGGTGTGGTCAACCTGCCCGTCATCCTGGACAGCTCCTGGTACTAAAACAGCGTCCCATAATCCATCAATTTCCGGCGCACCAACCGACAGATTATTATAAAAAGTATAAGGGGCTATAATTACCGGCGCCTGTCCGGTTCTGAAATATGTAAGCAAATCAAGTTTTTGAGGGACATCATATTTTGTATAAAAACTGCCCCAGCGTTCGAAGGCTTCAACTCCCTTAGTTGAATAAAACATGGATTTAGTGCCCTTTTCATCATAAGCCGAACCGCCCATCTGATATAGAATGGTTGCAAATAATTCAACCGAATCTACAGAAAGGCTTGGAAGCCCGATAGTCATAAAATTGCTGTTAAGCTCCGGCAGTATACTGTCAATATCCCGCCAGGTTTGGGGCACATCCAGCCCGAGCTGTTCAAATATATCCTTGCGGTAAAACATAAGGTTAAAAGAATAACTATCAGGCAGAGCATACCTTTTCCCCTGATAAACAAAAGGAGCCGCTGCTTCAGGATGTATGTTTTCCAAAACCAATTCCAGATCAGGGTATGTTGACAAGTCCAGCAATGCGCCACGAAAGCCATAATCCATAACGCTCTTTGAGTTGAGGAATATTGTAACGTCCGGCCCGTTGCCTGTTGCCACTGCAGGAATCAGGGAATTCGGATCGACCAGCTTTAAATTGACCGAAATTCCGGTTGCCGGTGTAAAGTATGTGTCAACAGCAGCCTTGATTGCGTTTGCCTGATCCCTGCCAGCTGCCACCGTTCCTGCGGCGTTAACCGCATTTGAGCCAACCCAAACGGTCACTGACTGGTTGGGCCCTGCATTACTGCTCAGGGTATTGTAGTCTATGAAAAAAGAAGCAAAAAAAGCTTTTAAATCGAACCAAAGTTTATTAAAGAAACCGGCCTCAGTGTGATTAATCTTTTTATCAGCAGCAGTAAGCTCAATATAATCAATCAGAACTGGCTGCTCCTGGGCAAGGAGCATCCACTCCGATAATGAACTTATATTTGACCTGAACAAGTCAAACTGTGCCGGTATTTTATTCTCATTTAACAAAAAGAGTTTTAATTGTCGTTCCAAATCTTCAAATTGGGCATAACCCTCCCCGGCTGTACCGGTAATTTCCAAAAGCTCTTTTTTTACCGACTGAATTTTCCCCACCAAAGATTTGATGGTGTCAGCCAGGTCTGGTATCAGAACATACAATTGATAATCCCGGTCGGGGTCGGGAGAATTGCCTATATATACCAAAATGTTCCGGTAAAGCTTATTCAATTCCTGGACAAGCGATTTTGTTTTGCGGATAACGCTGCCTATGGATCCGATGGTGTTCTCTATCCTTATGGTATGTTTTCCCTGGGTGAGGTAAACCGAATAGAATGATTCATCTTTTCCAACGGTATAATATTGCCATCCGCTTTTATATGGTATTTCAAAACTGTTTAATTCCTTATATGGGACCTCGCCATCAACATACAGCCTTCTGCTTGAGTTTTGCCCGGGCCGTTCATTTTGTTTTAGCCTCATTGATATGTTGTAATAACCATCAGCTGGAATCTCAACATCCCACTCGATCCATTGCTGCATATGCCGCC
>DUMT01000119.1 GCA_012839705.1 Clostridiales bacterium | reverse complement strand
AGGCTATTTTTATCCTGTATTCAAATTTTAGAGGGGAGCTTTTTATGTCCGGTCATTCCAAATGGAATAATATCAAGCGAAAGAAGGAGAAAACCGACAGCCAGCGGGCGAAGATATTTACAAAAATCGGGCGCGAGCTTGCCGTGGCTGTAAGGGAAGGCGGGCCAGACCCGGCTAACAACTCTAAGCTTCGTGATTGTATCGCCAAGGCAAAAGCTAATAACGTGCCTAATGAAAATATAGAAAGAATCATCAAAAAAGCGGTTGGCGACACCACCACCGACAATTATGAATCCATCCAGTATGAGGGTTACGGCCCCGGGGGTATTGCCGTTATTGTTGAAACATTGACCGATAACAGGAACCGCACTGCCGGTGATTTGCGCCATTACTTTGACAAATGCGGAGGCAACCTCGGAACAACCGGATGCGTAAGCTATATGTTCAATAAAAAAGGCGTAATTGTTATTGAGGCTGAAGGATTGAACGAGGATAAAGTGATGGAGGACGCTTTGGAAGCCGGTGCTGCCGACTTTGCAACCGACGGGGATGTTTTTGAGATTTTCACCGAACCCGATGATTTTGCATTTGTCAGAGAACAGCTTGAGGCAAAAGGTTATTCTTTCATTTCTGCGGAAGTTGAACAGGTTCCCGATGTTTATAACACCATTGAAGATCCCGAAATCGCCGCAAAAATGGAAAAACTGCTTGATATGCTGGAAGACAATGACGACGTTCAGAATGTCTGGCATAACTGGGATCAGCCTGAAGCATAATAAACTGTGTATAAAACATAAGCAGGGTCGCTGCCGACCCGGACAAGTGCCGGAACCCGGACATCTTCCGGAATCATTTTGGCAGTTGTCCGGTATAGGCTGGCGGCTTTTATTTATAAAATGAGAGGGAGAAGGAATGAGCAAGGTTATAGCTGCAATATCAACGGCGATGGCTCCGGCGGGGCTTGGGGTTATACGCTTATCCGGCGATAATGCCATTGAGGTGGCTAGCAGGATATTCCGCCCTGCTTCAAAAAGCAGGAGATTAACGGATTTGCCGGGTTATTCCGCCCTTTACGGCTGGACATTTGATGCCGAAGGGGATATAGATGAATGTGTTGCCCTTGTTTTTCGCGCTCCCCACAGTTATACAGGTGAAAATGTTGTTGAGCTTTCCTGCCATGGTGGATTATACCTGCTCCAGCGCACTTTAAGGGCTGCTTTTGCCGCAGGTGCTGTTCCCGCAGAGCCAGGTGAGTTTACTAAAAGGGCATTTGTCAACGGGAAGGTTGACCTTACCGGGGCGGAGGCTGTAATGGATTTGATTTCCGCCAACGGGAGGCTTGCCGCAAAAACAGCTTTAGCCGCCCGGGAAGGGGCGATATACAAAAAAATCCGGTCAGTTCTGGATGGGCTGACATATGCTGCTGCCAATTTGTCGGCTTTTGTGGATTACCCGGATGACGATATCCCAGAGCTTGAACCGGAAGCCCTTGATGAAATGCTTAAAAATGCTGAAGCTGAATTAAAAAAGCTAATTGACAGGTTTGACGCGGGCAAAGTGGTGAGGGAAGGCATAGATACCGTTATTGTCGGAAGGCCCAATGTTGGCAAATCAACACTGATGAACCTGCTGGCGGGGCATGAGCGCAGCATTGTCACCCCAATAGCGGGTACTACAAGGGATATTGTGGAGGAAACTATCCGGCTCGGCGATGTAATACTGAGGCTTGCGGATACCGCCGGGCTCAGGTCTACCGATGACCAGGTTGAGATGATTGGAGTACAGCGGGCAAAGGAAAGGCTTGAAAGGGCAGCGTTGGTTATCGCTGTATTCGACGGTTCCGAGCCTTTAAATGATGACGACATAGAACTAGCCGAAAAGGCATCACGGCAAACATCAATTGCTGTTATTAACAAATCGGATAAGGGTTTAAAAATTGACTATAAGTATATAGAATCAAAATTTAAACATATAGTAATATTATCTGCTGAAACAGGGGAAGGTATTGAGGCTCTTGAACGGGCTGTAAGCGAGGTAACTGGAGTTTCAGCCCTCAGCGATACGGAGCCGCTGCTATCGACTGAAAGGCAAAGGCTGTGTGTAGTAAAATGCCTTGATGCGGTAAGGGAAGCCCGGGGCGCCATTGAACAATCCTATACCCTGGATGCAGTAGGCGTATGTATCGACGACGCCATTGAAGCATTGCTGGAGCTAACCGGAGAGCGGGCAACCGAGGCAGTTGTAAACAAGATTTTTGAAAGATTTTGTGTTGGTAAGTAATTTATTAGTTATATAGAAAGGTTTAGGGTAAGTCAAATGGGTTTTTTGTTTGGGGAATATGACGTGGCGGTTATAGGTGCCGGGCATGCGGGGATTGAAGCCGCCCTCGCCTCGGCAAGGCTTGGATGCGCTACAGTTATATTTACAATAAATCTTGACTCAATAGGAAATATGCCCTGCAACCCATCCATAGGAGGAACTGCCAAGGGGCACCTTGTCAGGGAAATAGATGCTTTGGGCGGGGAGATGGGTTTGGCCGCTGATGCCAACCTTCTTCAGTCCAGAATGCTGAACAGGGGGAAAGGCCCTGCCGTACATTCATTAAGGGCGCAGATAGACAGGCGGCAGTATGCGATATACATGAAGCACAGGCTGGAAACAACTAAAAACCTTGACATTCAGCAGGCTGAGGTTGTAAGAATCGAGAGGTTCGGGGAAAAGTGGCGTTTAATTACCCATCTTGAAACCGAATTTATCGTTAAAGCAGTGATAATAGCCACAGGGACATATCTTAACGGAAGGATTTATATCGGTGATATAAGCTACGACAGCGGCCCGGATGGGATGTTCGCCGCCAGGAGCCTGACCAATTCATTGAGGGAACTTGGTGTTACAATCCGCAGGTTCAAGACCGGAACCCCTGCTAGGGCTCTGCGTTCAAGCATTGATTTTTCAAAAATGGAACCACAGCCCGGTGAGGACCCCATTGTGCCTTTCTCATTTGAAACAAATGAAGAGCTTGAAAATAAAGTTGACTGCCATATAACATGGACCACAGAAAAAACAAAGGAAATTATCTATAAAAACCTTTCCCGTTCGCCGATGTATGGGGGCAAGGTAAAATGGATTGGCACAAGGTACTGCCCGAGCATTGAGGATAAGTTTGTAAGATTTGCCGACAAGGAAAGGCACCAGGTATTCATTGAACCCTGCGGCCTTAGGACCGAGGAGATGTACCTACAGGGGCTTTCAACTTCCCTGCCGGTGGATGTGCAGGTGGAGTTTTTACGCACCATTCCGGGGCTTGAAAATGTTAAAATCATGCGCCCGGCTTACGCTATAGAATATGACTGCTGCGACCCGTTGCAGTTATCTGCAACCCTTGAGTTTATGGATGTTCCGGGTTTATATGGCGCAGGGCAGTTTAATGGAAGTTCCGGTTATGAGGAGGCGGCGGCTCAGGGTATTGTGGCAGGGATAAATGCCGCTCTGAAAATACTCGGAAAACCGCCAATGATTCTTGACCGCGCCTCAAGTTATATTGGAACCCTGGTTGACGACCTTGTAACAAAGGGATGCACCGACCCATACAGGATGATGACATCCCGTTCAGAATACCGACTGATTCTCAGGCAGGATAATGCGGATGAGCGGCTTACCCCCATTGGCAGGGAAGTGGGGCTGGTGGACGATGAAAGATGGGAAAACTTCTGCCGCAGGCAGGAGGCAAAGAAACAGGAGAGAAAGAGGCTTAAATCAACCATTCTGCCGCCTTCCGAGGAGTTAAACAGAATACTTGTTTCATGTGAAACATCTCCGGTAAAAACCGGGGTACGGCTCGAGGATTTGCTTAAACGCCCGCAGCTGGATTATGAAAAGCTTGCACCTGTTGATACAGGCAGGCCTGAGCTGGACCCACTTGTGAAGGAACAGATTGAGGTAGAAATTAAATATGAAGGGTATATCAAACGGCAGCAGGCAGCCATTGATGAGATGAGAAGGCTGGAAAACAAGCTATTGCCGGAGGATATTGATTACAGCCAGATAAAAGGGCTTAGGATAGAAGCAAAAGAGAAGCTCAGTAAAATCCGGCCCAGGAATTTAGGGCAGGCGTCCCGCATCAGCGGGGTCAGCCCCGCGGATTTGTCGGTATTAATTGTCTGGCTGAGCAGCAATAATATTATCAGTGAGGATTAGGGGATGATATAATGGTCGGCAGTTATGATAGAGGTTTGCTTCGGGAACAGGCGGCAGCAATCGGTGTAATACTTGATGAGGCGGCACTGGACCGTTTTGAAGTGGTAGCCGGCATAATGCTTGAGTGGAACGAGAAGATAAACCTCACTGCAATCACTGATTCTAAGGAAATTGCGGTAAAGCATTTTGCAGACAGCCTTTCCATTGTACCTTTGCTGCCAGATGGGGAATTTTCTATGATAGATGTCGGCACAGGGGCAGGTTATCCGGGCATACCGGTGGCAATCGCCCGCCCGGATGTAAATCTGACCCTACTGGATTCATTGAACAAGCGGATTGTATATTTGCAGGAGTTATGCAGGCGGCTTCAGATTCCGGCGAATCTTGTCCACGGCAGGGCAGAGGTTGCAGCCCATAATGGCGAGTTGAGGGAAGGTTATGATGTAGCAACAGCCAGAGCAGTGGCAAACCTGCCCGTATTATGCGAATACTGCATTCCATATGTAAAACTTGGCGGCAAGTTTATTGCCATGAAGGGCCCGGATGTGGACGAAGAATCAAAAATTATTCCAAAGGTTGCAAAATTACTCGGAGCTGAGTTTAGGGAAGTTCAGCCAATCCAGTTAAAACTGGAGGAGGAAGCAATTGAAAGGCGGCTGGTAGTGTTCGACAAAATAAGCTCAACACCGGAAAAATATCCGAGGAATACTGCAAAAATCAAAAAAGAACCGTTAAAATAATAAATAACGACAGCGAAAAGCTACAAACTGGAAAAATATTCCATGATATACTGGCACCGAAAGGATGTGTCAGTATGGAGATTATGGAGATTATAAAACGCCCGAAGTATAAAAGCAGCAGCAGAATATTGATGATTCCTGTAAATGAAATACAGCCGAACCCTGACCAGCCGCGGCGGGAATTCAGCTATGAAAAGCTTTTGGAACTGGCACAAAGTATAAGCGAAAACGGTTTGCTACAGCCTATTACTGTTACTTTAAAAGATTGCAAACCCGTCCTTGTAGCTGGCGAAAGGCGCCTAAGGGCGGCAAAAATCGCAGGGATTAAGGAAATTCCCTGCATAGTTATAGAAGCAGACCGCTCCCGGGCTGCACTTCTGGCTTTGCTTGAAAACCTGCAAAGGGAAGATATGAACTGTTTCGAGGAAGCAGAAGGGATAAGGAAACTGATTAAAGATTACGGGCTAACCCAGGAGGAGGTCGCCCATCAGCTTGGTTGCGCCCAGTCGACTGTAGCGAACAGGCTAAGGATATTAAAGCTTACCGAAGAAGAGAGGAAGATTATCATTAAGGAAGGGCTGTCAGAAAGGCATGCCAGGGCGTTAATCCGCCTGGATGGGGAGCAGAGAAAAAACGCTCTGTTGAGGATTGTTCAGCAAAAACTTAATGTTTACCAGACTGAAAAGCTGGTTGAAGACATTCTGGAAAAATCAAAGCCAAAGGAAAGGCGGCGCCAGGCAGTACCACTTATAAGGGATGTAAGGCTGTTTTTAAACACAGTTAATAACGCCATTGACACCATGAGGCGCTCGGGGATTGACGCTAGCGCTGAAAAGATTGAAACAGATGATTACATAGAGTATTTTGTGCGGATTCCAAAAAAGAAAAACAGCACTGAAACCACAAAACTGCAAAGGCAGCATATAACAGCTTAAAAGACCTCCCTTTTGGGAGGTTTTTTAATGTTTCACATGAAACATTTTGAGATTTTCTGAAAATATATTTACTATGGCTATTTCTAAAAAAATATTATTGTGATATAATACAAAAGAATTAATTCGCGATTTTGCCGGGTATTAATTTCCCATAAGCAGGATAGAGGGTGATGAATTTGGGTAAAATTATAGCGGTTGTAAATCAAAAAGGCGGTGTGGGAAAGACAACCACCGCGGTAAACCTGGTTTCGGCGCTGGGGTCCAAAGGAAAACGCTGCCTGCTTGTGGATATAGACCCCCAGGGCAATTCAACCAGCGGGCTTGGTGTAGATAAAAGGGAGAACCGGATTTCTACATATGAGCTGCTAATCGGCGCTGCGCAACCTGAAAACGCAGTTTTCAAAACGCAATATAAAAATGTTGATTTGCTGCCGGCAGGAATCCGGCTTGCAGGCGCCGAAATCGAGCTGGTAGATATTAACCGCAGGGAAAGCAGGCTCACTGCCACATTGGCGCCTTTGCGGGATAGATATGATTATATTTTGATAGATTGCCCGCCTTCTCTGGGGCTTTTAACCCTTAACGCTTTGTGCGCGGCAGATACTCTGATTGTGCCAATCCAGTGCGAATATTATGCGCTGGAAGGGTTGTCCCAGCTGATGAGCACAGTAAGGCAGGTAAAAAGGCTTTATAACCCTGCACTGGAGATAGAGGGGGTTCTGCTGACCATGTATGACGGGCGTTTGAACCTGACCCAACAGGTGGTGGCAGAGGTAAAAAAATTCTTCCCCCGCAAGGTGTTTGGAACCGCCATTCCAAGGAGTGTCAGGCTTTCCGAAGCTCCGAGTTTTGGAAAACCGATAAATTATTACGACCCATCATCCCGGGGGGCGGAAGCCTATAATGAACTGGCGGACGAGCTAATTATGAAAAACTGATAAAATATAAAGGAGGCGCCGGAATGTCATCAAAAAAGCGAGGGCTTGGCAAAGGGCTTGGCGCACTGTTAGCAGAAAATTCGTTGGAAGACGACGCGAAAATAACCCTTAGAATATCCGAAATCCAGCCAAACCGGGACCAGCCCCGGAAGAATTTTGACCAGGATGCACTGGCAGAACTGGCTGATTCAATTTCACAGCACGGGATACTTCAGCCCCTGCTTGTAAGGCCGATGCCGGACGGCACATATCAGCTGGTGGCAGGGGAGAGAAGGTGGCGGGCAGCCCAAATGGCGGGGCTGGCCGAGGTTCCGGTGGTAATCAGGGAGATGACCGACCAGCAGGCATCGGAGCTGGCGTTGATTGAAAACCTCCAAAGGGAGGATTTAAACCCAATGGAAGAAGCCCTGGGATACAAAACCCTGATGGAAAACTACGGGCTGACCCAGGAGGAAACAGCGAAGGTGGTCAACAAATCCCGGCCCGCCGTAGCAAATGCCCTAAGGCTCTTAAACCTTCCGCAGGAAGTGGCGGAAATGGTTGCTGCCGGCGAGATTTCGGCAGGGCATGCAAGGGCGCTGTTGTCATTACCCACCGAGCAGCAGGTTGATACCGCCAGGGAGATAATAAAAAAGGGGCTGTCGGTCAGGGAAATCGAGAAAAGGGCAAAACAGGCCAACAATCCCAAAAAAGTTAAGGATAAAAAGGCTAATATAAGAAATAGCTTTTACGATGAAGTGGAGCTGGCATTGACTGAACATCTTGGGCGGAGGGTAAAAGTGGTGGAAACCGGCAAAGGCGGCACACTGCAGATTGAGTTTTTCTCCCAGGATGACCTAAGGATGCTGGCGAATGAAATTGTACCAGAAAAGTAGTTAATTTTTTAAAGGAGTAATTATATATGCTGGATATTAAGCTGATCCGTACAAACCCGGACATGGTAAAACAGGCTATGAAAAACCGCAACAAGGACTTTGACGCTGTCATTGACCGCGTTGTTGAAATAGACGCCGAGCGCCGTGATATTACAGCACAGGTGGAGTCCTTAAAGGCGGAGCAGAATGCGGCAAGCAAGGAAATTCCCCGCATAAAAAAGGAAGGTGGGGATATTCAGGCAATAATGGCAAGGATGAAAGAAGTCTCCGAAAAGGTAAAGGAGCTTGACGCAAAACTGTCCGTTCTGGAACAGGAGCAGAAGGATATCCTGCTGACAATCCCGAATATCCCGCATGAATCCGTGCCAATCGGCAAGGACGACAGTGACAACGTCGAAATCAGGCGTTATTTGGAGCCCACGAAATTCGATTTCCAGCCTAAGGCCCACTGGGAAATCGGTGCCGAACTCGGGATACTTGACCCGGAAACTGCAGCAAAGGTTACGGGAGCGCGCTTCCATTTCTATAAAGGCGCGGGCGCAAGGCTTGAAAGGGCTATAATTAACTTCTTTTTGGATACACACACCAAACATGGATATACAGAGGTTTTCCCGCCTTATATGGTCAACCGCGCGTCAATGACCGGTACAGGGCAGCTTCCGAAATTTGAAGAGGATGCCTTTAAGGTTGCAAATAATGACTATTTCCTGATTCCCACAGCAGAAGTCCCGGTAACAAATATGCACAGGGATGAAATCCTGGATGGCGAGAAACTGCCGTTAAATTATTGCGCTTATTCCGCCTGCTTCAGGGCGGAGGCGGGAAGTGCCGGCAGGGATACCAGGGGGCTTATCCGCCAGCACCAGTTTAATAAGGTGGAACTTGTGAAGTTTGCGGACCCGGATAACAGCTATCAGCAGCTTGAAGAGCTTACAAAAGATGCTGAAAGGGTATTGCAGCTGCTCAAACTCCCATACAGGGTGGTCGCGCTGTGCACAGGGGACCTTGGGTTCTCCAGCGCAAAAACTTACGATATTGAGGTTTGGATGCCGTCCTACAACAGATTCGTCGAGATTTCAAGCTGCTCAAACTTCGAGGATTTCCAGGCCCGCCGGGCGGCAATCAGGTTTAAGAAGAATGTAAAAGACAAGGCAAGGCTTGTCCATACACTGAATGGTTCAGGCGTGGCGGTTGGGCGCACGGTAGCGGCTATTCTGGAAAACTACCAGAATGCCGACGGCTCGGTTACAATCCCTGAAGTTCTGCGCCCCTATATGGGAACGGACGAAATCAGGGCATAAATTTAAAAGGACGGGGATACCCGTCCTTTATATTTAAAAAAGGCGAATTAACAGAAAGGATAATAGTCAATGTCAGTAGAAGCGGTGAAAAATTACCTTAATAACTGGGGCAGGGGCAAGGCCGTTTTGGAATTTGACAGCTCAAGCGCCACGGTGGAGCTTGCTGCAAGGGTGCTTGGCGTGGAGCCCGGGCGGATTGCCAAAACCCTCTGCTTTAAAAAAGGTGATGGTTGCATTCTGATTGTGGCGGCTGGGGATGTTAAGATAGACAACCCGAAGTTTAAGGCTGAATTTGGGTTTAGGGCGTCCATGCTCCCGCCGGAGGATGTGCTGCGGCTAACCGGCCATGCGGTGGGCGGAGTTTGCCCCTTTGCAGTGCCGGAGGGAGTGCCTGTTTTTGCGGATGTATCCCTGAAAAAATATGAAACGGTTTTTCCAGCCTGTGGCAGCAGCAATTCGGCAATCGAATTAAAACTTTCAGAATTAGAAGAATATGCTGGTATAGTAAAATGGGTTGATGTTTGCAAAGAAATTAACAATTCGTAATGTAATTCATTCTTATACAGGGTGTTGATTATGCATACTTATAATGTGCCGCTGGATTATACCTGGAACATTAAAATATCTTCTTTTGATGTGGGGCAGGATAGAAGGATGAAACTGTCCAGCATACTGAAATACCAGCAGGAAGTGGGGGAACTCCACTTCGATATTGGCGGGCTGGGGTTTGAGGAACTGGTGAGGAACGGGATGGCCTTTGTAATCACAAGGGCAAGGGCTAAAATCCACCGGATGCCAAAATTGAATGAGCAGCTATCCCTTACAACCTGGCACCGGGATTCAAAGGGCGCCCAGTTTTTCAGGTGTTATCAATATTCAGACGCCGGCGGCAATCCTCTGATTGAAAGTGTTTCCGCCTTTGCGCTGGTGGACCCAGAAACCCACAGGGTTTTAAGGCCCTCGGAGTTTTTAAAATTTGGCATAGCCACTCAGCCAGCTCGGGTTAACGGCTGCCCCGACCCTGAAAAAATACAGGTTCCCGCGAATTTAATTGACGCGGGTATCCGCAAGGTTGGCTGGTCGGATATAGACTATAACGGGCATTTGAACAATACTGTTTATGCGGATATTGTGGCTGATTGCCTGCCAAAAGATTTAAGGAGACTTGAAATTTCGGAGTTTTCAATTAATTTTCAGAGCGAAGCCCTTGAAGGTGAGGAGATTAGCCTTAAAACTCTTGCCGATATGGAAACAAAACAGTTCTGGCTGGCAGGCGGACACAAAAGAGGGCGCTGTTTTGAAGCCAGTGTGAAATTTGCAGGATAGGTTAATTGTGGGATGTGTTTGAGTGATTTTGAAACCGCAAAAGCAAAGGCATTAAAACGCCTTCATGATAAACAGGGAATAGGCACACTGGGCGAGCGGAGCCTTCATTTGATATTGAAATACTACATTGACCCGGACGAAAGCCACCATGAAAAGCCGGTGGGAGTAGGGCGGATTATTGCAGATATTTTTGATGGGGAAAGGATAACTGAAATCCAGACCAGGGATTTTAACACCTTAAGGCCAAAACTTGAAAAACTGTTGCCGGAATTTCCTGTTACAATTGTGTACCCGATAGCCAGGATAAAGAGGATTATCTGGGTGGACCCTATAACGGGGGAGGCTACAAAACCCCGTAAATCACCAAAAACCGGAACGGCTTGGGGTGCTTTTAAAGAGCTGTATAAGATTAAGGGCTACCTGTCTGATAAAAACCTGAAAATCAAGCTGGTTTTCCTCGACATTGATGAATACAGGCTGAAGGATGGCTGGGCAAAGGGCGGGAAGAAAGGCTCGCACCGGATGGAGCGGATTCCATTAAGTTTTATTGATGAAATTGAGCTTTTCAAACCCGAGGATTACTCCTCGCTGCTGCCGCCAGGGCTTCCAGGCGAGTTTACAAGCATTGACCTTGCAAAACATATCAAAACAGCAAAGCCTTACGCCAGCACAATTTGCAACATATTGTATACGACAGGCGCAATTATACGAATTGGAAAATCAGGCAACGCTTATATCTATAAAAAAGCCAGGGGAAATTAATCCCCTGGTATTTTTGTCAGGGGTTCAATTTCCCCTTTTAAAAACATATATTCGGCTGGTATTCTCTAATCTTTTTAACTATGGCGGATATTTCAGACTGCGATAATGGGATAGAATTAATTTTTTCTAAATCCCCGGGCAGGTAGTTTTCAGGTTTTCTATATCGGTTTAGCACATATCTTGGGAGAACCGGCATCTCCTTTGCCATTTGGAAAATATCTTCCCCTGAAAGGCCGGGGAAAAGGGTGGTCCTGGCTTCAAAATCCGTATCTGATTCAAGCAGGAGGTTTATGGTTTTAAGCACCGGTTCAGCCGTTATGCTGCATCCGGCAACCGACGGGTACCGGGATTTTGGCGCCTTATAATCCACCGCGAAGTAATCCACGATATTTTCCTTTAAAATATTCTCCACTACATTGGGTTTCGAGCCGTTTGTGTCAAGCTTTAGCTTAAAACCCAGGGATTTAATTTTATGCAAAAAAGGGATTAAATCCTTTTGCAGTGTCGGCTCACCGCCGGTGATTACAACCGCATCAATCAGCCCTCTGCGGGAATCTAAGAATTTATAAATATAATCAAGGCTGATTTCCTCCTGTGGACCGGAGAGCAGCTGGCGGTTGTGGCAATAAAAGCAGTTATAATTGCAGCCGGGGGCAAAGAGTACGGCGGAAATAAGCCCGGGATAATCCACAAAGGAGCTTTTAACTATACCGGAAATAATCAAGGGATTCGACTCCTTTTATATCACCTGTTTTTCTTTAATAACATATTTCCTGCGCTCGGAGTATTCCTCTTTTTTGCCCTTGTTGTAATTTTGTACCGGCCTGAGGTATCCAACAACCCTACTCCATACCTCGGTTTTTTCGCCGCACTCAGGGCATTCAAAATGCTCGCCGGAAATGTAGCCGTGGTTGTTGCAGATTGAGAAAGTGGGAGTAATGGACAAATAGGGGAGCTTGTAATTGGTAAACACTTTTCTAAGCAGGGTCTTTGCAACATTCCGGTCCCGGATTTCCTCGCCCAGATAGAGGTGCAGCACTGTCCCGCCGGTGTAAAGGGACTGCAGCTCGTCCTGAAGGTCGAGGGTTTCGAAAATATCTTCGGTATAGCCCACGGGAAGCTGGGTTGAATTGGTGTAATAGGGAACCTTGTCCCCGGCAGTGATAATATCCGGGTAGATTTCCTTGTCCTTTTTAGCGAGCCGGTAGCTTGTCCCTTCGGCAGGGGTTGCCTCGAGATTGTAATAATGCCCGGTTTCCTCCTGAATTTCCATGATGACGTCCCGCATATAATTCAGAGTCCTTATTGCAAATTCCTGCCCCTCTTTGGTGGTAATGTCGCAGTCGGCTCCAAAAAGGTTTTGGCATGCCTCGTTCATGCCCACAAGGCCGATGGTGTTGAAATGGTTGTACCAGTAGCTGCCGGTCCTTGCCTTGACGTCTTTTAAATAGTTTGCGGAATAGGGGTAAAGCCCTTTGGCGGTTTGCTCCTCTATAACCTTGCGTTTAATCTCAAGGCTGTTTTTGGCAATATTCATCTGCTGCCATAGCCGGATTTTAAATTCAGATTCAGATTTAGAAAGGTAAGCGAGCCTTGGAAGGTTAATTGTCACAACCCCGATGGAGCCGGTAAGGGGGTTTGAGCCGAAAAGCCCGCCGCCGCGTTTCCTGAGTTCGGCAGTATTCAGCCGCAGGCGGCAGCACATGGAAAGGGCATCCTCCGGGGACAAATCGGAATTAATGTAATTGGAGAAATAGGGGATTCCGTATTTGCAGGTGATTTCCATAAACTTTTCAACAACGGGGCTGTCCCAGTCAAAATCCCTGGTTATATTTATTGTTGGAATTGGGAAGGTGAACACCCTGCCTTTCGCATCGCCTTCCATCATGACGTCGCAAAAAGCCATGTTGAGCATATTCATTTCTTCCTGAAAATCGCCGTATGTTTCGGGCATGATTTTGCCGCCGATAATGACGTTTTGATCCTTTAAGGTTCTGGGCGGCACAATGTCAAAGGTCAGGTTGGAGAAGGGGCACTGAAATCCCACACGGGTGGGGACATTGAGGTTGAAAACAAATTCCTGCAGCGCCTGGCGGACTGAATTGTAATCCATCTTATCGTAACGGATAAAGGGGGCGCAATATGTGTCAAAGGATGACCAAGCCTGCGCACCGGCGCATTCCCCCTGGGTTGTGAAGGTTGAGTTTACTATCTGCCCCAGGAATGACCTTAGATGCTTCGGCGGTTTGGATTCCACTTTGCCGGGAACGCCGCCGAAACCGTTTATTAAAATCTGCCTTAAATCCCATCCGGCGCAGTATGGGCCGAAAAACCCGAGGTCGTGGATATGTATGTCACCGGACATATGGGCGCTTCTGATATCCTCCGGGTAAATCTCATGGAGCCAATAGTTTTTGGTAAAAGCTTCACGGATATAATTGTTAAGCCCGTTTATGGATTTCTGGGTATTGGCGTTCTCGTTAATCCGCCAGTCCAGGTCGTTTAAATATTCGGTAAACATATTTATAGTGGCGCCAATCAGTGCGTTTGACTCCCTGGCGGCGCGCCGTTTTTCACGGTAAAGAATATAAGCCTTTGCTGTTTTCGCGTGGCCCGATTCGATAAGGACTTTTTCTACAATATCCTGTATGCTCTCAACTTCCGCCACTCCGTCGGGGAACTGGCTGTCGGCAATCCGGACAACCTCATCGGCAAGCCTTTCGGCTGTTGAGAAATCATTTCCTCCAACAGCGTTTGCAGCCTTGAAAATCGCCAGGACAATTTTTTCTTTTTTGAAAGGGGCGACAGAGCGGTCTCTTTTAATAATCTGACGCATCGTAAAAAAACTCCTCACCTGTTTAAATTTAATAACCACAATATATATGGTTTAATTAATAGAAAAAACACAAAATGTATAGTGATTATAAGATAGTAAACTTAAAAAGTCAATAGAAAAACAGAAATATTTTCCGTCAGATTTAATCTGATTTTTGAGAATAATAAGATAGAAAACCAAATTAAAAAAAGGAAGGAGACATTTAAATGTCACAGCTTAACCAAATGGAATTGCAGTATCTGCGCCATATCATCGGCTCCCATGATATGATAAGCCAGAAGTTCATGGCTTATGCACAGCAGGCGACCGACCCGCAGGTTAAGAGCTTTTTTGAAAAATCCGCCCAGGATGCCCAGCAGACTAAACAGCAGTTAATGAGCTTTTTGCAGTAAGGAGGAATAACGATGGTTCAGGAAAAGATGATGTTGCAGGATAAAGTGATGGTAAATGATGCTCTTTCCATGATGAAAAGCAGCCTTACCACCTATGCTACTGCTATTTCCGAATGCGAAAACCAGCAATTGAGGAGCACTTTCCAGCAGATTCGCAACAACTGCGAAACTTCCCAGTATGACCTGTTCAAAATGGCCCAGTCCAAAGGCTACTACAAGCCGGCAATGAAGGCAAATGACAATGAGGTTCAGCAGGTAAAAAGCGAGCTTCAGCAGGGCTAATGGGTAAAAATAAAAGCGCCTCTTGTCTGAGGCGCTTTTTCTGCTGTATTGATTATTATTTCCCGTAGTAAGCCTTTTTATAGATTTCCGCCAGCTCGCTGATTAAGGGCATGCGCGGGTTTGCAGTGGTGCACTGGTCTTCAAAGGCTTTGTTTGCGAGATAGTCCACCTTTTCAAGGAATTTTTTCTCATCAATGCCGCAATCCTTCAATGTGAGGGGTATATTAAGCTCCTTCATAAGCTGCCTGACCGCGTTGGCAAGGGCTTTTGCGCCTTCTTCAGCGGTTTTGATCTTAAGCCCCAGTTCTTCCGCGATTTCCGCATATTTGTCGGCGGCGATGTAATGCTCATATTTCGGGAAGGACATGAATTTAGTCGGGGTCTTTACACCGTTGTATTCGATTACATGGGGAAGAAGGATGGCGTTTGCCCTGCCGTGGGGGAGGTTAAACTCCGCTCCGAGCTTGTGGGCAAGGGAGTGGTTGATTCCAAGGAAGGCGTTTGTAAATGCCATGCCAGCCATGGTGGAAGCGTTGTGCATTTTCTCCCGGGCAACCTGGTCTGAGCCGTTTTTGTAGGCAATCGGCAGGTACTTGAATACCATCTTGATGGCCTTGATTGCGAGGGCGTCGGTGTAGTCAGATGCAAGGACTGATACATAAGCCTCCATGGCGTGGGTCAAAACGTCCATACCAGTATCGGCAGTAATTGAAGGGGGAACGGTCATGACAAAATCGGGGTCGATTATGGCGACGTCGGGAGTCAGCTCATAGTCAGCAAGTGGATATTTGATGTTGCGCTGCTTGTCGGTGATAACCGCGAAGGATGTAACTTCGCTGCCTGTTCCTGAGGTTGTGGGGATTGCCACCAGTTTTGCCTTTGTGCCCATCTTCGGCAGCTTATATACCCTTTTCCTTATATCCATGAACTTCTCGGCAAGGCCTTTAAAGTCGGTTTCAGGGTGCTCATAGTACAGCCACATGCCCTTTGCAGCGTCAATTGCGGAGCCGCCGCCCAAAGCAATAATCACATCGGGTTTGAAGTTGTTCATCATAGCGGCGCCCTTAAGGACTGTATCCAGTGAGGGGTCGGGCTCAACATCGGTGAAGATTTCGGAATGGACATAACTTGTGCGTTTTCTGAGGTAGTAGAGTACCCTGTCAACATAGCCCAGTTTAACCATATGGGGGTCGGTGACGATGAAGGCGCGGCTTATATCGGGCATTTTTTCAAGGTACTGAAGGCTTCCCGGCTCGAAGTAAATCTTTTCAGGAACCTTGAACCACTGCATATTGACTCTCCTTTTGGCGACTCTTTTTCTGTTAACAAGGTTTACAGCCGAAACATTGGAAGTGGTGGAGTTGGAACCGTAGGAACCACAGCCAAGGGTGAGGGATGGCATGTTGGTGTTGTAGATATCGCCAATGGCTCCGTGGGTGGAAGGAGAGTTGATTATTACGCGGCCGGTTTTCATCCTCTTTGAGAATTCCTCGATTACATTTTCATCGCTTGAATGGATAACCGAAGAGTGCCCAAGCCCGCCTATCTCGACCATTTTTTCGGCCAGCTGGATTCCATGCTCAACATCCTTTGCCTTGATTACTGCAAGGACAGGGGAGAGCTTCTCAAAGGACAGCGGGTATTCCCTGCCGACTCCGTCGATTTCGCAGCAGATAATTTTTGTATCTTCCGGGATTGTGATGCCAGCCTTTTCAGCGATATATTTCGGGCTTTTTCCTACGACATCCGGGTTAACCGCGCATTTCTCAACATTCATTACTGCCGCTTCAATCTTTTTGGTTTCTTCGGGAGTGGTGAAGTAGCATTTATGCTCCTTCATAAAGGCGACAGCCTCGTTGTAAATTGGCTCCTCGATTATTGCAGCCTGCTCTGATGCACAAATCATGCCGTTGTCGAAGGATTTTGAAAGGATAAGGTCGGTAATCGCCCTTTTGAGCTTGGCGGTTTTTTCGATAAAGCAGGGGACATTGCCGGGGCCAACGCCTAAAGCCGGTTTGCCGCAGGAATATGCAGACCTGACCATTCCTGTACCGCCGGTTGCCAGAATCAGCGAAACGCCTTTGTGTGCCATCAAAGCCTGGGTAGCTTCAATAGAGGGAGTTTCAATCCACTGGATGCAATATTTCGGTGCGCCTGCCTTGACGGCTGCATCCCTCAATATTCTGGCGGCTTCGGCGCTGCACTTCTGCGCGGAAGGATGGAAGGCAAAGATAATCGGGTTGCGGGTCTTGGCGGAGATAATGGATTTGAACATAGTGGTTGAAGTGGGGTTGGTAACCGGGGTAACGCCTGCGATTACACCTACAGGCTCAATAACTTCGTAGTAATCCTCGTGTTCATTTTCGTTGACAATCCCAACGGTCTTCTCATATTTAATGCTGTGGTAAACATACTCGGTGGCGAAAATGTTCTTTGTAACCTTGTCCTCTAAAATTCCCCTGCCGGTTTCTTCTACAGCCATTTTTGCCAGCATCATGTGATTGTCAAGGCCGGCCAATGCCATGGCATGGGTGATTTTATCAACCTGCTCCTGGGAAAGTTTCATATATTCCTCTAAAGCTTCCAAGGCATTATTTACAAGAACATCAATAGTGTTTTGGACATCGTTTTTAACAGCCTGCATAGCAATCCCCTTTCTTGGAAATCGTTTCAAAAGTTTGTTAAACATTTAACAATTTTCAATTATATTATAACCTTGCAGGGTTAAACTGTCAATCTTTAATATTAGCCGAAAAAACCCGCAGTATTCATTTCCGTTTTATATATAAAAACCGCTCATAGAAAATCAACAAATCAATTGAAATAGATTAGTGAATAATAAACAATAAAAAATGCCTGAAGTTCAAATACGAACTTCAGGCGCAAATTATTGGTTACTTATTTTCCGTTATATTCCTTTAAAGTAACGGTAACTGTGAAATAATCCTTTGAAAAATCGCGGCTGACCCTGAGCAGGGTGAGGGTGACCTGGTCGCCAACTTTGTATTTTGAAAGCTCATTTCTGAGCTCAACGCCGGTTCTAATACTCTTATCCCCGACTTTTACGATTATATCCCCAACCTGTACTTTGGTGCCCACAAGGCAGGAATCCTCATTGATTTCACGGATTTGGCAGCCTTCATATCCGAGCTGCTCAATATCGATAACAGAAACTCCAAGCATTACTCGGTTTTTGACATAACCGTATTTCACCAGGTCGTCAATAATCACTTTGGCTTCGGTTATCGGGATTGAGAATCCCAAACCTTCATAGCCGTTGGCTACGATTTTTGCGGAATTGATTCCGACAACCTGCCCCTGCGCGTTGAGAAGGGGCCCGCCGGAGTTTCCGGGGTTGATAGCGGCATCTATCTGCAAGCATTTAATAGCATAGCCGGTATCTTCATAAACATCACGCGCCAAACCTGATACGATACCCTGAGTGGAGGTCCAGGAGAGGCCGCCAGCATTGCCAATGGCAACAACCTTGTCGCCAAGCTTGAGTTTGGATGAATCCCCGAATTCAGGGACGGCAAGGTTAACAGCGGCAACCTTGATGACCGCGAGGTCGGTATCCTTATCGGCGCCAATAACCTGGGCGTTTTCATAAACAGTGCCGTCATAGGTTTTAACGGTGATCTTATCGTAAGTTTTTCCGGTTTTTTCGTTAATCACAACATGCCAGTTGGTGATGATATACCCATCCCGGCTCATGACAATACCGGAGGCGGCGCCTACCTCAACCGGGCTGATTCCGTACATGGTATTCCGGCGCTCATAAACAGAGATTACCACAGTAGAATGCAGGTTCTTTTCTATGATGGACGGTGTGCTCAGCCCCATAGCGTCAGGGTCGTTTTCAACAATCTCCACAGAAGGTGCATTTCCTGAAGCGGTGGACGAAGTGGTGGATGAGGTGTTGTTGTCCCTGGGAACTTTGTTGTCATTAAGGGCGATTGCCAGCAAAACAGACAGCGTTATAATGGCTGCGGCGCAAACTACACTGAGGGTGGCGATTGCGATAGTAGCGCCCTTCTTCTTTTTTGGGGGCTTTGGCGGCTGGCTGCCGTTGAAATTGCTCATATTGGGTGAATTGGGCGGAGTGGGTTGCTGAGGCGGCCTTTGCCAGCTGCCATATGGGTTATAGCCGCCGGAATTGTAATTGCCCGAATTATGGTAATTACCCGAATTATTGTTAAAGCCACCAGTGGGCGGATTGTAGCCGCCTGAATTGTTGTTCTGCGGCTGATTGGGTGAATAGTGGTTTGTGTTAAATGGGACAGGGTTTGGGGCATTTACGCCGTAGCGGTAAGTTGTGCCGTAATTGCCCTGGCTGCCAGGGTTGCCTGCGGTGTAGCTTGAACCTCCCGGTGTGTACCAGGAATTATTGGGTTTTATATCTTCCGTTTCGGCGGTTTGATTCTGTTCTTCTTTGTTTTCATTTTCCAAATCCGGGATGGAAGGCTGGCTTTCGCTCTGCCCGCCATCAGCGCCGCTATTTTCGTTTTTCAGTTTTTCATCCTCGTTTGGCTCATTGAAATTGTTTTCATCAAACCAGCTTGCCATAAACTTCATTCCTTTCGGCTGTTTAGGTGTTTGTATATATTCTAACCTGTTTTTATGTACATTTTATGTATAACTGTTAAATAAGTATTAAATAAAATTAATACATTTTATTAAGCCTTCCTGGGAACTATGCCCGAGTCCGGAAGCCAGAAAACAAACTCGCAAAACTCCCCTTCGGTGGACCTTACCGAAATTTCGCCGTGGTGCAAATTGATAACCGTTTTTACAATATAAAGCCCCAAACCCATGCCGTTTTTGTCAAGGCTTCTGGATTTGTCGGTTTTATAAAACCTTTCAAAAATATAGGGCATCTCATGGGAGGGGATTCCCATTCCGGTGTTCCTGACGGAGCAGTATACCCTTTTATCCCTGTGGGCGATGTTTATTGTTATTGTGCCGCCATAGTTCATGAACTTGATGGCGTTGTCGATAAGGTTATAAATTACCTGCCCTATCAAATCATAATCAGCATAAACGTCTACCCGGGGGCAGTCCTCAAGCCCTTCCACCGTTACATTCTTTTCCTCAATCCGCTGAACGAAGGACAAAAGTATATTGCAGACCTGGTCTGTCAAGTCGTAATGGGTGGGATTGAGCCTTAATTCCCCATTGTCAATGCGGGAAAGGTCAAGCATGGTTTTAACGAGCCGGGAAAGCCTTTTTACTTCCTGGGTGACAATCCTAAGGTAATATTCATGTTTTTCCTTTGGAATTGTGCCATCGAGGATTCCGTCGATAAACCCGGCTATGGTTGTCATGGGTGTTTTAAGCTCATGGGAAACGTTGGCAATAAAACTGCGGCGCATTCCTTCAGCGGAGGAAAGGGATATTGCCATGTTGTTCAACGAAGTTGCAAGTTCGGCAATCTCGTCATGGCCTTCCACGTGGATTCTCTTGCTGAAATCCCCCATACCATAGCTGCGGGCGGCAGCCGCCATCTGCCTTAAGGGTTTTACCATCCGGAAGGTCATTATATAAACCGCTATGAAAGTCAGCGCCAGCACACCCAGGGCAGAAACGATAAATACATTTAAGTTGTTAAGGAGGTATTCACTGAGCATTTCGGCGGAGGTGGAGGCGAAAACGTACCCCACCACGGTATTATCATAAACCGTTACAGGCACGCCGATGGTGTACTGCCGGGTTGCATAAAGCCCGTCCAAAAGCCCTACTTCAAAATATTCCCCGGAATCGAGCCTTTCAACTATTTGCTGTGAGAGTTTGACTTTTTTCAATGCGACCGCGTTATCGGAATAGAGAAGTATATTCCCATCGGTGTCTGTAATAAAAATATAGGAATCAATTGTATCCGCCATAAGGCTTATATACGGGTAAAGCCCGGTGATGTTTTCTCCTCTTTTTGCGTACTGGGCTGTCATTTTCGCCATGCTAAGAGTGTTTTCCCTCAAAAGCTGTTTTTTCTCGGCAACCCAGTACCGGGTGGAAAGGAGCATCTGCATTCCGCCCATAGCGGCGAAACTTATGGTAATTATTGCGGACAGCACGGTAAAATATTTCGCAAAAATGCTTTTAAACACAACCTGCACCTACTTCCGCAATAATAAAAAAACCAGTCTTTCTCATAACATTCAAACCATCTGACAAATTACTGCTGTTCGTTGCTGTCCTTCACTTCAAACTTGTAACCTACGCCCCAAACGGTTTTGAGGCTCCACTGGTCTGATGCCCCGTCCAGTTTTTCCCTCAGCCGCTTGACATGGACGTCTACAGTACGGCTATCTCCATAATATTCAAAACCCCATACCTCGTCAAGTAGCTGGTCGCGGGTGAAAACCCGGTTGGGGTTGCTGGCAAGGTGGAAAATAAGCTCCATTTCCTTTGGCGGGGTGTCAACCTGTTTGCCGCGAATTTTCAGCTCGTAATTTTCCATATTGATATATAGGTTGTCAAACTGTACTATCTTGGATTTTTGCTGGGATTTTCCGCTGCGGCGCAGCACAGCCTTGACGCGGGCGACAACTTCCTTCGCCTCAAAGGGCTTTACAACATAGTCGTCAGCCCCAAGCTCAAGGCCAAGCACCTTGTCAAAAACCTCGCCCTTTGCTGTCAGCATGATTATCGGGCAGGAGGACTTTTTTCTGATTTCCCGGCAGACCTGCCATCCGTCCAGGACAGGCATCATAATATCCAGAAGGATCAAATCTGGTTTTTCCCTCTCGAACATCTCTAGGGCTTCGGACCCGTTGTAAGCGAGCCGAACCTCAAAATCTTCCTTTTCAAGGTATAGCCGAAGCAGCTCGCATATATTGCTGTCGTCATCCACAACCATTATCTTGCCTGCCGACATTCAGCAGACCCCCTTAAGAAAAAATTATTACCCTTTAATTTTAACAAAATTTAATCCATATTTATGAACATTATTTAAAACTTTATTAGCTAAATTATTTCAAATACTGTTTTATTTCAACACAAACTGGCTGATGATGCGGCTGATTGCTGCAGTATCCACATTTCCGACAAATTCAAACCGCACCTTGCCCAGCCCGCTGAAATAAAGCTCAAGCTCGCTGTCGATATCAAAAACCCCGGCGCTTTCAATGGAATACGCCTGTATTTTGCTGTAGGGCAGGGAGGTGTAATCCTTTTTCTTGCCTGTAATCCCCTGAACGTTTACTGCAATTATCCGCATATTGGTAAAGGTTACGCTGTCCCTGATTCCCTTAAAGCTGGCAATAAGCTGCTCCCCTTCGATGAGAAGCGGCTGGAGAGCAGACAAAACATTGCCAACCGGCACCGGGCTGAGTTTAAAAAATGTTCCATTTTGAAAATCAATCATACTAACAACCCCTCTGTTAATACTTTAATTTATTATTGAGCTTATAGTGATAATCCCTATACGATGTTTTACTATCCGTTACAGGCGGGAAGTCATGATAATTCTGGTGGCATCCACCACAGCATCCAGCGAGAAGGAGTAGAGCAGGCATTCCTTCACCGGCATGCCGAGGGCCTGCTGCAGCGCCAGGGAATAAATCCTTAGCTGTTCCCTGTACCGCTCCACAAGGGTTTCGCCGGATTTTACAAAATCGGTTTTATAATCTACCACGGTAAGGGTGCCGTTTTCCACTATAACGCAGTCGGCAATTCCCTGAACCACCAGCGATTCATCCTGGCAGGCATCGGGCAAATCAATATCAAGCAGGGATTTAACCGGGAAATCCATTGTAAACTGAACTTCCCTTAAAATATTGTCGGCATTTTTAAATCTTTGATACAGGCTGCTTTCAAAGAATTTTTTAAGCTTATCCAAAGGAATAACCCTGCCCTGCTCGGGAGTAAGATACCCGTTTTTGACAAGGCGGTTGATTTCCGCTTCCGGCTCCGTTGACGCCGCTTCATAGTCCGCAAACTGCATGAAGGTGTGCAGTGCGGTACCACGCTCTGCAGGGGTAAGCCCCCCTTCGCTTAAAAACGCCGGGCGGGATTTGGCGATATTCTCTCTGGTAACCTTGCCGCTTGAAAGGTCCGACGCGGCAAGCTTTGCGGGAACGGCGCTGAGGGCCGCGAAGGGGTAGGTGTAGGATATCCTCTGCCGGATAATTTCGGCAAAATCCATGTCCGGCTCCACCTGAACCGTTTCCGCGGTTTCAGGCTGTAATTTTTCGGGAGCGGGAAGTATTTTTATAATCCACGGATGGTCAGCGGGCATTTTCGGGATTTCCTCATCCCCGGCAAGGGAGCGCAGGATTTTCCCCGAAGGATGGCGGAGGGCTGCCGCAAGCAGCCAGTCGCACATCCCGCCGGCTCCCATAACCACAGAAGAAGGAAGCCTGTCTTCCGAGCCTACCAGAGCCGAGAGGGAGGAGAGCTTGGAATCTATATTTGGTACGGTCATGACCATTATCAGTTTTTCCCTTGCCCTGGTCATGGCGACATAAAGTACCCGCTGCTCCTCGGCAAGGTAGCTTTTTGTTATGGTGTGGGATACTGCAAGGCGGGGAAGGGTATTCCACTGCCTCATGGTTTCAAAATCCCGGCGCTTAAAGCCAATGCCCATGTCTATATGCAGCAGCAGGTTGTCGTTTGAGGATTCTTTGTTGAAGGGGTTGCCGAGGCCCGCCACAAACACAAAGGGAAATTCAAGCCCCTTTGAGCTGTGGATGCTCATTATCCGCACAGCGTCTTGGGATGCCAGGGCTGCCTGGGGACCCTGCTCGCCGGATTCAATCTCCCGGTTGAGCATCCTGACAAAGGCGGACAGGCCCCTAAAGCCGTTGTGCTCAAAGCTCCTCGCCCTTTCGTGGAGGATTCGCAGGTTAGCCTGGCGCTGCTCTCCGTTTTTCATGGCTGCCGCGATGGACATAAGGGCGGCGTCCTCGTAAATGCGGTGAATAAGCAGGTCGGCGGGCATTGTAACCGCCAAAAGCCGCCATTTTTCAATCTGGCTTAGGAAAGATTGAACCTGCTTTCTCAGATTTTCATCGGCTCCGGTTTTTCCATACCGGCACAATGCGGTATAAAGCCCGCTGTCCGGGTCGTTAACCCTGATTTCGGCAAGCTGGTCGGGAGTGAACCCGAAGGCGGGGGAAAGGAGGACGGACAGCAAAGGCACATCCTGCATGGGGTTATCTATTACATTAAGCAGCGCAATTGCCGAGGCAACCTCAGGGGCAGAGTAAAATCCCCCTACCGCGTCGGTGATTGCAGGGATCCCGTAAAGGGCAAGCCCATCCGAATAAGCCTTTGCATGGGCGCTGTTGCTGCGAAGCAGGATGCAAAAATCCCTATACCGGGGTTTTCGCTGCTCAGAGCCTTCGGTAACCGTCAGGGTATCCATTATCTCACGGATACGCTCTGCGATAAGCCGGGCCTCCGCCGCGTCGGCGCTGTCCGGTTTTTGGACAGATGCCTTGTCGATTATCAGCAGTTCAGCCTCATATCCGGCGCTTTCAGGATATTTTGCCGAGGCTATCAGTTCTTCCTGCTTATCATAATCCATCCCGGAAACGGATTTGGTCATAAGTTGGCGGAAAACAAAATTTACAGCGTCTGTCACCTCAGTGCGGCTGCGGAAATTATGCCCCAGTGTAATCGAAGCGGGGTAATTTTTCCCGTCATACGCCGGATAGCTGTTCCTGCGGTTCAAAAAGATTTCCGGCATCGCCTGACGGAACCCGTAAATGCTCTGTTTTACGTCACCCACCATGAAAAGGTTGGTTTCGTCCCGGGAAACTGCCCTGAAAAGGGCATCCTGGGCTGCGTTGGTGTCCTGGTATTCGTCCACCAGCACTTCCTCAAACCGCTGGGATATTTCCTTTGCCAGCTCGGTGCGCTCCCCGTTTTCATCTATCAGCAGCTTTAAAGCCATATGTTCAAGGTCGCTGTAGTCGGCAACCCCTTTTGCAAGTTTTAATTCTGCGAATCTGGCTTCAAACCTTTTTACCACTTCAAACAGGGTTTTTACAAGCACCGACAGGTATTTTATATCATCCCTGCACTCCTCTTCGGTACCGCAGAAAAGGGGTTTAAGCTTTTTGTCGATTTCGGCTTTTGCCCGCTTTCTTAAATCCTGAACCCTTTCCTTGCGGGCGGTGTCAGGGTATTTCCTGAGCTGCGGCAGGGTACCGAAGGTTATCCCTCCGGCGGAAACCAGCGCCACATCCCAGTTGTTTGACAATACAGCTTTTGCGGCGTTTTGGAGCATGGCATATTCACGCCTTAAAGATTCCGAATACTTTTCCGCCATCTTTGGGTCCTGGTCGGAGAGTTCCAGGGCACGGCGGATGTAAAATGATGCCCCAATTAGCACGTCATGGGCCTTTTCAAGCAAAACCTTGCCCCAGCGGGTTTGTTCCAGGGGGAGGTTTGTGTAGTATTCTTCCAGCTTTTCATCAAGCCATTTTTCGGGATAAGGGTGGGACTGGATGAAGGTGTGTATCTTCCTTACGGCATCAAACAGGGCATAATCGCTTTTCCCGGGGCTTAAAAGGTTTGCAAGCTCAATAAATTCTGGGGAATCCTCCCGGTACATTTCCTCGATAACCTCTTCCAGAGCCTGCTCCTGAATCTGGGAGATTTCGGCGGTTTCCCCGGTGCGAAACTGCGGGGGAAGCCCAAGTATGTGGAAATGGTCTTTTATCAAAGACAGGCAGAAGCTGTGCACCGTGCTTATCTGTGCGCGGGCCAGCAGCATCTGCTGGCGCTGAAGATGTATGTTTTCCGGCTCCTCCGAAATCCTTGCCGCAAGGGTGGCTGCAAGGCGCTGCTTCATTTCCGCAGCGGCAGCGCTGGTGAAGGTGACAATCAGCAGCCGGTCTATGTCCACCGGGGAATTCTCATCGGTAACCCGCCTGATGACCCTTTCCACCAGCACCGAGGTTTTTCCCGACCCTGCCGCAGCCGAAACCAGCAGGGTGCCGTCACGGGATTCTATGCAAGCTTTTTGTTCGTCAGTCCAGTTTTTTGCCGCCATTGCCTATTCTCCTTCGCTTGTTTGTTCGGTTTCGGTGCCCTCGGATTGTCCGGGCTGGGCTTTCTCAAGCAAACTGAAAACCTCGTTGCTTTTCAGGTTTTCAACCGTGCGGACAGGGTCCTCCGGCTCATGCCAGCAGACCGTTTTGTAAGAGCAGTTTTTGCAGGCGTCCACATCCCCCGACGCCGGTATGGCTGCGATATCGCCGGATTTAAGTGTTTGCGCCATTTCGATTAACAGGCTGTCAATCTTCTTTTTAAGGAGCCCGAACTGGCTTAATGTCGCGATTCTCGACCCCCTGCCGAATTTTCCGTCCTCTGAACAGGTGGCGGGTATGAAGATACCTTTTGCCTCCGGTTCCATGGCTCTTATTATATCCGGGTCGTCAATCAGAAGCCCATCCATGCAAAGGGCGCGGGCCTGTTCCTTTTTGATATCCTCCGGGTCCGCCCACCGCTCCGCCTGGACAACCGGAAGCTTTGCTGGCAGGTACAGAACCCCTGCTGGGAAAATCTCGCCGTACCTGCTCCTTCCATTTTCGCATATGGCGAAAAGGTATAGCAGCATCTGGACATTTAACCCTTCAATTATGTGGGAGAGGTTGAATTCTATCTGCCCAGTCTTGTAATCAATAATTCTTATATAGGATACGCCGTCTTTTTTGTAAACGTCCACCCGGTCAATTTTTCCGCGAACCTGTATTGTGCTGCCGTCGGGGAGTTTCAATACGACAGGGGGGATGGCGGGGGTATCCTCCCGGCGGCTGTCGCCGATGGCAAGCTCATAATCAACTGGGACAAAACGGCTCTGCCTTAATTCGCATACCACATGCCACAGCAATATCTGCGCCAGCTTCTCAAGCCTGTAAAGCAGCGCGGTAAAGCGGAAAGGCTTATCCTCAAGCCCTCCAAGGTTCTTTTCAACATAATCCATAACCGCTTTTCTGGTGTCCCGGTTCACCTGGCTTTGGGTGATATTGTCAAAGCCGGTTTTGGTATATTCGGGCAGCACCGATTCCATAACCCAGTGGGTCAGGGTGCCGAAAGTGAGGGCATCCATTTCGGCGGTGCGGCGGGGTTTTGCCTTCAGCCCGTAATTGCAAAAATATCCGAACCTGCAATTATAGAAAGAGTCGATTTGGTAGGCTGTAAGCTTCAAATCCTTACCGAACAGCTTTTCGGCGCTTTGTTTGTCCGAGAAAGCCGCGGGCTTTTTGTTGGCAGCCCGTTCAAGGGCAAAAACCCTGGTTATGTATTCCTCTTTTGCGGCAAAAATCTTTTTAAGCGCCGCGGCCTTGGGATCCTGCTTTCGCCACAAAAGGGCGGTTTGTTCAAAGGCATCCCTCTCCGATTCCGCGTTGATTTCCCCGGCGGGGTTTACACTTCTGCATTGGGGAAGGATTTTCTTTATGGAGCTAACCAGCACCGATTCTGCCATGGGCTCACCTTTTGAATTCTTGCTGATAAAGCTTACCACCAGCCGCTCAGTGGGGGCAGCCACAGCAGAATAGGCGAAAAACCGTTCTTCCGCCGCGATTTTATCTATGGTATTGACAAGGGGCAAGCCAAGCTCAATAAGCCTGTTCCTTTCCATATCGGTCAGAATCCCGCCGGGGCTGTGGTAAGAGGGGAAAACCCCTTCGTTTGCCCCGAGGATGAATACTGTTTTCGGGGCTGAATAGCGTATCCTGTCGGCGGCGCCAATTTGCACAGCATCAAGGCTCTGGGGCACCGAGCCCAAATCCACAAGGCTTGCGGACAGCTTGAATATTTCCGCCATCCTCTGGGGGTTGCAATGGGCGTTGCCGTATATTACCGCGATTTTATCAAGCAGCTCCATGGTGATATCCCACACCCGCGCCATCCGCTCCGCCAGAGCGGGCTCGCCCATGCTGTCAAGGCGGTTTACCCTCAAACGGGTGAGCAAATCCGCCCGAACTTCCAGCAAATAAGCATAAACCGCTTTTGAAAAATGGTATCCTGTGGCGTTAGGGGAGTAAATGGCGGCCCTGAGCTTTTCAAGAGGCTTTACAAGCCTCTTGCGCAGCAGGTTGAGGTATCCAAGCTGTTTTTCTGCCTCTTTGTCGAATTTTTCGCCCAGCCCATTCGGGTTGCCACTCCAATCCGTTTTCCAGCGGCTGCCGTTGATTTTCCACATGAATACATAGTTTTCAAGCTTTGCAACCGAATTTGTTGAAAACCCCGCAAGCCCTGTTTTCATCAGGGAAAGCAGGCTGTCGGATGGGTACCCGCCGGTAACGGCATCCAAAGCGTTTATCACCAGCGCCACCAGCGGCTCGGTGCGGATATCGGTGCGCTCGTCCATAATAAAGGGGATTCCCTGCTTTTCCATGGACACATCGATAACCCCGCGGTAATCGCCCAGATTTCTCGCAACCACCGTAAAGTCCCGGCACCGCCCGCCGTTTTCCCTTAAACTCCGGCGGATTTCCCGCGCTACAAAGTCGCATTCCTCATATATATCGTAACAGGAGGCAATAACGACCTCCTGGGCATTTTTATCGTAAATTTCCGGGCGGGGCATGAATATGTTTGCCTCTAGGGCTTTGAGCGCTTCGGTTGAGGTTCTCTTATTCTCGGTAAGATACTGTATTTTTGCAACTGGCACTCCGGCTTTATAGGCGATATCCCGCAGCCTTGCGGCGGTTTTTATGGCCTGGGAAAACAGCCCGTAGCCGGAGGATTTGTCCGTTATGGTGTCGGCGCAAAGGGAGACAGTTAGCTGCTTTGCCTGGCGGATTAATACCTCGATAATCTCAATTTCTGGAGCTGTGAAATCCTTAAAGGAATCTATAAATATGTAAGCGCCGTCTGCAATGCTGCTTTCAGGCAGTTTTTTTGCCAGCAGGGCGAGGTCGTCCAGAGGGTCGATAAACCCGGGGGAGCCTTCTTCCTCCCCTTTGGTAATCCCTGCCGCAACCGTTTCGTAAGCCTCCATTATAAGGGCAAGCTCAGCGGCTTTGCGTTTTAAGGTGCCTTCGGGCAGAATCAATGACGCTTTTTCAAGCTGGTTTGCGGCTATCCCGCATTGCTTAAGCTCGGTCACCATTGAAAGTATGGTGCTGATGGCGCCGGGGTCTGAAGCGGCACGGCGGTAGAGGGTGAGGTTTTCAGTGATTTGCTCCATTGCCCGGCTCATGATAAGGAATCTAGTGGCGTCATCCATCCGCCTGAGGGTCAGCCCGCCCAGTTCCCGGTAAAGGTGTTCCGCCATCCGGGTGAAGCTCAGTACCTGAACCCTTGAAGCCAGCCTGGGGCCAAGCTCCCTTAAAAGGGCGCGTTCATTTTCAAAAGAAAACTGTTCGGGGACGATTAGGATTAATTTTTCACAGCCTTCACTGGCTAGATTTGAGAGGGTTTTATATATTGTATAAGTCTTTCCTGTTCCAGAACGTCCTAAGATTAGCTGAAGCATGGCAAGCCCCCATTTATACTCTGATTAATAATAGTATAGTATTAAATGCAGGTAAAGGCAAGCATACCCATGGGCTAAAAGTGTACCATGCCAGAATAAAAAACCTTTCTGAGGCAGGTGGAATGACTCAGAAAGGTTTTTTAAAAATTCGGAATCTCCAGGGTGTCCTGGGAAACTGGTTTTATTGCGGAGGGCTGTTTTTCGCGGTTTTCGGACATTATCCCGATAGCTGCCAGGGTTTTCGAGGTCATGTACAAGGGCATCACATAAAACATTGGTATTACCAAAATGCAGGAAAGCAGCCGCCCGGAAAAACTTAAATTAAAGATAAACATATTGGTGAGGTTGCCGCGCATTTTCCGTGAGGAGGATAAGAAGGGCTTTTTCGGCATTTCATCTTCTGAAACCATCAAAAAAACCGGCAACAGGCGGCGCTGGGATATGATAGCGTAAACAATCAAACCCATAATAAGAAGAAAAACGCAGGACACATTTCCCATCAGCATTAAAAAATCGCCCTGAGGGGTAAACCCTCCGCCCTGGCGTGCAGATTTTGCAATCCCGCCGGCAACGGCGGCGGGGGAAAGGCAGACAAGAAGGTCAAAAAGCTTGTAAATCCCAGTGAAAAACCTCCAGCGCAGCGCCTTTGAATAGCGCCCAATGCCAAAGTATTTAAAAACCTCTTTTAAGGTCGGGTTTTCGCCAGTAGCGATTTTGTAATAAAATGACATCCGCCCCATTAGTACCGGGGACACCAGCAGCAGGTCCAAAATCAGGAAAAATACAGTTATAACCGGGTAAAGCCAGCCCCCGTTCATTATGCCGGACACGTGGACCACCGAATCCGGGTTAAGGCTGAAAGCAGTCAGAGCGGAAAGATAGAAAAACGCAATCACCAGCCATGCTGCAAACCGGATACACTCCACGGAAACTGCAATAATCCACTGGCCTTTAAGCAAATTTTTCGCCTGCTGTGTAATCCCCATAACCTAGCCTCTCTCTGTTAATTTGGCAGATTTGTTTAGCCAAAATTTTTTCAGCTAAATAGAATTTTGCCCAGCCAGAGCGGGGATTATGCCACCGGCAAGCTCAATCCAAAAACAGGGAGCGGAAAACCCCGGCGGCATCCTCAGCGGTAAAACCGCCCGGGGTGCGCTCAAAGTTTTTAACCCCCTCCCAGCGGGGTTTATAGCTTTCTATCTGCTCGGAGCCCATCCTGACATTGTGGGATACGAGCCTGCCGAGTATTGCAAAAACCCTGTCCCTGCCACCGCAAAGGGAATATAGCCTTTCAGCCCTGTCCTTGCAGTATTTTTCAGCCCGCTCCAAAAGCGCGGGAAGGAATACAGCGCATGCCATACCGTGGGGGACAGAATATTCTTCGGTTAAAATGTAACCCAGGGGATGGGGGAAGGCGGTGCCGGTGGCATTCAGCACCATGCCCGCCCAAAGGGAGCCGTAATATAGCTTATCCCGCATTTCCTTTTCCGGCAGCCCGTCATTTTCGGACATCCATTCAAGCCCTTCTAAAATTAAAGGCAGGGCTTTCTCGCCAAAAGCCGTGGGCAAATCCCCGCAGGCAGGGGCAAACCACCCTTCCACCGCATGGGAGAAGGCGTCCAGCGCCGCGGAAACCGTGTGATCCCTGTTTACTGTATAGGTATAGCGAGGGTCGGCAAAAGCTATGTCGGCAAAGCAGTTATGGTGGGTGATGCTCCTTTTCTGCCCGGTTTTATCCATGGTCAAAACGGCGGCAGGGGTGACCTCGCTCCCGGTGCCTGCGGTGGTGCCGATTAAAACCAGGGGCAGCGGGCCGTGGCGGAGCTCTCCCTTCATTAGTTTTTCCCCGGCGGAGCAGTTATTATTTGCAAGCCATGCCGCGGCCTTTGCCGCGTCCATTACCGAGCCGCCGCCAACCCCTATAATGAATTGGGAGCGGCAAAGCTGGGCGGCATAAGCCGCTGCCTGGCACTGGGACAGCAGGGGGTTAGGGGAAATTTCAGAAAATATTGTGTAGTTTATCTTAGCTTCCTCTAAGGTGCTTATTAAATCGTCAAGGGCTCCACTAGTTTTCGCTGCGCTGCGGCTGGTCATGATTAAACAGCGCCTGCCAAGGCTGCGCAGCAATTTGGCGCTTTTTAATACGCACCCTTCGCCGCTGATGACCTTTACGGGCATGAGAAAATTAAAATCCATGTTTAAGCATCCTTTCGGTTTGTTTATATTAAAGAAATAATAGTTTAAAGTTATGAAAAAATTGTACCAGTTAATTTTTAGAAATTCAACAGTTAGCTAAATATACACATTGACTTTTTGCTGGACAAAAAAACAGCACCCAGCCGTGACAGCATAACAGCATTAATAATTATTCTATCTCTTAAGCCCGAGGGGCTTTCCTTTTTGAAATGTAATTTTGTAAATCGGATTATAAGGGAAATTGGAGAACCCAAAGGGTAATTATCAAAAAGTAAGAGTATATCAGAAAAAATATATAGGATATTAAGGATTTTTTCCTCCGCTGGAGAGGCTTCCCTCTTGTATTTCACTACAAAATAATATATTATTAAACGAGGTGTTATTGTTTATTATTTATTCTTTATGGTTATAAGTCAAAATTGGCCATGCTGTTCGGCCTGTGCTGGAAGGGAATGGTATTAATATTATGAGCGTTTTAAAGCGGATTTTTAAATCCAACGCCGGTGTCAGAGCCCCTCACTATAAAAATACGGCGGAATCAGAAACACTGGTTATGCCGCCTCCTGAGAGGGTAATTATTTCAATGCAGCAGCACATTGGCGCGCCTTGTATTCCTACTGTTAAAGTAGGAGATATAGTGGAAGTCGGGCAGGTTGTGGGCGACAGCGATAAGCCCGTATCCGCCCCCATCCACAGCGGTGTGTCGGGGAAAGTTGCTGCCATAACCGAGCTGGTTTTGCCCGGCGGGGTTAAGACAAGTGCGGTGGTAATCCAAACCGATGGTGAACAGAGGGTTTACCAGGAAATCAAACCGCCGGCGGTTGAAAACTATCAGGATTTTTTAAAGGCTGTCCGTTCTTCCGGGCTGGTGGGCCTTGGCGGTGCGGGATTTCCAACCCATATCAAGCTTAACCCCCCAAATCCGGAGGCTATTGATACATTGATTATTAATGCGGCGGAATGTGAGCCTTACATAACCGCAGACTACCGGGAATGTATCGAAAATACCGGTGATATTCTGGACGGAATTCAGGCAGTAATGAAGTATTTGAATATAAGCAAGGCAATTATCGGTGTTGAGAGGAACAAGCCTGCGGCTATTTCAAAGCTTTCAAAAGCCGCGGCGGAGGTTAGCGAGCCCGGCAGGGAGGTTGCCGTTAAAGTTCTGCCATCCCGTTACCCCCAGGGTGCGGAAAAGGTTTTGATTTACTCCTGCACCGGCAGAATGGTGCCTCCGGGCAAGCTGCCATCGGATGTAGGGTGCATTGTTATGAACGTTACCTCGGTATCCTTCCTCGCAAAATATTTAAGAACCGGAATGCCTTTGGTCGACAAACGGCTGACGGTGGATGGTTCTGCGGTGAAAGAGCCTAAAAATGTTCGGGTGATTGTGGGCACTCCCGTCCATGATGTATTAGAGTTTTGCGGCGGAGTAAAAAGCGAAGTCAGGAAACTGATCATGGGCGGCCCCATGATGGGATTAGCCATGATGGATGACCAGCTCCCGGTGTTAAAGCAGAACAACGCTATTCTGGCTTTTGCCGAGGAGGACGTATTGCCCGGTGGGCAATCGGCATGCATACGCTGCGGCAGGTGTGTCAGGGCTTGCCCAATGAACCTTCTGCCCCCGTCCATTGAGGCCGCATTGAAAATTAAGGATACCGAAAAGATGGCTAAACTTGGTGTCATGAACTGTATGGAATGCGGCTGCTGTTCATTCAGCTGCCCCGCCAGCCGCAAGCTTGTCCAGTCAATGAGGCTGGCGAAAGGCGAGCTGAGAAAGGCTCAGGCGGCCAAAAAGGCTTAAGCTAAAAGCTAAAGGGAAGAAAAGCATGCTACAAAGACGCTTTAGTAGCTGGAAATTATTCTAAGGAGTGAACCGGTCTGATGGAAAACCGATTGGTAGTTTCATCGTCACCACACCTTCATAGCGGGGTTAGCACCCGGGAAATAATGCTGGATGTGCTGATTGCCCTGTCCCCCGCCGCTGTAGCCTCTGTGCTGCTGTTTGGCTGGAGGGCTGCCGCTGTGATTCTGGTGTGTGTGGCGTCCTGTATGGCATCGGAATATTTAAGTGCGATTGTACTCAAAAGGCCCCAGACTGTGGGGGACCTTTCCGCTGTGGTGACAGGAGTCCTGCTTGCCTTCAACCTGCCTGCAACCATACCCTTTTGGCAGGCTGCCATAGGCAGTGTTGCGGCTATTGTGGTTGTAAAGCAGATGTTCGGCGGAATAGGACATAATTTTGTAAACCCCGCTCTTATAGGGCGTATAGTTATGATGGCTAGTTTCCCTTCTGATATGAACAACTGGGTGACCCCGCTTCAGGGCAGGATGGTTGACGGGCTTGCTTCTGCAACTCCCCTTGAAAGCATGGCACAGGGTGAGATGGCTTACAGCTATCAGCAGTTGCTGGTAGGCATCAGGCCGGGAAGCCTCGGGGAGACCTGCATTATCGCCCTGCTGCTCGGGGGAGCTTATCTTGTGGTACGGCGTGTGATATCCCCGGCCATCCCTTTGGTTTATATTGGCACAGTCTTCATTTTGACCTGGATTGCCGGCGAGAATCCGCTGATACATGTTTTGTCCGGCGGCCTGGTGCTGGGCGCTGTGTTTATGGCTACCGATTATGCCACATCCCCGATAAACACCGCAGGCAAAGTCGTTTATGCCATTGGCTGCGGGCTTTTGACGGTACTTATCCGGATTTACGGCTCCCTTGCCGAAGGGGTATCCTTTGCGATTGTAATTATGAATGTGCTTGTACCCCTGATTGAGAGAGCCACAAGGCCTCTTCCTTTCGGTGAGGAAAGGAGGTTTGCCATATGGCAGAAAAAATAAAGATAAATGTTAAGGAGATACTTATCTGCGCTCTGTCGCTTGCAATCATCGCCGCAGGTATAACCGCTGCCCTGGCGCTGACAAATGCGGCGACAGCAGGAAGGATTGAAGAGCTGTACCAGGAAAACCAGTCAAATCTAAGGCAGCAGGTTATCGACGCGGATTCTTTTGCGGAAATAAAATTTGCCGTGGATGACGGTGAAGTTACCTGTTACACCGCTAATAAAGGAGATGAACTGGTGGGTTACGTATTCACCGTATCCTCAACCGGCAAAAGCTCTGGCTTGGTGGTTATGACGGGCATTTCTGTTGAAGGCAAGGTAACCGGGGTTGTGATTGTGGATGAAAACGAAACCGCCGGTTATGTGGATAAAGTGAAAAAAGCAGGATTCCTTGGGCGGCTTACAGGCTGGGATTCAAATACTAAGTTAAAAGTCGGCTCAAACATCGACGGGGTGTCCCAGGCTACCAAAACCGTCAAGGGGATTGCAGAGGGCGTCAACAAAGCCCTGGAATACTATCATAGTTTAGCCAGCGGGGAGGGGAAATAATGGCAACGGCTGCAGAATATAAAAAAGAGTTTACCAAAGGATTGCTCAGGGAAAACCCGATTTTGCGCCTTGTCCTTGGTACCTGCCCCACACTGGCGGTTACTACCGCGGTGATGAACGGGCTTGGGATGGGGGCTGCCACAACTTTTGTCCTGGTTTGCTCCAACATAGTCATATCCCTTTTGAGGAAAGTAATACCGGATAAAGTGCGGCTTCCCGCCTTTATCGTGGTGATTGCCGGGTTTACCACAATTGTTGAAATGCTGGTTAAGGCATACCTGCCTGCCATCGACAGCGCTTTGGGTATTTACCTGCCTCTCATCACAGTTAATTGCATAATCCTCGGCAGGGCGGAGGCTTTTGCCAGCAAGAACAGCGTTGGGCTGTCAGCTTTGGACGGCCTTGGCATGGGGGCGGGTTTCACCGCTGCCCTGGTGCTGATGGGCGGAATCCGGGAGCTTCTCGGCAACGGTACCCTGTTCGGCTGGCCAGATGGCGGGCTTATCCACCCGATTACCATATTTGTGCTCTCCCCGGGCGGGTTCTTTGTGTTCGGGATGCTTATCTGGCTTACAAACAGGTTGGCTGATAGGCTTGAAAAAAAGGGAATAAAGGTTGAAACCGCCGCCGGGTGCGCCGCCTGCCCCAATGCCGCCTGCTGCAATGTGGTTGCCTCCAAAACCGAGGCAAAGGCGGAGGGAAATGAGCCGGAATCTTCCGGTAACGGAAAGGTGGAATCCGTTGAATGAATAGCACAGGATTGTTTCCTATATTAATAGGCGGGCTGCTGGTCAACAACTTTGTATTGTCACAGTTTCTTGGCATTTGCCCGTTTCTTGGAGTTTCAAAGAAACTCAATTCCGCGGTGGGAATGTCCCTTGCGGTTATATTTGTTATGATGATGGCTACCGCTGTTACCTGGCCTATTTATACATTTATTTTAGTGCCCGCGGGGCTTGGATACCTTCAGACGGTGGCGTTTATCCTGATTATCGCCTCCCTCGTCCAATTGGTAGAGATAGTGCTGAAGCGGTATGTAAAACCCCTGTATAATGCCCTGGGAATTTACCTCCCACTGATAACCACAAACTGCGCGGTTCTGGGCGTTACCATACTGAATATTGACAAGGGGTATGGTTATCTGCAATCCCTTGTCAACACCCTTGGCGCAGGGGGAGGGTTCCTGCTGGCGATGGTCATGTTCGCGGGAGTCAGGGAAAGGCTTGAAACTGCTGACATACCAGAGGGGCTGAAAGGGTTGCCCTCAACTTTGGTTGCGGCGTCCCTTGTGTCCATTACCTTTGTCGGTTTCCAGGGCCTTTTCGGATTATAAGCCTTGAAGTTTAAACAGGAAAGGCAAGGTTTTAAATATGTTTGAGGTAATTTTAGCTATAATTATTTTAACAGCGCTGGGGCTTGTCTTTGGGCTTATTCTTGCCTTTGCGTCCGCGGTGATGGCTGTTCCCGTGGACGAAAAGGTTGAAGCCCTGCGCTCAGCCCTTCCGGGCGCCAACTGCGGAGCCTGCGGCTATTCCGGCTGTGACGGGTATGCCGAAGCCATGGCAAGGGGAGAAGCCCAACCTGGGCTTTGCACCCCCGGAGGCCAGGATGTTGCGGAAATTACAGCCTCCATACTCGGCGTAGAAAGCGCCGGGGTGCAGGAGAAAAAGGCGCAGGTGAAATGCGGAGGGTGCGACCAATACATCAACACCAAACTGGAATACAGGGGGATTGCCACCTGCGCGGCGGCAAACCAGTTTTACGGCGGTGAGCCCTCCTGTTCCTATGGATGTCTGGGTTACGGCGACTGTGCGGCTGCGTGCGAATACGGCGCGATTACAGTTGAAAACGGGCTGGCGATTATAAACAAAGACCTTTGCGTGGGCTGCACCAAGTGCGTGTCTGTCTGCCCGAAATCAATTATTGAAATGGTGCCGGGGAGCGCTAAAGGGATTGTCCGCTGCTCCAGCCACGACAAGGGCGCGGTGGTGCGCAAAGCCTGCAGTGTCGGATGTATCGGCTGCATGAAGTGTACCAAGGTTTGTGAATACGACGCTATTCATGTATCGAATTTCCTCGCCAAAATCGACCCTGAAAAATGCGTGGGCTGCGGCGCCTGTGCCGACAGTTGCCCCACGGGCTGTATCAACATTTTTGGATATCAGCCGAAAAAACAAAAGGCTGCAGTATAAGCAGTAAAACTAAACCGCCGAAGGCTGGAAAGCTTTCGGCGGTTTTTGAATGCATTAAACGCTCATTATATTGGCAAGTTCCGCAAACTGTTCCAGGGTTAATTGCTCTGCCCGGGCCTGCCGGGGGATTCCGGCAGCGTCGAGCAGGGATATTGCCTCATCCCTTGAAAGCCCGGCGCCCATTAAAGAATTAGGCAGGGTCTTTCGGCGCTGGCCGAAGGCTGCTTTGATAAGCCGGAACATGGCTTTTTCATCCTTTACCTCGCAGGGCGGGTTTTTCCTGATATTCAGCCTGATTACCGCGCTGTCCACATTGGGAGCGGGCATAAAACTGCCCCGGGAAACCGGAAAAAGCTTTTGGGGCTCGGAGTAATACCACACCGCCAGAGTCACAGCGCCGCATTCACGGGTTCCGGGTTTGGCGCAAATCCTGTCAGCGGCCTCCTTTTGCACCATTACCGTAATGCTGTCCACCGGCAGGCGGCTTTCCAGCAGCTTCATCAGGATTGGCGAGGTGATGTAATAGGGCAGGTTTGCGCAGATAACCGTCCTCATCCCGCCAAATTCCCGGTTGATTATCTCCTGCAAATCCAGTTCCATTACATCCCCGTGGATAAGGCTGATGTTGTCATAGCCCGCGAGGGTTTCATTCAGTACTGGCAATAGCCTTCCGTCTATTTCTATCGCGGCCACCCGGGCGGCTACTTTCGCCAGCTCCCTTGTCAAAACCCCAATCCCGGGGCCGATTTCCAAAACCCCGGTATTTTCATCAGCTCCGCAGGACATCGCCATCCTCGGGCAGACTGAAGGGTTAATAAGGAAGTTTTGGCCTAATGCCTTTGAAAAGCTAAACCCGTGCCTTGACAGCAAATCCTTTATTTCAGATATATTTGTTAAACTCTGCATGGTTTCATCCTTTGTAAAAATAGAGAATTATTTGTAGCTTGTAAACGCCTCCGGCAGCAGGGAGGAGAGGAAGAATAATTTATACTCATTTCCCTCGGCGGTTGCGCATATTACTGCCATGTCACCGAATTCCGCCAGTGTCTGCCGGCAGATGCCGCAGGGGGTTACAGGCTTATCCCCTGCCGCCACCGCAATGGCGGTAAAACACCGCTCGCCCGCTGATATAGCAGAGGCAAGGGCTGCCCGCTCAGCGCAGATTGTAGCCCCGAAAGACGCATTTTCGCAGTTGGCGCCTGTGTAAATCTTCCCGGATTCCGCCAAAAGCGCTGCCCCGACGGCGAATCCGGAATAGGGGCTGTACGAATACAGCCGGGCTTTCTGTGCAAGCTCCACCAGTTTTAAGATTTCAGATTCTGTCATAAATATTCCCTCCCTGATTTAGCAAGGGTTATCAACTGCGGATTGGCGGCATTTGTGGCAAATATAAATTTAGTTGCACAGCCGCTGATTTTGATATATTATTACAATATAAATTTTTGATTTTATACTAAAAAAGAGGGCGTTTGTATGAATAGACGTGATAAGGTAAATTATTATCTCGATATCGCCGAGGCGGTAGCTGAGCGGGGAACATGCCTTCGGCGGAATTTCGGCGCTATTATTGTAAAAAACGACCAGATTATTTCCACCGGCTATACGGGGGCACCAAGAGGGCGGAAAAACTGCTCGGACCTCGGGTATTGCCTGCGGGAGAAGATGAACATTCCCCGCGGGGAGAGGTATGAGCTTTGCCGCTCGGTCCACGCCGAAGCAAACGCGATTATCCACGCCTCCAGGAACGACATGATAGGCGCTACCCTGTATCTTGTGGGGGTTGAAAAGAGGACAGGGGAGCTTGTGGAGAATGCCTGTTCCTGCTCGATGTGCAAGAGGCTGATTATAAATGCCGGGATTGAACAGGTGATAGTCAGGAACACTCCGGACAGCTACACCGTTTTCAATGTTCAGGAGTGGATTGACAGCGATGAATCCCTGTTAGGCACTTTCGGGTATTGATTTTAGCGGAACCGGGTCAGCTTTTTCATCCGCTTGCGGCGGAGTTTCCGGTTGTGTATGAAATTAAGGATTATATACCCAATAAACATCAGGGCAAGGAGCCCAAGCCCCGCATAAAACCATGGTGAGGACAGAAAGCTTTGGATTTGCGCCCAAACGGCAAGGAGCTGGCTGCGCTCGATTGACTCGGCGGCCACCAGGTTGACTTCGCCGATTTTTCGGTCGGTCTGGATATAAAGCTCCACCTTGCCCAGAACCTGCCCTTTTTCAATGGGGGCGTCGGCGGTTTCCTTCAGCCTTATTATTTTTTTTGTTACGGTTTCGGGCTGGAGGTCGTTGATAACAATCGCCGCGAAGCTTTTTTCCGGGATAAGGGTGACGCTGTCCCTGTTCCAGGCGAGCCTTACGGGTAGCTGGGTGATGGGCTGGTTTTTGTTCAGCAGCACCTTGTAGGTGAAGTTGTTGAAAGCCCACTTGAACAGGGTGCGGGTATCCCTGAAATACACGCCGGTATTGCCGTTTTCGTCTGTGTTTGGAACACCCATCACGATGCACAGGTATTCATAACCGCTGTCCCGGGCAACTGAGGCAAGGCACCGCCCTGCCGAATCGGTAAATCCCGTTTTGCCGAAGGCCATGGGGGAATAATAATAGGGTGTTGTGGACCTCAGCATGTCGTTTGTGTTAGGGTAAGTGCGCTCTTTTCCGCCGCTCACCGGCTTTACGGTGTATTGGGCGGGGGAGAACAGGGGCTCGAATTCAGGATAATTCATCCCGTAACGGATAATTTTATACAAATCCCTGGCGGTAGTGTATTGACTGGGATTGTCAATGCCGCTAACATTAGTAAACGAGGTGTTTTCACAGCCGATTTTCCTGGCAATCTCGTTCATCTTAGCCACAAACCCGCTGTGGGTGCCCCCCAGGGTGACGGCAAGGGTGGCGCAGGCGTCGGCGGCGGTCTGGATCATGGAAAGGCTTAAAAGGTCTTTTATAGTCCATTCTTCGCCAATGGTCATGCCTGCGGTGGCAAGGTTCTGCCCTGCTATCGTATTAAAGGCATCCATGGTGTATTTTCCGGTTGTATTTTTAATATCGATGCCCTTTTCCCGGATGATTTCTATGGCGGTGATTCCCACCATCAGGCGGACCAAAGCGGCGGGGGAGCGTTTCTGGTCGGCATTCAGCTCAAAAAGCGCAAGGTCCTCCTTCTCTGTTGCGCCCAGGCTAACCAGTATCGCAGCTTTGGCGCTGATGCTTGTGCCCGCAGGCAGATCGTAAAGGGACTGGGCATTTGCAGGGATAGCGATGATATTTATCAAAACGGATGCTGCCAAGATGATTGCTGCAGAGCGTGAAAACGCTGTGGTAAAAATAGATTTTAACTTTTTCAGATTCTGCATGTTTGTTCATCCTTTAACCTGGATTTTTTATGTTAACAGAAAGGCATGGTTTATATGGTTTATATTACCGGCGACACTCATGGGGATTTCTCACGGTTCACATCCCCGGCTGCCCGCCGCCTTCGCCGCGGGGATACCCTTATCGTGCTTGGGGATTTCGGTTTTTTGTGGGATGGAAGCAAGAAAGAGAAAAAAGTCCTGAAAAAAATGTCGCGGCTGAAATACACGGTGCTGTTTCTGGACGGCCCCCACGAAAACTATGACCTGCTAAGGGATTACCCTGTTACCGAATGGAATGGCGGCAGGGTGCAGAAAATAGCCGATAATATAATCCACCTGCTTCGGGGGGAGATTTACACCATTGAATCCAAGAAATATTTTGCATTCGGCGGGGGAGAAAGCCGCGACTTCGACATCCGCGAGGATACAAACACCTGGTGGGAGGAGGAAATGCCCTCCGCCGAGGAGATGTTAAGCGGCCGCCAGCGGCTGAAAGAAAACGGAAACAAGGTGGATTACATCCTTACCCACGAATACCCCGGCAAAACCGGAATTTATTTTGATAAAAAGGGCCGCCAGAACGGGCTGAATGCATATCTGGGGCTGATTGAAAGCGAAGTTGAATATGAATGCTGGTTTTTTGGCTCCCTTCATACCGACAAGGTGCTGAGCAAAAGCCTTCGGGCAGTTTTCCAGGATATCGTGCCTGTCAACGGTAAGGATTAAATCAGTAAACCAGCTTGGTATGTTCGCATATCTCGGTGATTTTATCCCGCAGCCTGATTAAATCCTCGAAGGCTGCGGGTTTTAAATTGGGGTTGCGCAGAATCGCCGCGGGGTGGAAAGTACCCATCATCAATATACCGCCTTTGCTCACAAACTCGCCGTGCTGTTTTGTCACCTTGTAGTTGGGGTCTATCAGCCGGCAGGCGGAAATGCGCCCAAGGCATACGATTATTTTCGGGCGGATAATTGCCACCTGGTTTCGCAGCCATTTAATGCAGGCTTCCTGCTCGTCCGGAAGCGGGTCCCTGTTTCCCGGCGGCCTGCATTTTACAATGTTTGCGATATAGATATTGTGGTGGCGGGAAAGCCCCACCGCCGCCAGCATTTTATCTAATAGCTGCCCTCCGCGCCCGACAAATGGCTCGCCTTTCAAATCTTCCTGCTCGCCCGGGCCCTCGCCGATAAACATAACTTCCGATTCGGCAACGCCTACGCCCACAACCACATTGGTCCGGGTTTCCGCCAGCATGCACGCGGTGCAGCTTTTGCACTGCTCAGTTAAAGTATCCCAGTCCATAACTGCCAAATAGAAACACCTGCCTTATATTTGAAAATTCCTGTATTTTAATTTCGGCATATAATAATACCGGAAAACCGGAAAAAATTAAATAAATTATTTGATATAATAATAACATACTTTTGCTTGAAATAATAGCCCTGTAGATGTAGAATAGAGGTAGGATAGATAAAATATTTATTTTTATATACCGTTTTTGTTGAAAGGATGTTTTTAAAGTTGAAAAACCAAGTGCTGATTGAAACTTCTGCCCGCCACATACACCTATCCCGTGAGGACCTTGATACCCTTTTCGGGGAAGGTTATGAACTTACGAATAAAAAGGACCTGTCCCAGCCCGGTCAGTTTGCCTGCTTTGAGCGTGTTGATGTGGTAGGCCCCAAAAAGACTATTAAAGGGGTAACGATTTTAGGCCCGGTCCGCCCCGCCACCCAGGTGGAGCTTTCCATGACCGACGCCAGGTCCATCGGAATAACCGCCCCGGTTCGGGAATCCGGCGATATAGCTGGCTCTGCCGGCTGCAAGCTGATAGGTCCCAAGGGTGAGGTTGAGATAAAAGAAGGGGTAATTATAGCAAAGCGCCATATCCATATGACTCCAAAGGATGCTGAGGAGTTCGGGCTTAAAGACAAGGACGTTGTCAGCGTAAAGGTTGATACCGATGAGCGCTCCCTGATTTTCGGGGATGTGGTTGTAAGGGTCAGCGACAAGTTCTCCCTTGCAATGCATATCGACACTGACGAAGCCAACGCCGCCGGGATTGCCTGCGAGGTCATGGGTACCGTAATCAAATAATGTTTGATTTGTTCCGCCCTGGCAGCTAAATGTTGCCGGGGCAAATTTTTAAATATAAAATTTAGCAAATTGGATAAATTTTTAATTTTTTCCTCTTGACCAATGGAAATTGATATGGTATATTTGATAGTACCTCAAAAGGGGTTCTTTTTTTGTGCTCAAAAACCCTGAGAGGGAGGCTGTGTGCGGCCAGTACCTTTTTATTAGTCGATGCTGAATAATGTGAACGGTATTATGCCGCCACGACAAATTTCCGACCATCGGGAGGTGCCGTTATGAGAGTAAAAATCACACTTGCCTGCACAGAATGCAAGCAGCGCAACTACAACACCACAAAGAACAAGAAGAATGACCCTGACAGACTGGAGATGAACAAATACTGCCGGTTCTGCCGCAAACACACTGTCCACCGGGAAACCAAGTAATGCCAGCCTTTTGGATTGGCAAAGCTGTGAATATGCCGGACTGTGGATGAACGCGGACCGGGCGTGAGAGGAAGGTTTCAGAATGGCTGATAAAAAGGATCTTTCCGTGCAGAATGAAAATGCAGAAGCGGTAAAAAATGCAGAAGCGGCAAAATCGGACAAGTCTGGCAAGCCTAAAAAGAAGGGGGCCAGGGTTTTCCCGGCAATCAAGAAGTTTTTCCGCGACTTGAAGGGTGAATTCAAGAAAATCATCTGGCCGACCAGGCAAACCCTGTTCCGCAACACCGCTGTCACATTGGCAATGTGTTTGTTCGTCGGGCTTTTTGTCGGGTTGTTTGACTTAGGTATTTCAGCTTTGATTAAGCTGTTCCTGTCGCTGTAACCCCTTGGTGGTATCTGCTAACCCGCAAGGAGGATTGCAATGTCCGAAGAAGCAAAATGGTATGTAGTGCATACCTACTCGGGCTACGAAAATAAGGTAGCCAAAAACCTCGAAAGGATCGTCGAAAACCGCAATCTTCATGATTTGATTCATGAGATCCGGGTTCCCACCGAAAAAGTGGTCGAAATCAAGGACAATAAAAAGCGCGAGGTAGAGCGCAAAATCTTCCCCGGCTATGTCCTTGTAAAAATGATTATGACCGACGAATCCTGGTACGTCGTCCGCAACACGCGGGGCTGCACAGGGTTTGTAGGGCCTAATGGGAAACCGGTTCCCCTTACTGAAGAAGAGGTTGAGGTCCTCGGAGTAGAGGAAAAACGCAAGGTCGAGATAGATTACGCTGTTGGCGATACGGTAACAATTGTGACCGGCCCGCTGCAGAACTCTGTCGGCATTGTCGATGAAATCGACCTTGAAAGAAACAAGGTTCGTGTTATTATTTCAATGTTCGGCCGTGAAACTCCGGTCGAGATTGACCTTGATCATGCTGAACTGTTCGAATAACTGACAGCGGATTTAGCTGTTTTGTTAGAGATTTGCCGGGTAATCCGGCAACCCCGGGAAACCGGGATGTGGGAGGAGGGGCAAAACAAGCCGCTCCGCCATCCACCACGATTTTTGGAGGTGCATATTAGAAATGGCTCAGAAGGTAATCGGTTATATTAAATTGCAGATCCCCGCTGGCAAGGCGACCCCGGCGCCTCCTGTTGGCCCCGCTTTGGGTCAGCACGGCGTCAACATCATGGCATTTACCAAGGAGTTTAACGAGCGTACAAAAAACGATGTCGGTATGATTATCCCGGTTGTTATCACCGTTTATGCCGACCGCTCCTTCACTTTCATCACCAAAACTCCGCCTGCCGCAGTTTTGATTAAAAAGGCATGCGGCATTGAATCCGGTTCCGGCGTACCGAACAAGAACAAGGTAGCCAAGATTACAAAGGAACAAATCCGCAAGATCGCCGAAACCAAAATGCCTGATCTCAATGCTTCAACCATTGAAGCGGCTATGAGCATGATTGCCGGTACAGCCCGCAGTATGGGCGTTGAAGTTGTTGATTAATTAAGGCGTAAATCACACCTTATTGTGGGCCCCAGACAAGGACGCTAACTTTTTACAGAAAATGTTTAAACGTTGGCGGACGGGTGGGAGGAAAACCGCTGTTTTATATAAACAGCAAGATTGGATTATTCCGATTTTACCACTCAAACAGGGAGGAAATTAAGTATGAAACGTGGAAAAAAATATGTCGAGAGCGCAAAGCTTGTCGACCGCAACACATTATATGACGTTCAGGGAGCTTTGGAATTAGCTGTCCAGACCGGCAAGGCAAAATTTGACGAAACTGTTGAAGTTCATGTCCGCCTGGGCGTTGACAGCCGCCATGCAGACCAGCAGGTACGTGGCGCTATCGTTCTTCCGCACGGTACCGGCAAAACCGTACGCATCCTTGTTTTCGCAAAGGACGATAAAGCTCAGGATGCAATCAACGCCGGTGCAGATTATGTAGGCGCTGAGGATTTGGTTAACAAGATTCAGGGCGGCTGGATGGATTTTGACGTTGTTATCGCCAGCCCGGATATGATGGGACTTGTAGGACGCCTTGGTAAGGTTTTGGGCCCCCGCGGCTTAATGCCGAGCCCCAAAGCCGGCACTGTAACACCCGATGTCGCAAGGGCTGTCCAGGAAGCCAAGGCTGGTAAGATTGAGTACCGCCTTGACAAGACCAACATCATTCACTGCCCCATCGGTAAGGTATCCTTTGGTGTTGATAAACTGAAGGACAACTTTGAAACCCTGCTGGAGGCTATCATTAAAGCCAAGCCGGCTGCTGCAAAGGGACAGTATATCCGCTCCTGTGTTGTGGCAACAACCATGGGCCCCGGCATTAAAATCAACCCTTCAAAGATTGGCGCTTAATATGTGATAAAGATTTTTCACATTAACAAATT
>DUMT01000118.1 GCA_012839705.1 Clostridiales bacterium | reverse complement strand
GGTTTACGGTGTACGGTGTGGTCTTCGTTTCCTGCGGTGTATACTCGGCATTGATCTCCCTGACCGCAGCCGTAGGAAGGCAACACGGCGCCGGGATATACAATCATAAAGTTGATGCTCTTGCCGTCTTCCACTTTTGTGTATCCCCAGTTGGAAGTACCGTCATTCAGCTGGATCTTAAGTATAAAACCTGGATCTGGGAACGTAAATTATCGGCATGTCGTTATACCCGGAAAGCACGGATTTTATCTTTAAGCGCCGTTTCCAGCTCAGCAAATGTTAAAGCTTTGTCTCCAAAGATTTGTTTTAAAAGTCCATACTTCCCTTTCGCGCCCTGGATTTAATTTACAAATGCGCGGCCACTCCGCGCCGGGGCGCCCATGCGTTTAAACGCCGGCATGGTAGGCGGAATTGATATAATTAAAAGCCCACCAAAGGGAGTGAACCGAACCAGTAAAAACGGGCAATAGACATAACACCCCCTGATGTAGGATAATGACTACATCAGGGGGTATCGTTATGTTTAAGAGATAATACACGCATATTCAATTACTACTTCAGGAAATACAAGCGATGTTGGCTGCAGGAAAAAGCCATAGAGAGATAGAAGAACATTTCGGTTTAACTGGAGTCAGACCAGTGCACAATCTGCTCAAGCGAGAGCGCGGACGAGAAAAGAAATGCTCTGACGAAATTGCGACCAATCCCAAAGGACGCCCACGAAAAGACGGGAAACCACCCATTCAGAATGAGAAAAAAGAATTAGACCAGATACGCAATGTGGTGGTAGAGGAATTACTTCTTGACGGTATTCGTAAGGTGACAGCTTTTTAATAGAAATTATGAGCAAGAATTTGTGGAATTAGTAACCAAGAAGACAAGGTTAGAGCTTGATAAAAGTTTGCGTGATTGCAAACGAGAATTGGAACAGTCACAGGCTCGTATCAAAAAGTTGGTTGAAATAATACAAAAGCTTTATGAAAATAATATCGAGGGTAAGATATCCGACGAGCGATTCGCCAAGATGAGCGCTAACTATGAAGCTGAACAGCATACTCTTGAAAACAGTGTAGCCGAACTACAAACCATTATGACAGAAGAAAAGGAAAGCGCTCTCAGTGTTGACCACTTCCTATCTCTAGTAAGAAAGTACACCGACATAAAGGAACTCACAGCGGAAATAATCCGTGAGTTTGTTGAAAAAATCTATGTGTACAAAGCAGAGCGCATTGATGGCAAACGGGTACAGCGAATTAAAATCGTATGGACCTGCATTGGCGAATTTGAACCACCGGCTTCCACATCCACCAAGAATGAAAAATCGGCATAGCCGGTAAATACATACCAAACTATGCCGATAATCTCTGGGATTAAAAATCCCAAAGATGAACCCTCAAACGGGGTCGTTTTTATTTTTCGAAACCCATTGCAGGGCCGCAATGCATTATTTTTACTCTTGTAAGGTTGTTTTAATTTTTCACAACCCCTAACGGGAGCGTTTTAATTCTAATTATTCAAATAACACTGAACCAGCGCTCGCAATAATTCGTCACGGTCGATTTTGCGAATCAGGCTGCGGGCATTATTGTGCGTGGTGATATAGGTTGGATCCTCCGAAAGCAGATACCCAACAATCTGGTTGATGGGATTATACCCCTTTTCACGAAGAGCGTCATAAACCGCAGTAAGTATCTGTTTCATTTCCCGCTCCTTTTCATTCCCGATTGAAAAGGTCATGGTCCTGTCCAGCATAATATCCCTCCGCTCTAATACCAAATAATCCTTTCACAGCCGATAATCCGCAAACAACATTGAATTAAGTTTATTATACTTTATCAATATATTTTTTTCAAGGGGCTTATGACCTCAGATAGCAACCTTTTTCATTTAATTTTTCTATCAGCTTAGTTATAACGCCGTCGACTTCCTCATCCTTAAGTGTAGACTCGGCAGACCGGAAAACCAGCCGATAGGCAACGCTCTTTTTGCCCTTTTCAATCTGAGCGCCCTCGTATACGTCAAACAGCTGGACGCTTTCAAGGAATTTCCCGCCATAAGCCTTGAATACCTTTTCGATTTCGGCAACCGGAAGCTCCTTGTCGCAAATAAGCGCCAGGTCGCGGTCAATGGCGGGGAACCTCGGCAGCGGTTTGTAATATACAATGGATTCCTTCGCCGACATCAGGATGTCCGCCCGGATTTCCGCGACATACACGCGGCAGCTCAAATCAAACCTGGCGGCAGTGTCGGGATGAACCTCGCCAAATACGGCAACTTCTATGCCATCCACAACCGCGGCAGCCTGCCTTCCCGGATGGAAGTAAGGCTCGCTGCTCCTCCTGTATTCTGCCTCAATGCCGAATTCGGCAAGAACCTCTTCCACCAGCCCTTTGAGTGTGAAGAAATCCTCCTGCTCCCCGTAAAGGCCAATGGACAAAGCGGGGCGCTCCTCCGGCTGGCTGGTGATGGGAAGGGAATCCGGGATAAACACCTTGCTCATCTCAAAGAAGCGGACAGCCGGAATCTTGCGGCTGTAATTTATGGCAAGGACATTCAACATGCTGTAAACCAGCTGGGTGCGCATGACAGAATATTCCTCTCCCAGGGGGTTTAAAATCTTGATTGCCCTGCACCTGCTGTCATCTTCCCCTATACCCAGCATATCCAGTGCCTTTTCAGGTATGAAGGAATATGTGACGATTTCGTTTAGCCCCTGGGCAATCAGGCGGTTTTTAATCCTGTCGCTGCAAAGCCTTTCATGGGATTTCCTGCCCCGGACAATCTCGCCCTTAATCGGGGTTCCAACGATATGCTGGTAACCGTAAATCCGCATTACCTCCTCGGCAATGTCGGCGCGTCCTTCAATGTCATCCCTGAAGGACGGGATAACGCAGGTCAGCTTATCCCCGGCCAGGGTTGTCTTAATGGACAGCCTGTTCAGGATTTCAACCATCGTATCCCCGGGAATTTCAAGCCCCAGCAGGCCGTTGACGCTGGAAACCGTTACTTCCAGAACCCGATCTTTGGGTAATCCCATGTTACGGTCAATGACGCCTTCCACAATGTCCCCGGCTCCAAGCTCGTAGATAAGGCTGAGTGCCCTCTCCATGGCATACTCGGCATTCATTATATCTGTGCCTTTTTCAAAGCGCGCGCTGGATTCGGTGCGGATACCCAGCGTACGGGCAGTACGGCGCACGCTGTCCCTGCGGAATTTGGCAGACTCAAAGAATATCGCGGTGGTATCGTCTTTAATTTCGCTGTCAAGGCCGCCCATAATGCCCGCAAGGCAGGAGGGCTGCTCGGCGTCGGCTATAACCAGCATTTCGGAATTAAGGGTATGCTCTTTTCCGTCAAGGGTGGTCATCTTTTCGCCGTCCTTTGCGCGGCGGACAATTATCTTGCCGCCCCGCACATCCCTCAGGTCAAAAGCATGCATGGGCTGGCCGGTTTCCAGCATTACAAAGTTTGTGATATCTACAATATTATTTATAGGCCTCATTCCGCAGGATTTAAGGAATTTTTGCATCCATGCCGGTGAAGGCCCGATTTTAACATTGGTTACAACCCGGCCTACATACCGTGGGCAAAGGTCGTAATCCTCGACAGTAACCGAAATAAAGTCGTTAACATCCCCGCCCTTTGTTTTGTATGAAGGAACAGGCTTTTTAAACTCTTCCTTCAGCACAACCGATACTTCACGGGCAATCCCCAGAATGCTCTGGCAGTCGGGGCGGTTGGCGGTAACCGAAAAATCGATGACAATGTCATCAAGCCCCAAAACTTCCCGCATATCGGTGCCTAGGGGGTATTCTTCGTTTAGAATCATAATGCCGTTTACTTCGGCACCCTTGTAGTCGCTTTCCTTAAGGCAAAGCTCCTGCCCGGAGCAGAGCATGCCGTTTGACTCCACTCCCCTGAGCTTTCCCTTTTTGATATGCATGCCGTTTGGCAGGTGGGAATCATGAAGGGCGACAGGCACCAGCGCCCCTTCAAAAACATTGGTGGCGCCTGTGACAATCCGCAAAAGCTCCCCGGTGCCGATATTTAACTGGCAAATTTGCAGCCTGTCGGCATTCGGGTGCTTTTCCAGCTTCTCAATCCTGCCGACAACCACGTTGTCCATTGTTTTTGACAAATCCTCTATGCTCTCAACTTCAAATCCGGCCTGCACCATTTTCTCGCAAAGCTCCTCAAGGGGAACTTTGATATCAACATACCTGCGAAGCCAGTTTAACGATACTTTCATGTTACCCGTCCTTTCTTTGCGGTTCTAAATCAAATTGCCCTGTTACCGGCTGAACTGTTCGAGGAAACGTAAGTCGTTCTCAAACAACAGGCGGATATCGCTGATTTTGTGCCTTGTAGTGGTCAACCTGTCAAGCCCGATGCCAAAGGCAAACCCGGTGTAAATTTCGGGGTCTATGCCGCAAACCGACAGGACATTCGGGTGAACCATGCCTGCGCCCAGAATCTCAATCCAGCCTGCGCCCTTGCAGACACGGCAGCCCTTGCCGCCGCATTCTCCGCAGGTAACGTCAACCTCCACGCTTGGCTCGGTAAATGGGAAGAAAGAGGGCCTGAACCGAACCTTGGTCTCAGGGCCGTAAATCTCATGGGCGAACTGCTCCAGCACCCCTTTAAGGTCGCACATAGTGATGCCCTTGTCCACCACCAGCCCCTCAACCTGGTGGAAAACAGGGGAATGGGTGGCGTCAACCTCGTCAGCGCGGTAAACCCTGCCGGGGCTGATTATCCTGATGGGGGGCTTGCGCTTTTCCATTGTGCGAATCTGTGCCGCCGAAGTCTGGGTGCGCAGCAGGAATTTTTCAGTCAGGTAAAAGGTATCCTGTGTATCCCTTGCGGGATGGTCGCTGGGCACGTTCAGCGCCTCAAAATTGTAATAATCGGTCTCCACTTCCGGGCCGTCAACCACGTCAAAGCCCATGGAAACAAAGATATCGATAATACTCTCCAAAACCGAATTTAACGGGTGCAGCCCGCCTACCCTCTTCTTTTTGCCAGGCATTGTCACATCCACGGTTTCCAAAGCGAAACGGGCTTTTTTCAGGTTTTCTTCCATCACCGCCTCAGCCTTCTCAAACCGCTCCTCAAGCTCCTGCCGCAGCTGGTTTACAAGCTGGCCGACTTTCGGGCGCTCTTCCGCCGGCAGGGAGCCCATGCCGCGCAGAATCTCGGTGAGCTGCCCCTTTTTGCCCATGATTTTGATTTTAAGCTCGTCCAGTTCCTTCTTGTCCTTTATTCCTTCAAGACGTTCAAGCACTTCTGCACGAAGCTGTTCCAGTTTCTCCTTCAAGGTTATTCCTCCTTACTCTTTTAAACGAAGCAAATCGATTGCAAATTCATAACAACAATCAATTAAAAAAGCCTTCGCCCCTAAAAAGGGACGAAGGCATATCCTCCGCGGTACCACCCTGATTTTTGCAAAAAATCAAAATCAAGATTAAATTTGATTCTTTGCAAACACTCTGCGACCTGTAACGCGGTCAGACGTCAGCACCTACTAAACACTTAAGGTTTTTCAGCGCTGCCGCTCCGGAGCGAACTTCCCGTTGAAACTGCCGCAGGTTGCTTTCAGCCGGTGGCAAACCCTCTCTTTCGCGTTGTTCCAGCGGTACTCTCTCCATCACAGCGTTTTAGCTTTAATTTAACTTAACACAACATTTTAAAAAAATCAAGTGCCTTAGGGCTACCTGCTGAAGAATATGTCAGAAAAAATCCCTTTCCCCTTCTTTTTCGGGCATGGCCTAGGGCAGTCGAAATTGACAAGTATGGTATCCTCGCCAATAACGCTGATGTTGCGCCATCCTATGACAATATCATCTTCCCTGCCAAAAAGCCCGAAACATTTCGGCCTTCCGTGGACCACAATTGCCACAAGCTGTGCCGTGCAGGTATCTATTTCCACATCGTCAACGCATCCCAGCCTGGTGCCATCCCTGAGATTGATGACTTCCTTATTGTGCATATCTGTAACGCGGCAGTGCATACCTTCCCCTCCCGGAATATTATCTCTTTCTACAATATGCCGAAAAGAGGAAAACTATGACTTATTATAATTTTATCCCCACCACATGCACCGTTTGAGGTCTACCCTGCCGTCTTCAAGAAAAGCTACACCTTCGGATTCCAGCAGCTCCCGCTGGCGGTTGCCCCCGCCAAAGGCAAAGGCGCCGGACACCTCGCCGAACCTGTTCACCACCCGGTGGCATGGTATCCTTTCAGGGTCAGGGTTGACATGGAGGGCGTACCCTACCACCCTTGACCATCGGGGATTGCCCGCAAGAAGTGCCACCTGCCCGTAGGTGGTCACATACCCTTTAGGGATTTTCGACACTATCTCATATATTCTGCCAAAAACGCTACTCATTTGACACTCCCAGTTTCTGAAGCAAAATCTCCGCTATCCTAGTTGAGGACTCCAGCAAATCGGAACTTGTTTTGCTCTCGTCATAAACGGTAACGCTAATCATATATTTGCCGCTATACACCAAAAGCTGGTTTTGCCCTTCGCTCCATTTCGCAGTCTGCCCCATAACGCTTGCGTCAACAGCGTCCTCGTAAAGGGCTACCGTTTCGTTAAAGGTATCCAGGCTTGCCTCCTGCAGGCTTATTTCAAGAAATGACGTGGAATCCTCTGAATAGAACCTTGCCGTGGTGTTGTCGTCCGCCAGATGGGGTTGCCTGGCGGTAAAGCCAAGAACCTCGCTTACCTGCTCGGCTGTTATCAGCTTGTCCACTTCAACGTCCAGCAGGGGCGGGACGGTTTCAAAGGTGCTCTCAGTGTAATCCTCCCCCGATTCACCCTGCTTTTTATCCTTGCAGCCGCCGAAAACCGCCATAACAGCCAGCAGGAAAACGGCAATAATTATCAGTCCTTTTTTCACAGCAAATCCTCCTGCATCCTGATGTAGTTTAAATGCCCTATCATCTTTCCGCCGCTGTGGTAAATGCGGGGCACCCGCTTTCCGATAAGGCATACGGTTTCATAATTTATTGTGTTGGAAAGGGCTGATACCTCGTCCACCGGGATAAACTCATCGCCATCCTTTCCGATTACAGTCACAACAGAACCTTCGTCCACTCCGTCAATTCCTGTGACATTAATCAGGCACTGGTCCATGCAAACCCTGCCGACGACCTTCGCCCTTTTCCCGCAGACCAGCATATCTGCGCTGTTGGACATAACCCTGGGATACCCGTCGGCATAACCTATCGGCACCGTTGCGATGGTAGTATCTCCCTGGGATTTAAATGTCCTGCCATAGCTTACGGGAATCCCCTTCGGTATGGTTTTGACCATTGACACCGTGGTTTTAAGCTCCATGGCGGGGACTAAGGGCAGCAGCCCCTTCATCCAGGGTGCGGGGTAAAGCCCGTACAGTATAATCCCCGTCCGCACCATATCAAGGTGCATATGGGGGAACCGCATGGTGGCGGCGCTGTTGCAGCAATGGCGCAGCGGGAATTTTATCCCCCGCCTTTCAAGCTCGCCCACCACAAAATTAAACCTTTCAAACTGGCTTTGGGTATACCCGCCGTCATCCTCCTCGTCCGCCGAGGCAAAATGGGTGAAAATCCCCTCCGGGATAAGCCCCGGCAGGCTGCAAACCGCTTCGATATCCTCAACGGTTTTGGATAAAACCGCTTCCTCCTGGCAGAAGAACCCGAGCCGTGACATGCCGGTATCAAGCTTTATATGTATGCGGACTGTAACGCCGTGCTTTACCGCTTCCCGGCTTAGCTGCTGGGCATACCTGCGGTTGAACACCGATTGGGAAATGTTGTATTCCGAAAGCTGCGCCGCTTTATCAGGCTGGGTATAGGAAAGGATAAGTATGGACTCATTTAACCCCTCATCCCTAATCTGCATTGCCTCGTCGAGGTTTGATACGCCGAACCATTCCGCCCCCGCCTCTTTCAGGGCGCGGGATACAATGCCCGCCCCGTGGCCGTAGGCATCAGCCTTTACAACCGCCATAACCCTGCAGCCGGGAGACAGAATCTCAGAAACCTTGCAGAAATTGTGCTTTATCGCATCAAGGCTTATATCCGCCCATGTACGCTTCAAATAATCTATCATTACGTCAATACGACCTTTCCGCTGTGGCTGTTTTAATTATTATTATAACTCTTTTTTTAATGGATTCAACCAAATTTAATTTTTAAAGGTAAAGTATTATTATAGAACCGGGAAAAATAAGAACAGGGCTTTTTATTTTAGACAATTAGTTTGCTGGTAATTGAAGTAAAATCGTGCCATTTCCCACTTTTTATCCTCAGCAGTTTGTGATAATATTATGTTGTTAATTTTGTCGGTTTTGCTATTAAGCTGTAAGTTCCCATCAAAATCAAAAGAAAGGGCCTGGATTAAGGAATGCAGAACGTTCTCCGTGTTTTTGTTGAAAAAAAGGAAGGCTTCAATATTGAAGCAAAGCATATTTTAGCGGATTTGCGGGATGTTTTGGGGCTGGCCTCCATAAAAGACCTGCGGCTTGTGAACAGGTACGATGTGGAGGGGCTTACCCAGGAAGAATTCGAACAGGCGGTAGGCCTGGTTTTTTCAGAACCCAATGTAGACAACGTGTACTATGAAACTTTCAATCCCGGCGAAGGGTGGAAGATGTTCGCCATGGAATACCTGCCGGGGCAATATGACCAGCGGGCGGATTCCGCAGCCCAGTGCATCCAGCTTTTGACCCAGGGCGAGCGCCCCCGGGTGGCTTCGGCAAAAGTAATCTGCCTTTACGGCAATATAAGCCAGGAGGAGCTGGAAAGGGTAAAATCCTACCTTGTAAACCCTGTGGAATCAAGGATTGCATCGGACGAAAAGCCCGACACCCTGGATATTCCGGTAAGCCAGCCTGAAAACGTAAAACTGGTATCCGGGTTTATAAACATGAATGAGGAAGAACTTACAGCCTTTTGGAGCGAAATGGGCTTAGCGATGTCGGTTGCCGACCTAGCCTTTTGCCAGAGTTATTTCCGCGACCAGGAAAAGCGCGACCCCACCATTACCGAGCTTAAAGTTATCGACACCTACTGGTCCGACCACTGCCGGCATACCACATTCCTGACAAAGCTTGAGAAAATAGAGATTGAACAGGGTGATCTGTCCTCCGTTTTGGAAGCCGCTTTAGCCGCCTATTACGAGGCAAGGCGGGAAGTCTACGGCGACAGGGCAGAAAGCAGGAATGTAACATTGATGGATATGGCCACCATAGGCATGAAGCTGTTAAAGAAGCGCGGCCTTATCCCCGACCTTGACGAATCGGATGAAATCAACGCCTGCTCGATTGAAGTGCCTGTGGAGGTGGACGGGCGGGTTGAAAAATGGCTTGTCCAGTTTAAGAACGAAACCCACAACCACCCCACTGAGATTGAGCCCTTCGGCGGCGCGGCCACCTGCCTTGGCGGCGCCATCAGGGACCCACTTTCCGGAAGGGCTTATGTCTACCAGGCAATGAGGGTCACCGGCAGCGGGGACCCCAGGGTTCCCCTGGACAAAACCCTGCCGGGAAAACTTCCCACCAGAAAAATTACCACCGGAGCCGCCGCCGGATATTCATCCTACGGCAACCAGGTAGGGCTTGCTACAGGGCATGTGTCCGAAGTTTATGACCCGGGCTATGTGGCAAAACGCCTGGAAATCGGCGCTGTAATCGGGGCCGCACCGAAGGAGAACGTTGTACGTGAAACCCCGAAGGACGGGGATATTGTAATCCTCCTTGGCGGCCGCACCGGCAGGGATGGGTGCGGCGGTGCCACCGGCTCCTCCAAAGCCCACACTACCGAATCTCTTAACACCTGCGGCGCCGAGGTACAAAAGGGCGACCCGCCAACCGAGCGCAAAATCCAGCGCCTGTTCAGGAACCCTGAAGTATCCCGAATGATCATCCGCTGCAACGATTTCGGCGCCGGCGGCGTTTGCGTCGCCATCGGCGAGCTTGCGGACGGATTGCAGATAGACCTTGACAAAGTCCCGAAAAAATACGAAGGCCTTGACGGCACCGAACTTGCCATTTCTGAATCCCAGGAGCGTATGGCGGTGGTAGTCCACCCCGAAAACGTTGAGGCTTTCATTGCCGCGGCGGACGAGGAAAACCTTGAGGCAACACCGGTTGCAGTGGTAACTGAGGAAAAACGCCTGCGCATGAAGTGGCGCGGTGAAACCATTGTTGACATGTCAAGGGAATTTTTGAATACAAACGGCGTAACCCAGACAGCCTTTGCAAAAATCCTGTCTCCCAACCCGCAGGCGGATTACAGAACAACGGTTCCATCCGGACTGTCGGTAATCTCGGTTGAGGAAGCCTTTGTCCAAAACCTCGGCCGCCTTAAAGTTGCCGGGCAGAAAGGGCTGGTGGAACGCTTTGACGCCAGTATCGGCGCCGGCACCGTCAATATGCCTTTCGCCGGTAAATATCAGCTTTCCCCCGAGGAGGGAATGGTTGCAAAAATTCCCGTATTAAACGGCGAAACCGACACCGCAACAGCCATGGCATACGGGTTTATCCCCGGCATTTCCCGCTGGAGCCCCTTCCACGGCGCCGCCTATGCTGTAACCCTTTCCCTGGCCCGCCTCGCCGCCCTCGGTGCGGACACCAGCAAAGCCCGCCT
>DUMT01000117.1 GCA_012839705.1 Clostridiales bacterium | reverse complement strand
TCATCAGTTGACCTGCCAACCAGCGAATAAACCGAGTTACTGCTGGCTCTGATTGGCAAAGAGAGAACCAAAACTCCCGCAACACAAGAAAAAACCATACAGAACGCTATAATCAGCGTACTGACAAGCCTTGTCCGCGTCTTCCCAACGCTCATTTGCAAAACCTCCATTTATATCCTGTTTTAGCAACAAGATTTATTTAAAATGCTTAATTGAATTATAATCTATTATAATATAAAAGTCAACGATTATTATTTTTGTTCTTTGAAATATAATATGTTTATATATTTTTATTATATGTTAGTTATATTAATAATATTTTTAACTATGTCTGGCAGATGTTTATGCAATATTATTATCACTTAATCAAATACCTTGAAGTTTAAAATAATATATGTTATTGTATATAAAAACATAAAACAGTGCAGCTGAAGCTTTATACGGAGGTCGGAAAGGTTGAAAAAAACCTTTTTATACAAACAGATTTACGATGCCATACTCGAAGATATTGTGAATGGCAAATATAATTACGGGGACACTCTGCCTTTTGAAAAAGAGCTTTGCGAAAAGTTCTCCGCCAGCATCATCACAGTACGGCGAGCCCTGGAAGAATTACAGGAAAATAAAATAATCACAAAAGTTAAGGGTAAAGGCTCAATTGTCACGGCAAAAATCCGGTCAGCCGGGGCACCTGTCGATAAAAATATCGGGATTTTAAACCTGAGCGACAGTTTATCCCCGGAAACCAGCTATCCATCAGTCCCGTTTAAAAAGGAACTATACAACCAGAACGACTGGAAAAACATAATCTATACTGAAATTTTCAATACCCTTTCCCATAAATTCAATTTAATTTTGGGTACTTATTCCTCTGATGAATTGATAAATAATTTTGAAAGCACAGTTTTCGCCAATATAAACCGCATTTTTATCGCAGGTTATTACAATTCAAAAATCATCGAATTCCTCCAATCAAAAGGCAAACTGATTGTTGTGTATAATAACTTTGATAAAAACATTAACGTTTGTTCAGTAATATCCGATGAAAGGGAAAAAGTCCGGCAGCTTGTGGAAAAGCTGATTCATTTCGGGCATACAAGCATCGCTGCCATTAATGGCAACATGCAGGTGAGTGAAAGCGTAGAACGGTTCATGGGATATCAGTCCGCTATGATAAACAACAATGTTGCGCTGGACATGGAAAAAATCAAATGGGGAAACTTTACTGCCGAAAGTGGCTATCACCTGACCAAACAACTGCTTTCGGCTGCGAACAGGCCTACTGCAATTATTTGCGTAAACGACAACGTCGCCCTGGGATGCCTTGAGGCAATAAAAGATTCGGGGCTTCGCTGCCCGGAAGATATCAGCGTTGTCGGCCACGACTGCAACACTGCCTTAATACATTACACAAAGCCAAAGCTAACCACCATCGACCCCCATTTTAAACTTATCGGCAAAAAAATTGCCGAAAAGCTTGTCCGTGAAATCTGGATTGATGATATAACAGTAGTCGAAAGCACAATCGTTGAAACCAGGAGCATTTCTGCGCCGCCAAAATTATAAAACGGCAGCCATCCGGCTGTCGTTTTTTTGTGCCTGATTGCAAAACACCCATTTTAGAATCCATTAATAACTTCATCCTATTAAGCAGTGCCAAATTAATTTGCTCTCATTTCTTTACTGAAAGCTATTTTTTTGAAAATAAATCGGTTCATTATATTTTGTATTGCTAATTAATGGTACTTATGGTAATATATTGCCATTGATTAGGGAGAAGGCTTTTTGCTTGATTTGACAGATGCCAGAAAAAGTCATTAAAGGAGAGGAGATGTTATGAATGAGTATGAACAACACAAAACGCTCATTAGTAATCAATGCATTGTCCATCCTGCTCTGTTTAACCATGCTTCTGGGCACCACCTTTGCATGGTTTACAGACACAGTAGCCAGCAGCACCAATCGTATTATTGCCGGCAACCTGAAGATTGACCTGCTGATGGATAAGGGAAGCGGATATGTCTCCATTGCCGATGGCAAAGGCGATATCTTCAATGAAACCGATGATGGTTTATGGGAGCCGGGCAAAACAAAGGTGGCATATCTTGCCGTCCAGAACAAGGGCAATC
>DUMT01000116.1 GCA_012839705.1 Clostridiales bacterium | reverse complement strand
GCCTCAACCGCATTAGGTTCGCCAATCTTAAGAACGCCGCTCCCGCTGCTTATGTCGATAATCTGTCCGCCATTGGTTATGATAAACTCATAAAACGGGTTTTCAGAAATAAATCCGAACTGTTCCGGCTTGCCATCGTTGTTGGTATCCTTAGTCAAAGCCTTGGCAAAGGATTTAAAGGTGGCCCAGTTCCATGTTCCCTTATCTACATAGGTCCACGGATCCGGAAGGTTCGCAGCCTTAACAAGCTTTTTATTATAGTAAATACCAGTCGGAGCTGCCGGGGTAAGCGGGATAGTGTACCTCTTACCCTTAAACACGCCGATATCCTTGACCACCGGATCTTTCCACGGAGTGTCATCAAAGCTTACATAATCGCTCAGGCACAAGTATTGGCCGCTCAGCGCATTTTTGGGGACTGCGTGATAACCCTCAACCATTGCAGCCTCAAAGGGTACTGTACCCGCAACCGCTGCCTGCTCGACCTTTGTGATCAACTCCAGAATCGGGTATGTAACTATTTTTATTTTGCAGTTATAGTCTTTCTCCGCAGCCTTCAACGCTTCAAAGTAAATACCATCTTTTTTTGTAAAGATTTCTTCTCCGCCAAACAAGGCAATCGTTATGGTTCTGCCCTTTAAATCCAGCTTGCTTCCAACGGAGCTGGTAGTTGAACCTGCGCTTTTGTTTGTTTTGCCTGTTGTGTTTCCTGCCGTTTGATTGCCTGTCTGTTCAGTTCCGGTTTCCGAACTATCCGTATCTTCATTATTCGTTGTTTCGGAAGTGTCCTGCGAAACTGAGCTGCTGTTTTCGTCCTTTGATCTGTCCGGGTCCTTTTTCTGGTTGCAGCTGGCCATCATCATCAAACAGAGTGCAATGGACAGGAGAATCGAACTGATTCTTTTCAACTTTAATTTCACCAAATACCCTCCTATTCATTTTTTAATATTAAGAATCTCATTGGATTTTATCACAGAGTCTTTATCGGCTTTATTATCCACCTTTGGCAGGCTTCATTTTCTTTATAACCGTCAACAACAATATCACCTGCGGGGTTCAGGGCGAATGCTTTTCCGTGCAACCGCCCAATCAGTGAACAAGTGCCGTCATCGTGGCAAATTAGTTTCCACCGCTGGCAAAAGCTTTCACTGTCATAATTCTGGCGGATTGGAGAACCGTTCCGGTCATTGAGGGATTCAAGCGAAAAACCGGTATTAAGCTTAACGATCCTGTATTCGTCATTGCCCAGGTGGTAAAACCAGTACAATGAGTCTAGTTCCGAATCCGGGACTTTAACGCGCAACGGGGAACATTCGCGCCTGTTTTCAATCGGCCCGAACATGGCGCCGTGATCACAGCTAATTACCTGATATGCTCCATCCCGCAACTTGCCGCCCGGATTAAACGGTTCAGCATACCCTTTCGTCAGCCATTCCCTGACGCGGTTATAATATGCGTCGGTACTGATTTTTCCGGTTATATCCCTCATCTGCCAGCCGTAAGCCGCATGGGTCGTGTCACAGATAAACCATGCATTGCGTTCATGAACATCATCAAATGACCCTATAATTAAATGCTTTGGAGGTTTCTCCAGTGCTTTTAAAAAACCGTAATCAAGCCAAGATAAGGATTTTCTCCATAAATGGTCGCCGGTTCTGGGGCTGTCATAACAGATGGATGGGGTAACAAACACTGTATCCTCCGATGGGATAACGCCATACTGAGGTTCCAGCTGCCAACCCCACTTATCCTTGCGGCTGTTTTCACCGGATGCCCATTCGGTATGAAAACGTGAAGCATAAGTGGTATTTGAGGCCCTTATAGTTTAGTCAAGTTTATCTTTGCTATAATCAGACCAAACTTAAATTTTATAAAAAATTACTAGATTAACCTTAATTACAACTCTTTAATGATTTTTAAATCATTCCATAAAGTTAAATAAAAATATAAAAAGAAAAGCAAAGTCGATGGGTTCGGCTTTGCTTAAATAATTAAAGTATTATAGGCATTAGCTTTTGTTTCCTAAAATCGCTGGGAGTCATGTTTACATATTTCCTAAAAACCTTAGTAAAGTAATTTGCATTTGCAAACCCACACTGCTCGGCAATAGCCTCCATTGGAAGGGAAGAGCTGTACAAAAGCTCCATGCTGTGCCGCACACGTATTTTTGCCAGATATTTTATAGGGGTATCCCCCAATATGGTTTTAAATGCTTTATTTACATAAAAAGGAGATAAATCCCCCGCGTTTGCAATATCAGTCAAGGTAATATCCTTGGAATAATTCTCTTTAATAAATTCAATGCACCGCTTTATCGAATCATAATACGGCGATTTCACTCCAAATTCCGCCAGATACCTGTGGATTGAAATAAGTATGCGGTAGGCATAATTGGCATTTTCAAAAAAGTTGTTTACCAACCCTTTTTTGGTTTTTTCAAAAACCTCATCCCACAATTGCAGAACTTCATCAGCTTTTTCCATTTCAAATACTCGCCCAAAGGATTGAACAATTACATTCCAAATCGGCAGTGCTGCGCTGGACAACTCAATAAACCGCACTTCCCAATGGCTGCTATCCTCAGGCAGCCAATAATGGTACGGTCCTGGACGCTCAATCATAAACATTTGGCCTGTTTTGACCTTTTGGGTTTTCCCATCAATTTTTAAAACTCCCTCTCCGGAAACAGTATATTGGATAATGCAGGTCATCTCCTGCAAGTCCTCAGCGACGTCAGTGGTCCAGTTGCAATTATAGGGTTTTTCCTGACCCGGAACATGGCATTCGTGGCCAATTGATTTTAAATAAGTGTAACTTGATGTCGCAATATCATTTATGATATTAAACACATACGAATCCTGGAAGAATTCCTTATCAATCTTTTTCCGCATAGATCATTTCCTCCATACAACCACGTTAGTCTATTATTTATCGCTTATTATAGCACATATTAAGCCAGAAATTATAAAATTTTATATTTTACCTATTTGTTTGTTACATGAAATAAGTTTAAAGTTCTAATTGAACTATATGCTTATTTTATCATAAATACTTCATGGTTGAAAGGGGAAAATATCATGAAAAAAAATTTCTTGTATGTACGATTTTTTTAACATTGATTATTCTGGTTATTATCAGCCTGCCACTAGCATCCTGCAAAAATAAAACTGAATCCAATCCAACAGATCCAACATCCACCAACTCCAGTGATACCGGCGAAACAACAATGCCAACCACCAATGCAACTACATCAAATACAGGTCCGGAGTCCAAAACCGATTTTACTACAACGGCTAAAGCAACTATTAAAAATACTGACAGCAAAACCACAAAGCAAGCCACAACGACAAACCAGGCAGAAGAAGATATATATGGTAAAAATTACTCCGTAAGCGGGGACAAATTTTATCAAAAGAAGACGATTTATGTAACCTGGGTCAACGTATGGCACGGCTCAACCGAAACATGGTTCAACGGCCTTGCTTATTCAAAATATGGTACCCGCATCAAGATTGACGGCTCCTCAGTTGTACCAGATTCAAACAAATCGACTCACCGCAAATACATATTCGAGCAGGCAAAAAACGCAGGAATAAACGCACTGGTTATGGACCTGACCAACGGATATAATGCTTGGAGCTTAATCTCAAAGGATTATCAGCGCATGTGTTATGAAAACAACATGAAATTTGCCGTCGCTACTCATCCAAAAGGAGCTTCTGATATTGAAGAAATCTGCAAATTCACCTGGGATACATATGTCGCCCCCGGCAAAGCTTTATATGCTTCATCATATCTTTACAAGAACAACAAACCACTAATGGTAATCTACAGCACCAAAAATGAATACCTGTCCGCCACAGGTGCCAACGGCACTTATAAAAACAAATTTGAATTTGTCTGGGCTTCCGGCGAAGACAGTGAGCCAGATAAATGGGGATGGCAGCTGGAAGCGCAGGATGGGCCGATTCCATCTAAAGATTCAATGTTTATTACCCCTGCAATTAGCTGGAACAGCCCAAGAAGCTCAGTAGATGCCTGGCGCAATTCAATGGCTTTTCTGGATTTTGGGTTTTTAGCCGCCAGGGAAATCAACCCAAAATTTGTAATCGTTGGTTCGGTGGATGACACTACTGAGCACAATGGCTGGATGACAATGGATACCTCTAAAAAAACTTATGAAATGCCAACCATCAGTAGTAACAATCTTGAAATCGGCCTTTCTTACCAAATCAAAGATATCTATGGCAAGGTCAGCCCCAGCGCATATTATGATAGGGTAAAACAGTGGATTACTAATGGCAGCGTAACTGCTTTTAACAAAAACGGGATTTTAGCCGATGGTGCATATACATTAACTAATAAGGCGAGCAATAAAAAATTCGGTGTCACACGCCCCGCTCCCCAAATTAAGCCGGCAACCGACCTTAATGCAGTATTCTACCGCGATTATATGTTGGAAACCAAAATGGAAACTTATTACTGGTTCTACCACTTAGGTAATAATGAGTATAAGATTATCAAGTTATCAAGCGGGCTGGCTTTGCAGCCGAACGAAAACGGCAGGTTAATCCAGACCTGGGATGAGAACACCGACAAACAGCGCTGGATTATAACCAGGCAATCTGATGGAAGTTACACAATAGTAAACAAAGCAACCAAAACAGCAATCCACGATATGGCTAATAGTGATAATACTATCTATGTAAAACCAAAGGACGATTCTGTGAATCAGAAATGGGATATAAATCCGGTTCCGGGACGTACAATCAACTGATTTACATTGCAGTAGCAGTAAATATTATGTAATACTACATTAACAATTACCAAAACTAATATCCTATGTTTAAACTTCCCGATGGTATACAGGTCATGGAACAGTGCCCTTGTCGCCTGAATTCTTTGCGCCAACTGGAACTGAACATGGTCAACAACCTGTTTCTCGTG
>DUMT01000115.1 GCA_012839705.1 Clostridiales bacterium | reverse complement strand
GCCGGGCGGGCATTTAAAAATATGTTTCTGGATTTTGAATATCCCCATACCTGCCCATTCTGGCTGTCGATTGGAGTAAGTACAAAAAACTCGCCTGTAAGGATATCATAGGGCTCAGGGTACAAATCCCCGCCGGAAAGCCAGAGGGTAATCCGGGTTCCCTTTGGCAAATCCCCGTCAATCACCTTTGCGGTGACATTGTTGTGGCCAATATTGTCGAGGGTTTGCAGTTTTAAATTCACCTTTTCACCGTCGAATTCCTGCAAAGGGCGATTTACCAGAATATCCTTTGCGGTATACATGGAAAAGGCGGCCATGGCGGCAAGCAGCACCGTCATGATCCGCCCGTTTTGCCGGATTGATTTGATAAGCAGCCCTGCCATGAAGGCAACAAAGCACAATGCTGCCAGTACCATTGCCACATTTGTGCTTACAACAGAGGCAATGATAAGAGCCAGGAAATATGCAAATCCCAGTGTTGCCATAGGCCGCTGCATATGTATGCCCCCCGTTTAAATATTAGAGAGCCGCAAAAAATTACTTATCGCCACCTTCGGCGCCTTCGTCTGCGTCATGAAAGAACAGCGGGATTGTTTCAAGGTAGAAAATGTCCTTCCTGCCAATGGCATCCCCTTCCGCCAGGATAGCGCACTGACCGGCAATCACACCGCCGGAGCGCTCCACCAGCTTGTCAAGGGCGCGGAGAGACTCGCCCGTGCTTATAACGTCATCCACAATAAGCACACGCTTGCCCCTTATAAAATCCATTTCGGTTTCATCAAGGTACAGAACCTGCTCCTTGTCCGTGGTAATGGAACGCACATCAACAGAAATCGGGTTGGACATATAGAGCTTCGGGTACTTTCTGGCGATGAAATACGGCTTCCCGCTCTGGCGCGCCATTTCATAAACCAGCGGGATACCCTTGGCTTCGGCGGTAATCAGCACATCAAATTCGGGTGCTTTTTTTAAAAGCTCCCTTGACGCGGCAATTGTAAGCTCCACATCGCCGAAAATTACAAATGCCGCGATACTGAGGTTCTCATTAATCCTGCAGATGGGCAAATCCCGCTTGAGCCCCGCAATTGTCACTGTGTAATATTTCTGGTTCACAGCAAAAACCACCTTTCAGTTTATGACTTTTTCTTTGATAATTCTTTCATTCTCATCTGATGGGAAAGTATTTTTTTGCGGATTCTTATATTTAAAGGGGTTACTTCTACAAGCTCGTCGTCTTCGATGAATTCAAGGCATTGCTCCAAAGATAGCACCGTCGGGGTAGTAAGCCTCAGGGCATCATCTGAGCCTGCTGCCCGCATATTGGTAACGTGCTTTTTTTTGCAGACGTTGACAACAACATCCTCGCCTTTTGATGAAATTCCCACCACCATGCCCTCATACACCGGAATGCCGGGGCCTACAAACAGCACTCCCCGCTCCTGGGCGTTATAAAGCCCGTAGGTGGTGGTGTCCCCGGTTTCGTGGGCAATCAGGGAGCCCTGGGAGCGGCGGGGAATATCCCCCTTATACTCGTCATAACCGTCAAACAGGCTGTTCATAATGCCGTAACCGTTTGTGTCGGTCAAAAACTGCTGCCTGTATCCCATAAGGCCCCGGGATGGTATTCTGAATTCCAGCAGGGTAACACCGGTATCGCGGTTTCGCATATTTATCAGCTCAGCCCGCCGGGAGCCCAGCTTTTCCATGACAGAGCCGACATACTGCTCGGGAACCTCGATGGTGAGCAGCTCCATTGGCTCAAGCAGCCTGCCCTTTTCGTCCCGCTTGAAAATTACCCGCGGGCGGCTTACGGCAAACTCATAGCCTTCCCGCCGCATGGTTTCAATCAGGATTGAAAGGTGAAGCTCTCCGCGCCCGGAAACCTCGAATGCGTCGGTGGTTTCGGTTTCCTTAACACGCATGCTGACGTTTGTCTGAACCTCGCGGAAAAGCCTTTCCCTAAGGTTCCGGGAAGTGACGTATTTGCCCTCTTTGCCGGCAAAGGGGCTGTTGTTTACCATGAACAGCATGGAAATGGTCGGCTCATCAATATTCACAAAGGGCAGCGGCTCGATATTCTCGGGGTCGCAGGCGGTGTCCCCGATGTTTATATCGGTAATGCCCGTAACCGCCACAATATCACCAACCGCAGCCGAATCAGATTCAACACGCTTTAAGCCTTCAAACTGATACAGCCTGCCGATCCTTGCATTGAGAGTTTTGCCCTCGCCATTGCAGATTATAACCGCCTGCCCGCTCTTGGCCCTTCCGCGCTCTACCCTTCCGATTCCGATTCTTCCGACATAATCATCGTAATCTATGTTGGAAAAGAGTATCTGCAGCGGTGCGTCAATATCCCCTTCGGGGGCTGGAACATGGTTTAATATGGCTTCGAACAGCGGCCTCATGTCACCCTGCCGCGCATCCGGGTCAAGGGAAGCGTACCCGTCCCTGCCTGAAGCGTAAACCACAGGGAAGT
>DUMT01000114.1 GCA_012839705.1 Clostridiales bacterium | reverse complement strand
GTTTTTTCAACGGTATATAGCTGGAATTTTTCCGCCATGTCGGGAGTCGGGTCCACAAGCTCGCCCTTGTCATCCCGCCCGATTTTTGTATACAGGACATAGCCCACCCGCACAATTATGGTGTTGCCCTTTTTCTTTAAAGTATCGATAACCGGGACATAAAGGGAGGAGGCGCTGGTGCTGGGAACGTGGTAATACCCGTTTTTCTCGTCATATTCAAAGGAAAAGCTCTTGCCCTCCTCGCCAATGGTTCGGTGGTAGATTGTAACCCCGGAGCCGAAAAGGTACATGTATGAATCCTCAATCTCGCTTACGGGTATGAGCAGCCTTCCCAAATCGTCAATCGGGTAGGAGCTGATACCGCTGTTGTCTTTAAGCTGGCGGATTCTTTCGGTTTCGGTTATCCTCCAGATGGCGGCAAGCAGCAAAGCGTCCTGCCTGGATTCGTTGACGTTTGTAAAAGGTTCTGGGTCATACTGCATTACAGGCAACAGGAAATCGTAAAGCTCCTGTTTTAAGGCGGTGTCGTCCTGCGCCCGTTCTATAGCCTTGATTCCGGTGATTACCAGGGAAACCAGCCCTACTGCCGCAAGGGCAAGGATTAACATCCCCAGTGGGGCGGCGAAGGGGTGAGCTCCCCTGCGGCGCCCTCTGGCGGTATAGCGCAGCGAAGAGGCCCGGGCTGGAGCCTCGGCGGCGGGCTCGGGTTGTTGAGGGATATTTTCTGATATTTCTACGGGGCTATCATCGGCAGGTGGATTGCCTTCCTGGGGTTGCCCGCTTTCTTCTTCAACAGAGTTTTCAACTTTATGCCATTCGTTATTCATGATGGAAAGCCTCCTTACCGGATTTGCCCGTTGCCGTAGACTATGAATTTGGTGGTTGTCAGTTCCTGCAGCCCCATGGGGCCCCGGGCGTGGAGTTTCTGGGTAGAGATTCCAATTTCGGCACCCATTCCAAATTCTCCACCGTCGGTAAACCTTGTGGAGGCGTTGACATAAACCGCCGCAGCGTCTACCTGGGATGTGAATTTTTCAGCCGAAGCATAACTGTCGGTCACAATACATTCGCTGTGCCCACTGCCGTAGCGGGTTATGTGCTCAATAGCCTCATCGATTGATGATACGATTTTAACCGCCATGATGTAGTCAAGGTATTCAGTAGCCCAGTCCTCCTCAGTCGCGGGGACAATGTCGGGGTCGCTGAGCAGCTTCCTTGTTTCCTCGCACCCGCGAAGCTGGACACCGGCGTTTTTTAGCTCCCTTGCCAAATCCGGCAAGATACCGGGGGCAGCGGATTTGTGGACAAGCAGGGTTTCAGCCGCGTTGCAGACGGACGGGCGGGAGGTTTTGGCGTTTACTGTGATTGAAACCGCCATGTCCCTGCTCGCAAATTCATCTATATATACATGGCAGTTGCCAACGCCTGTTTCGATTACGGGGATTGTGGAGTTTTCCACTACAGACTTTATCAGCCCAGCCCCGCCCCTGGGTATTAGGACGTCGATGTATTCCCTAAGCCTCATCATTTGGGCGGCTGTTTCCCGGGAGGTGTCTTCCAGAAGCTGAACACATTCCTCAAACCCGAACCGGGCAAGCCCCTGCCTTAGCGCGTTTGCCACTGCGATATTGGAATTGATGGCTTCCTTGCCACCCCTCAGTATACAGGCGTTGCCAGATTTTATGCAGAGGGCGGCGGCATCTGAAGTTACGTTCGGGCGGGCTTCATAGATAATGCCCACCACACCCAGCGGCACCCTGGTTTTTTGGATGCGAAGCCCGTTTGGGCGGACAATCCCTTCCACAATTTCGCCCACCGGGTCGGTCAGGGACGCAACCTGGCGGATGCCCTGTGCCATGGACGCAATGCGCTGCGGGTTCAATGCAAGCCGGTCCAGCATGGCGCGGCTCATGCCGTTCGCCTGGGCGGCTTCAAGGTCGGTTTGGTTTGCGGCGAGAATTTTATCCTGGTTTTCCAGCAAAGCGGCTGCCATGGCGTCAAGCGCCTTGTCCTTTTCAGCCGATGAAGCTGCGGCAAGTTTTCTTGACGCTGCCTTGGCGCGAATTCCCATCTCAATAAGAACCTTATTTTCAGCCATTTGCTCACAACCCCTTTTCTATTAAATTCAAATAAACAAAGTGCCTATGGGCTTTCCGTCAAAAAGGTCGTAGAGCCTGCGGGGGTCCGAACCATTCATCACAACAGTAGGTATTCCGGCTTTGGTGGCGATTTCAGCAGCCCGCAGCTTTGTAATCATACCGCCGGTGCCCATCTTGGTGCCGGCGCCGCTGGCTGCTTCCCGCAGTTTGTCATCAATGGTTTCCACCACAGGTATAAGTTTTGCGCCGGCATTTTTGCGCGGGTCTGATGTATACAGCCCGTTGGTATCGGTGAGTATAATCAGGGATTCCGCTCTGGACAATACAGCCACAACGGCAGACAGGGTATCGTTATCCCCGAATTCGATTTCTTCAACGGATACGGTGTCGTTTTCGTTTACAATTGGCACCGCGCCAAATTCCAGAAGCTTGTTTATGGTGTTGATAACATTGTTTTTCCGTTGCTCATTCTCCACAACATCCCTGGTGAGCAGAAGCTGGGCGGTCACATGTCCGTATTCAGAAAAATATTTGTCGTAGATATACATGAGTTCACACTGGCCCACGGCTGCGGCAGCCTGCTTGCCGCCGATGTCCTTCGGGCGCTCTTTCAGCCCGAGGTGCGAGGTCCCGACCCCTATGGCGCCGGATGTAACCAGTATTATTTCCCTGCCCGAATTTTTGATGTCGGACAGCACACTGACCAGGCTCTCCATCCTTCTGATGTTCAGATTCCCGTTTGGATATGTAAGGGTGGAGGTGCCCACCTTGAAAACTACACGTTTTGAATTGATTATTTCACTGAATTTTTCTTCTATCCTGTCCATTTAGACACTTCCTGTAAGTTTTATATTTAAAATATTATACCAGCAGCCCATAAGCTGTGCAAGTTTAAAACGAATAAAGCGCGGAAGCTTTATTCGTTTTAAGGCATCAGCGACTCATAGAACGATAAATCCTTAGTATTCCCTGCGACCGACAGCGCCCGCTTTCCACTCCCGAAGACTTCGGCGGCAAGCTTGTTGACATCGGAAAGGGTGAGATTGTTTAAGCTCTCTAGGATTTCGCCGCTGGTGACCTGCCGCCCTTCAAACAGTTCGTTGTGGCCTGCGAAAGCAGCCTTTGCGGCAACTGTTTCAAGCCCCATGATGTTTGCCGCCTTGATTTGCGCCCTTGCCCTTTCAAACTCCTCGGCTGTAACCCCTTCGGCGACGCCGTCCAGCAGTTTGTTAATCTCGGACAGCACCTGGTCCTGGCAGTCGGATGAAAAGGAGGCGGTTACCGTAAACAGGCCTGTCCCGGTGGAGGCTGAATGGGAGCTGTAAACCGAATAGGCAAGGCCCAGTTCTTCCCTCAGCCTCTGGTAAAGCCTGGAGGACGCCCCGCCCCCGACAATGAAATTCAGTACCATCATGGCGTATTTTCGCGGGTCGCCCTTTGCCAGCCCCGGCACGGCAATTGACAGGCTGGTCTGCTCGAATTTTTTCTTTGTCAGGGTGATTGACGGGTTGAATTCCGGGATTTCAAATTCCACATTCCCTGTGCCGCGTTCAAGCCTGCCCAGGGTGTTTTCCAAAAGCTCGTCCATGCCCTGCCTGTCGTATCCGCCGGCTATTACCGCAACCATCCGCTCGGGCGTATAATGCCTGCGGATATAATCCCTTAAATCATCTGCGGTGAAGGATGACACCGTTTCGGCAACCCCTGTGATGGGGCGCCCGAGGGAAGAATCAGGCCAAATGGCTGCACACAGCTTTTCATATGCCACATCCTCGCCGCTGTCCTCATACATCGCCATTTCGTCAAGGATGACCTGGCGTTCCCTTTCCATTTCATCTTCGTCCATCAGGGGGTTGAGTATCATGTCGCAGAGGATATCCATCGCTTTAACCGCGTTTTCCGAAAGGGTTTGGGCATAGTACCTGGTATATTCCTTTGAAGTGTATGCGTTAAGCCCGCCCCCCAGAAAGTCCATTTCCTCCGAAATCTCCCGGGAAGTGCGATTGGTTGTCCCCTTAAAAAGCATATGCTCGATAAAATGGGATATGCCTTGTTCTTTTTCAGTTTCGTGTCGGGACCCCGCAGCAACCCATATTCCCACCGAGGCGGAATGAGCCTCCGGAATAGGCAGGTATATTATGCAAAGCCCGTTGTCAAGAACCTTCTTTTCAAATTCCATTAATTTTAAAAGCCGCCTTTCGTGATGAAACTTCAAGTGTATATAGATATTATTATCAAATTATATATTTTCTGTTTTATGTTCCTAATATCCCCATTACTGCCATAATCCAAAAACCAATCAAAAACCCGTATGTTGCAAAATGGTTTTTACCGACTGCCTGGGATTCAGGAATCAGCTCTTCCACCACAATAAATATCATGGCTCCGGCTGCAACCGCCAAAAGCACCGGCATAACCCCGCTAAGCTCCGATAACAGGGAGGCTGCGGCAAGCCCCAACAAAGCAGCGGCAGGCTCCGCAAGGCTTGCAAGGAACCCCAGCCAGGTGCAGCGTTTTTTGCTGACTCCGCTTTGGTAAAGAGGGAATATGACTGCAAAGCCTTCGGGGAAGTTCTGTATGGCAAGCCCCAGGCTGAATACAATGGCGGCAGTCCAGCTCATTCCAAGATTTTGCATTGCCGATGAAATAACAACGCCAAGTGCCATGCCTTCCGGTATGTTGTGAAGGGCTACCGCCAGCACAAGCAGAATCGGGCGGGATAAATGGCTTGTGGGGCCTTCGGTTATATGCTGCTCCTCATGCTCATGGGGGACTACCATATTGAGCACCAGCATGCCGATACAGCCCAGGGCAAATCCCAAAGTCACCAAAAATGCGCCAAAGGCAGTAATCCCTGCTTCTTCAAAGGCGGGAATAATCAACGACCATATTGATGCCGCTATCATTACCCCGGAGGCAAAACCCAGCAATGCACCCTGCCGCCGGTTGTTGTCAACTTTAATGAGCAAAGCCGAATAAGACCCTGCAAAGGTAGCAACCCAGGGTATTATCATCATTATTAAAAACAGATCCCAGCGCAACGAGATCCCTCCATAGCATTTTGATTCATTATAAGTAATAATATACTTAAGTTAGCTGTGTTAATCAAGTAAATTTAACATATATAGTATGCTGG
>DUMT01000018.1 GCA_012839705.1 Clostridiales bacterium | reverse complement strand
CGATTACCAGCTTTCAATCATTCGCAACCGGCATATCGGATTCATTTTTCAGGGGTTCAACCTGATTCCAAACCTGGACGCCCTTGAAAATGTTGAGCTTCCGCTGATTTACAGAGGGATGCGGCGTGAACAGCGCAGGAAAATAGCCCTGGAAAGCCTGGAACGGGTAGGGCTTGGCAACCGGATTCACCACCGCCCTGCCGAGATGTCCGGAGGCCAGCAGCAAAGGGTGGCAATCGCCCGTGCCATAGCCGCCCGCCCTCCGATAATCCTTGCCGATGAGCCCACCGGAAACCTTGACACAACTTCCGGAAAGGAAATACTGAAAATCCTTCTCGAACTCAATGCCGAAGGCAAGACCGTAATCCTTATAACCCACGACTTGGGGATTGCGTCCCACGCAAACCGCATTGTGGAAATCCGTGACGGGCAGATAATATCTGACAGGCCAGCAAGGCCCGCGGTATCCTAATCATCATCGTCGAGGCTGCCGTCGCCGTTATAAATCTCGGAACACACAAAATTATATATTTCCCTTGCCGTTTCATATATCTCGAGTATTTTCCCTTCATCAAATTTCAAATCGATATCGGAAGGGTAACGGGTCTCAATATAAAGGCGGTTCATCTGCGCGGTTTTTTCCACCCACTGCCCGAAAACCGGGTTATGTTTCATCGCCTGGCGGCACAGCCACGTCAGGTTGTGCCCATCCACCAGCAGCCCTGTCCTGTCGATTATATAAGCCTTCAGGGATTTTTCAATACACTGCTGGCAATGGAACCCCGCAATGTCATAACACTGCTCCTCTTTTATAAGAAGGTTAGCGGCAAGCAAATCCCTGGCGGCAATCTCCAGCCAGTCAAAAAACTTGCGGCTGTCCTTTCCGTGCCTAGTCTGCCGCATGCAAAACCCTCCCGGAGCTGTTAATCCTCGCCGCAAAGCTCATATCGTCCCTGATAAGCTCATCCCATTCATCCCTGGTGTAAACCAGTACATCAAAGGGCAGCTCGGAATCAATCTCCACATACAGCTTTTGCTCCACCAGCCGGGAGTCCCCGCCTTTGATAATGACGCACAGTTTTACAGAACTGAGGTTCCCCTCCGTATCCTGCTTGAAGCTGAACAGGATAACCCTGACAGGGTCAGCTATTCTCACAATCTCGTCGCACAAGCCCTTGAGTTTGGTATCAACAATCATCATAACGCACCCCGCCCTTTGCACAGCCTTTCAATACACCGTTAGTATACCACAAAGCCAGGAAAAAGTTAAATACACAAAACGGTTCTTCGGGATTCCCGAAGAACCGTTTTAACGTTTACCTATTGACTTAAGAATCACGACAGGGATATGGGGGGAATTCAGGATACGCACAGGTATCCCTTTTCTAAGGCCCCGGCTTACCACCATCTTTGTGTTTTTTCTGTGATACAATCCGCTGGTATACTTGGGGAAGAAACCTTCCCCGGGGGAAATAAGCCCGTGCTTTCCAAGCCTCCACTGACCTCCATGGGCATGGCCTGAAAGGACAAGGTCAAAACCTGCTTCTGAATAATGAAGCATTTTTTCAGGATAATGGGAAAGCACGATATTGACAACCTCATAATCCAATTCAGGCAAACCGGTAACATCACCGTCCGGCAATCCATAAAGGGTAATATCAGAATCCCCTCGCCGGATAAACACCGGGCTTTTGCCAAGCACAGTGATGCCGGCGTTTTTCAGTATCTTTACCCATTCGTCAACTACCCCGAGTTTCACCTCATGGTTGCCGATTACAGCATAGCATGGCGCGATTTTTGCAAGCCCGCTTGCCAAAACGCTTAAACCCTCTGCGTCAAAATCAGCAAACCTGTCCACCAAATCCCCGGTTAAGGCAATGATATCGGGTTTAATTTTCTCAACAATATCTACAAGCTTATCCGGCTTGCGGGCACAGTTCGGCAAATGCAAATCTGACAGATGGGCTATGGAAAACCCGTCAAATTCGAAAGGCAGCCGTTTTAAGCTCACCTGAATTTTCTCTATATTTATTCTGACATTGTCAGCCACCAGCAATGCCCCTATTGCTGCGGCAGCCGCAGCGGATAAAGCAAACCGGCTTTTTTTGTTGTTTTTATACATGGGTTAGCCCCTTGGTGTTATTTTGTGCCGAAAATGCGGTCGCCGGCGTCCCCAAGCCCAGGCACAATATACCCGTGGTCGTTCAGGTGGTCATCAAGGGCGGCACAGTAAACCTGCACATCGCTGTGGGCCTGTGTCAACGCTTTCAGCCCTTCGGGTGCGGCGATTATGCACATAAACTTAATGCTGCGGGGATTGCGCTGCTTAATCAGCGTAATTGCGTCCACTGCCGAACCGCCGGTTGCAAGCATCGGGTCGAGGACAATTACATCCCTTTCGCTGATATCGCCGGGAAGCTTGCAGTAATATTCTACAGGTTTTAAGGTTTCCGGGTCGCGGTAAAGCCCAATATGCCCTACTTTCGCAGCGGGAACCAGTTCCAAAGCGCCGTCAACCATGCCGAGCCCCGCCCTGAGTATGGGTACAAAAGCCAGTTTCCTGCCCGCAATAACCTTAGCCTTGGTTTTGGTAATAGGGGTTTCAATTTCAACCTCGCAGGTGGGCAAATCCCGGGTCGCTTCATAGCACATCAGCTCGGTTATTTCCTGGATAAGCTCCCGGAATTCTTTTGAACCGGTGTTCTTGTCCCGCAAAAGGGTGACCTTGTGCTGGATTAAGGGGTGATCTGCAATAAACGGTATTAAATTCTTTTCACATTCTGACATGCTTTCAAATCCTTTCAATCAATCTGCCCTAATCGGCGTTTGAGTTCCCGTTCCGCCTGCGGAAGCCTCAGGTAGACCGGCATTAGCTGATCGGCTGAAACCGATTTGTCCAACATGGATTCGGCTTCCATGGCAACGCCAACAGCATTTTGATACCTGAGATTAGCAGGCGCCGGGCAAGCCTTAACCGATGCGCCAAAAGCATTATAGCACAACTCGGCGCCATCGCCAATTAGTATTATATTTTTTTTGCATAATTCAACATGATTTTTTAATTCTTCGATTGATAAAGCGGTATCATCCATTAATCTGCGAATTTTTCCGTTTTCAATCTCAAATAATGCCGTATAAACCTGGCCGCACCGGGCATCCATGGCGGCGCATATTATACCATCAAGGGGCAACCCCTGAACAGCCCTCGCCATTGCCGCCAGAGTGGACACCCCGACACAGGGTTTTTCGCTCGCGAAAGCAAACCCTTTTACCGCTGCAACCCCAATCCTTACCCCCGTAAAGGAACCGGGACCCGCCGATACAGCAAATAAATCAATTTCATCAATACCAATACCTGCGTTTTTCAGCATATCATTTACCATCGGCACAAGGGTTTGGCTGTGGGTTAAACCGGTATTGGCAAAAGATGATGCCAAAACCCTGCCGTTTTCTAAAACCGCACAGGAGGCAGGCCCTGCCGAAGAATCAACTGCCAGTATTTTCATCCCGGAAAACAAACCTTTCTAAATAGCTCTTATTCTATCTCAATCCTTCTGGTATTGTCATCAACCTTTATAATATTAACCCTGATTGCGCCTTCAGGCAAGGCATTTTCGATATTTTCGCTCCACTCCACCGCCAGCACGGCGCCCATATCCAGATAATCAAAAAATCCGGTGGAATACAAATCATCCCAACCTGTTACCCGGTACATATCAAAATGGACAAGGGGAGGATTGCCTTCATATTCGTGGACAAGGGCAAAAGTAGGGCTTGAAACCTCACTATTTATCCCCATTCCCCGGGCAAGGCCACGGACAAAGGCTGTTTTACCGGCACCAAGCCCGCCAAACAGGGCAACCACGCTGCCACTTTTCAGGCGTTTTGCAAGATTTGCCCCCACTTCCTCAGTTTCTCTGGGAGATTTTGTGACAAAGCTTTCCATCTCACGAGTTCCTTTCACAATATACCACATAATTATAGTTATTATACCATAATTAACGCAATGTTAAAGCAAAGATATTGATTAGATTGATGATTGCTGTTACAATATATCTAATATACATAATATACTCAGATATTTATATTCTTTGACATAATCAGAAAATCACAAAGGACGGAAAAGCTTTGAAACTGGTTGATAAAATAAAAAGCGGGATAATATCGTATATACGGTACAGCAACTGGCTTCTGATATTTTCATGCGCCGCCGCTACCATATACGGAATTGTCCTGTTATATTCAGTCGTAAAAACAGGCAACTACCCGGACAGGGATTATAAAATCCAGGTTGCGGCATTTTTAATCGGCATGAGTGCAGCTTTGGTAATTTCAAAAATTGATTACGAAACAATCTGCCGGCTCTGGCCTTTTTTGTCCGGTATATCATTGTTTTTGGTTCTGCTTACCTTCACACCTTTGGGGCTGGAAGTAGCGGACGACAAGGCCTGGCTCAGCATACCGGTTGTAGGTACATTTCAGCCCTCCGAATTGCTTAAAATCACATTTATCATATCCTTCGCAACCCATATATCAAAGGTACATGACAGTATCAACCAGCTTCGCACCCTTATCCCGCTTTGCATTCACGGAGCTTTGCCCGTACTGCTGATTCTAAAGCAGGGCGACGACGGGACAGCACTTGTTTTCCTTTTCATATTTGCATCCATGCTTTTTATCGGAGGGTTAAAACCCCTATATTTCCTGCTGGGCGCCACAGCGGGCGCTTCTGCGGTACCTTTTGTTTGGAGGATGATGGACGAGGCAAAAAAGGCAAGGTTTTTGTGCCTTATCTTCGTTGAAAAATATGCCAACAGTGTAGGCTGGCAGCAAAACCTTGCAATAACAGCAATCGGTTCCGGCAGGCTTTGGGGGCTGGGGTATATGAAAGGCGGAAACCAGTACCTGTATGCCCGCAACAACGACTTTATATTTACAGTTGCCGGCGAAGAATTCGGGTTTATCGGGGGATTAGCGCTTTTCGCCATTTTATTGCTGGTTCTGCTGGCAATCCTCCGCGGCTTTTTAGCAGCAAGGGATTTAAAAGGAATGCTGCTGTGCGGCGGGGTTATGTCCATGATAGGTTTCCAGTCCATAATAAACCTTGGCATGAACCTTCGGGTTTTGCCGGTTGTCGGGATTACCCTTCCCTTCTTCAGCAGGGGAGGCAGCTCCCTTGTAACCCTGTATCTTGGCATCGGCGTTGCGCTAAGCGTATACTATTCAAGCAAAACCCACTCCCATGACGCGATCTTCTCAAAAAAATATTAAGAGCATAAATCCGCATAAAAAACAGCCGCGTTTATCACTGATAAACACGGCTGCCGGTTTAACATTAAACCTTAGAGCACCTTAACATTAGCGGCGCGAAGCTTGCTGCTGTTTCTGGGATCCTGTTCAATGTCGAAAGAAACCTTCTGGCCTTCTGACAAGGTCTTGAAACCCTCTCCGACAATGCTTGAGAAATGTACGAAAATGTCATCTCCGCCATCATCGTTGGTGATGAATCCATAGCCTTTGGTTTCGTTAAACCATTTTACTGTTCCTTTGTACATGCATGTACCTCCGAAAAATAGAAAAAATATTTAATATTTCAGTGCATAAAAAAACATGATGTGGTTAAGCCATTCTACGAACCCATGACTTATCACATCATGCAAATTTTCGTACAACTCAAATATTAATGTTAGTGTACCACGTATTTTTGAAAAAGTAAAGTAAAATACAAATTTATTTTTGGTAACTTGTGGATTTGAAATCCTGGCGCAGTTTGGTTACCATTATTTTAAGCACTGCTTATTTTATTCTAAATTAATGTTGAACCATTGGTTAATTTTTGTTATACTTTAAAAACATAATTCGATTATTATTCTAGATAGAAGGGTGTGGGCTGAATGCCAATTAAAATTCCAGATAATCTGCCCGCTGCCAGAGTCCTGGAGTCTGAAAATGTCTTTGTAATGACGGAACACCGCGCAATCCATCAGGATATCCGTCCGCTTAAAATCATCATTTTAAACCTCATGCCTACAAAAATCGAAACCGAAACACAGCTCCTGCGGCTTTTGGGAAATACCCCACTGCAGGTAGATATAGAACTGCTTCAGACTGCTACCCATGTGTCAAAAAACACTTCCCAGGAGCATCTTTTGCAGTTTTACAAAACCTTCGACCAGGTAAAAAAGTATAAATTCGACGGCATGATTATCACCGGCGCGCCGGTGGAAACCCTGGAATTCAACCAGGTTGACTATTGGGATGAGCTTTGCGAAATCATGGAATGGACTCGCACCCATGTATATTCAACCCTTCACATCTGCTGGGGCGCCCAGGCGGGGCTTTATTACCATTATGGAATCCCGAAATACCGCCTTGGCGAAAAGCTGTCGGGCATCTATGCCCACAAGCCCCTGGATTTCCACCATCCCCTGCTCAGGGGCTTTGATGAGGTATTCTATATGCCCCATTCCAGATATACCGAAGTGCGCAGGGAAGATATCGAGAAGGTTAAGGAACTTCAAATCCTTTCGGAATCGGACAAGGCGGGCATCGCAATAATAGCCAGCCGTGACGCCAGGCAGGTGTTTGTCACCGGCCACTGCGAATACGACAGGCTGACCCTTGCCAATGAGTATAACCGCGACATAATCCGCGGTTTGAACCCGAATGTGCCTCAGAACTATTTCCCTGAGGATAACCCTGATAACACTCCCCCGGTAATCTGGAGGAGCCACGCAAACCTTTTATTCTCAAACTGGCTTAACTATTTCGTATATCAGCAGACACCTTATGATTTCATTGACTTTAACAACAATCACAACGGGGGTTAATTTTTATAATTAATCCCCGTTGCGCTATACAGGGAGGCAGGGCTTTGTGAAAATAGCGGGCATAGTGGCGGAATACAATCCATTTCACAACGGGCACGCCTATCATATTGAGAAAACCAGGGATGCCGGCGCCACCCACATTGTGGCTGTGATGAGCGGCAATTTTGTGCAGCGTGGTGAGCCTGCAATACTCCCAAAACCCGAACGGGTCAGGGCAGCTCTTGAAGGCGGCGCCGACCTTGTGTTGGAACTCCCCCTGCCGTGGGCGATGGCATCGGCGGAAACTTTTGCATATGGGGCTGTATCAATCCTTGACGCTTTGGGCTGTGTCGACATAATCAGCTTTGGGAGCGAAGCCGGAGATGCCGAGCTTTTGTCCAAAGCGGTTGATGCCCTGGAATCCGAACGGTTCAATGGTTTGCTGCGTGTGTACCTGGATATGGGGATTTCCTTTCCGGACGCCCGCCAGCGGGCCGCCCGGGAAATATCCGGCAGTAAAATCGCCTCGCTTTTTGAAACCGCCAACAATACCCTGGGTATCGAATATTTAAAGGCACTGCGAAGGCTTTGCTCAAACATCCAGCCCTTTACGGTAAAAAGGTTCGGGGCAGGGCATGACCAGGACCTGCCCGTTGGCGACATCGCCTCGGCAAGCGCCGTCAGGCGCATGATACATGCCGGAAGGGTTGAAAACACCGCCCCCTACCTTCCATTACATACACGAAAAATCATCTACGAAGCCCTGCAAAGCGGCCGCTGCCCTGTTGACGTGGCAAACATCGAACGGGCTGTACTGGGCTTTATGCGCCTTTTGTCAAAGGAAGAGCTGGCAGCCCTGCCCGGAATATCCGAAGGGTTGGAAAACCGCCTTTATGACGCTGTACGCCAATGCGGCAGCCTTGAGGAATTGATGTTTGCGGTTAAAACAAAGCGGTATCCCCTGTCCCGCATCCGGCGGCTTGTAATGGCGGGATTTTTAGGGCTTAAAGCCGGGTATGAAAACAAGCAGCCCCCTTACATCCGGGTTTTGGGGCTGAACCAGCGCGGGCTGGAAATCCTGCGCCTTGCCAGAAACTCCAAAATCCCCCTGGTATCCAGGGTATCAAGTATTGAAGCCCTGGATGATTACGCAAGGGTTGTGTTTAACCTTGAAGCCCGCGCCGCTGATTTATATTCCCTTGCCGCCCCAAAACCAATCCCCTGCGGCAGCGAGTACACATATAAGGTAATAAAGGTTGAATAAAGGGGTGGTGCAGGTGGACAGGCCGGATTTCAAAAAAATTTCTTTTTCAGCCTTAAGGCTGATGAAACATTTCATATTCCTGATTCCCGCTGTTGTTGCAGTGCTGTTATATCTCCTACTTCCCCATTCCCCTGAATTTACTGAATCCGTCGTTTCAAAATGGGTATTCCGTTCGCTCAGTATACCCATTGGGGCTATAACTTCCCTGCTGCCGTTTTCAATAACCGAGGTGCTGGCTGTACTGGCTGTGCCAGCGGTTTTGTTTCTTGCCGGACTGTTTATTTTTAAACTAATCCGCTCTAAAAAACGGATAATAACCGCCTTTAAGGCAGGGAAAATCACCGGATGGATTTTATCGGTAGCACTGCTGCTTTACATGCTTTTGCACGGGGCAAACTTCTACCGAAAACCGGCATCGGAATTAATAGGGCTTGATACATCCCAAAAATCCGCGGAGCTGCTTCAGGAGCTTTGCACGGAGCTTGCCAAACGGGCGTCCAGTGAAAGGCAAAACCTTAAAGAAAATGAAAATGGAACGGCGGTTTTATCCCAAAGCCTGTCAAAGACTTTGAAAATGGCGGGCGAAGGCTACAAAACACTGCAAAAGGAATATCCTTTCCTGTGGGGGGCTGTCGGCAGGGCAAAACCGGTTCGGCTGTCCCACTGGTGGTCTTACACCGGCATTACAGGGATGTACTTCCCCTTTATCGTGGAGGCTAATGTCAACATCGACCAGCCGGAATTTGATATCCCCGCAACCGCCGCCCATGAAATTGCCCATACACGAGGATTTGCCCGGGAAGACGAGTGCAATTTCTTCGCTTTCCTTTCGTGCCTTGTAAGCCCATCCGCAGACTACCGCTATTCCGGCGCATTGATGGCTTATGTTTACTGCAGCAACGCGCTTTATGCCTATGACAAGGATATGTGGTCCGCTGCTTATCAGCATTTGTCCGACGGGGTAAAGCGGGACCTTGCGGAGCGCAGCCGGTATTGGAAACAGTTTGAGGGCGAAATCCAAAAAACCGCCGACAAGGTAAACGATAAGTTCATACAGTCCCAGGGCGATGACGATGGAGTTCTAAGCTACGACAGGGTAGTAGAATTGCTATTAGCTTATTATGAAAAGGAAGGGCTGCCTGGATAATCCCCGGCAGCCTTTTTCGTCAGAATACTTCCTGCGATTCCCCAGCCTGCTAAGCCGATGAAAGCGCGAGCACCAAAGCCCCACTGTACCCACACTCTGTTTATATTGACATTTTCGCCAATTTATTTGCCTTAATTTTTTGGCAAAATGACTGTCACAAAATGTCGTAAATTGAGGTTTTAAGTGATAACTAATACTTAACTTGGGGTGGAGTGCAATGATTGTTAAATGTAGAATTAATAAGAACTATTATATGCTTGACGATAAAAAAATCGAGCTGTTTGGCTTGACCTTTTATCAATCAGGAAATGAGAATAATATTATAAGAATCATTGAAAATATGTATACTTCGTATGAGAACATAAAAGCTTTACAGGTTCAAATTAATTGCAATGACTTGGACGAATTACATATTTTAGATGTCTGCGAAGATGCAGTTACAGAATCCTGTTTAATGTCTGCATAAACCCTCATACATCTAAATTCAACGATAAGGCAAGGCATTGAAATGTAGCTTGGATGCACATTTCAATGCCCTTTTTTCGTGAACAAACCATCAAATTATTAAATTAATTGAAAATTTTCGTAATTTGTTGTATAATTTTGTATATAAATACTCATTAGAATTTAAATGGTGGATTTGAGATATGATGTTTCAGCTTTACTTGTCTTTACTTAACACCGAAGAGGAGAAAAATCATTTTGAGCAGATTTATTTAACTTATAGAAATCTTATGTTTTATGTCGCGAAACGAATTCTTAATGACGATTTGTTGGCTGAGGATGCCGTGCATAACGCATTCTTAAAGATTATTGACCATTTGGATAAATTAAAAGACGTAAACTCCAACAAAACAAAAGGTTTCATGGTCATTGTGGTGGAAAATACAGCAAAAAATATCTACAACCAACAAAAATTCAATAAGATTTCCCTGGATTCTTCCGAAATGGAACTGGCTTATGTGCAAACTTTTGAAGAAAAGGTAATCGATAAAATCAGCGTTTCATACCTGGTTGAAAAAATTGAACATTTGCCTGATACATACAGGGACGTTTTAATGATGCGTTATATCTATGAACTATCCTACAAAGAGATATCAAAACTTTTGAAGATAAGTGAGCCGACAGTGCGCAAACGAGTGGAAAGGGCGAAGCAAAAACTGGCTCAAAACATTGGAGAGTTGATATATGATTGAAAGCATGTCTTTTGATGAAAAACTAAAGAGAGCACTTTATGTTTCTTTGGATAACAAACTGGAAAACTTGCCCACCTTTAATGAACTGGATAACATCCATGATTTTTCGCCGAAATTTAAAAAGAAAATCAACAAACTAATCCGTATCCATAACAAACCATACTACAGAATAATAAATACTGCGGGAAAACGGGTGGCACTTTTCATTATCACTATAATTATATCACTCATGGCCACCGTATTGAGTGTCGAAGCTTTAAGGAATGGATTCTATAATTTCATCATGGAAATCTATGAAAAATTTGCGGTTGTGTTTGTTGATAAAAATGCTCCGTCACAAATTAATGCTATAGAAGAAACATACTACCCCGAATATATCCCTGAAGGGTTTTCATTGGCAACTTCACATCAAAACATCGCTGCAGTAACGCAAATCTATAAAGGCCCGGGCAACGGCCTTATTATTTACGAACAGTTTACGATAAACGCAGAATTCTCAGTAGATATAGAGAATGATAAGTATACTGAAATTGAAGTAAACGGTTTTTCCGGTTATCATTTCTACGAAAAAGAAATTAACAACATGATATGGCAGGACGGCAAGTATGTTTACATCCTGAAATCAACATTAGGCAAGGACGAAATGATTAAAATCGCCGAATCCCTTAAAGTTAAAACTTCTTAATCTAAATTGTCTATCAACCCAAAACACCGTAAACTGCACCAGATTGGGCCGGTCAGTTTACGGTGTTTTTTATTTTTAATCTGTTCCGCCGCGTCTTTTCCTAAAATATTTTACAATAAGGTCTATAACCAACCCGTAGGCTATATATGTTAAAACAAACAGCATATAATATGGCATCCACGCCATCAGTACTTCCGCTGGTGTATAAACCCTCCCGACCCTCAAAGGGCTAATAATACCGGCATTCGTCCATTGAAGCACCGCATACAAAGGAAGGTTGGTCATCGGCAGTAGGTTTTGCCATGCCGATGAGGTAAATACAGTCTCCCTGCCAAGTACAAGCAAAATTGCCACAATTCCAAACCAAAAGCCAAAGCTCCTGAACAGTTTTTTCACAGAGCCGCCTCCTCATTATAAAATCATTACTTATTTTACCATATTGTTGTTAGCTATACGATATGCACATACAGGACACTTTAAAGGTAAGCTGTGATAAGATATTTCAATATGGTTCTGGAGTTTTCATACTCTTTCTCAGCCTTCTTTATACCTTTCTTAACTAAACTTTTTACGATTTTTTTAGCTGCAGAAACTGCAGTTTCTGCAGTTTGTCTGCAATTTATAGTGTTTGAAAGGACACGAAAGCACACGAAAAAACAATCCAAAAAATTTAATCTTGACATTATCGTATTTTATGGTAAAATATCTTTCGTGCCGATCAGCGAATTTAAATCGCAAGTTCGGGCCTTTAGCTCAGTTGGTTAGAGCTACCGGCTCATAACCGGTTGGTCCGGGGTTCGAGTCCCTGAAGGCCCACCATATAAGACAAACCCGAGTTTTCGGATTCGGGCTTGTTCTTTATTTAGGGGTATAGCTCAGCTGGTAGAGCAGCGGTCTCCAAAACCGCGTGCCGTGGGTTCGAATCCTACTGCCCCTGCCAAAACATCAAAGCCCAAAACCCGCATATCTGCTGGGTTTCTGGGCTTTTTTGCTGCTCAGAAATAGCTGTTGAATAAATCGCCGTAATAATTAAATACCCGAGCCTGTTGTGTGTTTTTATACCGTTTTGCTATTCTCGGCATCACCATACAATGCGGCGTTGTTTTGGTATTGTTTAGGCGTGATACCTTTATGCCTTTTAAACACCCTTGAAAAATACAGCGGGTCCTTAAACCCCACCGAGCCCGCAACCTCCGCGACAGTAAGGTTGCCTTTGCTAAGCAGGCTGCAGGCTTCATTCAGCCGGTATTTTTGGAGGAACTCATTCGGAGATGAATTAAAGTATGCCAGGAATGAGCGATAAAGCTGGCTTCTGCTAATCCCCGCAAATTCAGCTATATCCTCCACTTTGATGTCGCTGGCGTAATTATATTGTATAAACCTGAGCGCCCTGGCGAGATAATCCCTGACCCCAAAGGAGTCCCGGTTTTGCTCGGCAAATTTTATCAGCCGGCTTAAAAACAGGTATAAATACCCCGTCATCTCTGCCTCGGCGTCGGGCGTGTTGCCCCTTCCGTTGTAAATATTCAAAAGCAGCGGTATGACCTGGTCAGTCTGTGGAAGCTTTAAAATCGGGTTTTCCCTTGTAAAACCGGATAAACCTACAAGCCTTTTGGCATCTGTCCCGTTAAACCCTACCCAATAATATTCCCAGGGGTCAACGCTGTCCGCCGCATAAAAAGCTATTGTACCGGGATATATTAAAAACATATCCCCGACAGTAAGGTCGTATGTACGCCCCGCAGTATTGAAAACACCTTTGCCGGATGCAACATAATGAATCAAATAGTGGTCCCTGGTGGCAGGCCCCCAGGTATGGTTGCTGCTGCACTTCTGATACCCGGTGTTGTAAACCGCCAGCCCGAGATTATCAAGCTTTTTACTGCGAAACGAATATTTAAAGCTTTCCATTAGGCGCGCACCCCTTTCCAAAAGGTATTATATTACCAGATGCAACATTTGTCCATAAAAAAGGTTAAATATATAATTGAATAAAGGGCTTCTCAAGGATAGAATAGAATTAAAATAGAATATCAAGGAGATTTGTTATGAATGATGTAAATCAATTGCTCCGCAAGATAGATGACTGTAGTTTTGATGCCGTTTTCTCCCGGCTGTACGGTGAAAATGCCCTTGAGGCGCAAAAATCCCGTTATAAGAAACTGTTGAACAGTTTTGGGGATTTGTTCGGGTTTGAGCGTGAGGTACTGCTGTTTTCAGCCCCGGGACGGACAGAAATTGGCGGAAACCATACCGACCACAACCATGGCAGGGTTCTTGCCGCCAGCGTGAACCTCGATATAATTGCGGCGGTATCCCCCTCCAGCAGCAATTTAATTCGGGTAAAATCCGAAGGTTACGAGATGGATACAGTAAATCTCGATAACCTGTCGGTGGTTGAAAATGAAAAAGGCCGCTCAAGCTCTCTTATCCGCGGAACCGCGGACAGGTTCCTTCAAAACGGGCTTAATATAGGCGGATTTGACGCATATACTACTTCAAACGTGCTAAAAGGCTCGGGATTGTCGTCCTCCGCCGCCTTTGAGGTTCTGATTGGCACAGTATTAAGCCACCTGTATAACGGCGGCGAAATCAGCCCGGTTGAAATCGCGAAAATGGCGCAATACGCCGAAAATGTGCATTTCGGCAAGCCCTGCGGGCTTATGGACCAGATGGCCTCCTCCATCGGCGGGGTCATCACAATCGATTTTGCAGACCCTCAAAACCCAGTTGTAAAACAGGTGGATTTTGATTTTTCCAAATCAGGCTATCACCTTTGCATTGTGGACACAAAAGGCGACCACGCAGACCTGACGGACGAATACGCCTCGGTAACGGTGGAAATGAAAGCGGTGGCAAACACCCTTGGAGTATCATACCTGCGGGAAACCTCGGTTGGCGAACTTATGAAAAAGATTCCCGAAATCCGCAGACTTTACGGCGACAGGGCGGTTTTGCGCGCCCTCCATTTCCTGAGGGAAAACGAACGGGTAACGCAGCAGGTTAAGGCTCTGGAAAACAACGATTTTGAGGAATTCAAACGCCTTGTCATCGAATCCGGTCATTCCTCCTTTGAATACCTGCAGAATGTATTCACCACAAAGAATGTAAAAGAGCAGGGCCTGTCCCTAGCCCTTTGCATCGCCCAGGGCGTTTTGAACTGCAAAGGCGCATGGCGTGTGCACGGCGGAGGTTTTGCCGGCACCACACAGAACTTTGTCCCCTCTGATTTACTGGAGGAATTCTGCAGCCAGATCGAAATGGTTTTCGGCGAAGAAAGCTGCCATGTACTAAGCATCCGCCCTGTTGGCGGCGTTTGCCTGGATACCCTGTTATAAACTTTTGCAGCACCAATTACGAAAGGATAATCAATAATGGCTGAATTAAGGAAACACCCTCTTACAAATGACTGGATTATGATTGCCTCCCACAGGCAAAACAGGCCCCAGATGCCGAAGGACTACTGCCCCTTTTGCCCCGGCTCAGGAAAAGTGCCAGACAATTACGATGTATATAAATACGACAACGATTTCCCTGCCCTGTCAACCAATCCCCCACAGCCGGACCCGGTAGCCAACGAGTTTTTTGAAACTGCTCCCGCATACGGGAAATGCGAGGTAATCCTTTATTCGCCGGAACATACCACAACCTTGCCGGAACTGCCTGCGGAACACATCCGCAAGCTGGTTGACCTGTGGGTTCAGCGGTATGAGGAGATCGGGAAAGACGAAAACATTAAATATGTATTCATCTTTGAAAACCGCGGGGAGGTTGTAGGCGTTACCATGCCCCATCCCCACGGGCAGATTTACGGATATTCCTTTATCCCTAAAAAGCTTGAGCTGGTGCTGGAAAACTCCCGCAAATTCCGGGAAGAGAAAAGCAAATGCATTTTCTGCGAAATGCTGGAGCAGGAGCTCAAGTTTGACAAGCGGATAATCTTTAAAAACGAGCACTTTACCGTATTTCTCCCGTTTTTCAGCGAGTACCCTTACGGCATTTACATCATCAGCAACCGACATGTTTCAAACATTGCCGGGTTTAACGATGAGGAGCGCAATGCCCTTGCCGAGACTTTAAAGGCCGCTACAGGCACTTTGGACAGCCTTTTTGATATGAAATTCCCCTACATGATGTGCATGTATAACGAGCCTGTAAACAGCGAAAAATGCTCTGATTACTTCCATTTCCACATCGCATTCTATCCGCCAATGAGGAGCGCGGACAAAATAAAATTCAACGCCTCCAGCGAAACAGGTGCCTGGGCGCATTGCAACCCTACCTGCCCCGAGGAAAAGGCAGAAGAACTGCGGAAAGCATACAACAGGTTTTTGAATAAAAAGTCATAACCGGTGGCTTTCACCTGCCCTCAAAGGGCATAAAAAACATCCTTTTGCTGCCGCAAAAGGATGTTTTTATTACCCGTTTTTTCGCTAAAGCTGCCCAAATCCGCAGGCTTTTTTCGTTGCCTGCGGATTTAAAACAATTGTTTATAACACTGGAGTTATCTGCTTTCCTTCCGCTATCATCCCCAGCAGCTCCTCACACAACATCAGGCAGCGGGGCAGATGGTATGGCCCTTTCCACATGGAGCCTTTCTGGGTGTGGGACACGGTACCGTCACGGTGCAGATATCCGTACCATTCCCCATACTCTTTGTCCGGGAAATGGGAGAAAGTATACTCATGCACTTTTTCAAACCAGTTCCAGTATTTTTCATCCCCTGTCATGCCATATGCCATAAGGGTTGCAATCAGTATCTCATTGTGTACCCACCACAGCTTCATATCCCATTCAAGCTGCTCGCAGGGCTTGCCCTCCGAATCAACGAAATACATAACACCGCCGTATTCCTTGTCCCATCCACGCTGAAGAGACCAATCCAGAATATTAAGAGCCTTTTGTAAAAGCTCCCCATCGTTTGAATAGATAGCCTCATTCATCAAAAACCATGCGTTTTCGCAGGAATGGCCGGGGTTGATGGTCCTGCCCGCCGGGTTGTCGATTAAAGAGCCGTCCGAAAGGACATTTTCCAGCACGCACTCCAGTTCCGGGCGGTAATGATATTTCAAAATGTCATCCACAATCTCCCTGACAATGCCGGAATAATATTCCGCCCTTTCGGGAGCGCACCTTCTCAGCACCTGGGCGCTGCTGACCAGTACCATTGGCACCGCCGCAGACCTTTCGCTTCTGGTCTTGGCGTAGGTTTTAGGAGTGATTTTATACGGGTCAGCGTCAGGATTACGGTACATCCTCAGCATAAAATCAAAACATTCTTCAGCCTTTCTCAAGGCGTCCTTATCTTTTGTGGCACAGGCATATTCCGCCATTCCCACAACATAAAAGCTTTCGGAAAACATATAGCGGCGCTTGCGCAAAGGCTTGCCATCCCTTGTAACCTGGAAGAACATTCTCCCGTCACTGTCAACACAGTATTTTTCTAAAAAATCCTTGCCCATCCTGGCAGCCTCAAGCCATTTATCTTTCGCTCCATAATGGTTGCATAAAGCGGAAAATGTCCAAAGGCCCCTGCCCTGGAACCAGATAGATTTATCACTATTATAGCTTTTGCCTTCCCTGTCCACCGAAGTAATATATCCGCCGTACTCCTTGTCCAGCAAATCGCTGTTCATCCAGAACGGTATAACATTATCCAGCAGATGGCTGCGGTAAAAGCCACGGTATTCCCCGGCTTTTTTGGCAATTTGGTCGTTCATTATTATCCAATCCTTTCAATGTGAAAAGTCCATTATTAGATAAGAATACGGCATTAACCTTTTAAAGTCAAGGCAGGCAATGTATTTCAACAAACTTAAGCAACAAACAGCAAATTATATTAAGTCATAACCACCGGCTAAGCCGGTGGCTTGCACCAGCCCTAGAAGGGCATGATACTGGCGAGACCCCTCAAGGGGTATTGAATGGTCCGCCAACCGCATAACTTTCTCAGGCCGCCGCTAAAGCGG
>DUMT01000017.1 GCA_012839705.1 Clostridiales bacterium | reverse complement strand
ATTTGTACCCTGAGCCCTATGATATCCTTACAGGCGAGTTTTTTGTACTTACTCCAATCGACAGCCAGAATGGGCAGGTATGGGGATATTCAAAATCCAGAAACATATTTTTAAATGCCCGCCCGGCTGATTATTACGGGTCAAATATCAAGCTTGAAACCCCGAAGTCCAAGCCGTGGATGTATAAAATTTTGCAGGCAAGGCGTTTTGCCAGGAATACGGTGATGTCCCAGCCGGGAATGAGGGATGTAGCCGGGCTGATGATTGGTATTGCCTTTGGGTTTAAGGGCGATATACTGACAGGTATAGAGAATGATTTTAGAGCCATAGGGGTATCACACCTGCTGGCGGTTTCCGGCCTTCATGTAACAGTGATATCCCAGGCGATACTCAGGCTTTTGCTGTTTATCAAAATCCCCCGCAGGATATCCCATCTGGTGGCTGTGGCGGGAGTATTCCTGTTCATGGCGCTGACAGGGTTCCAGCCCTCCATTCTCAGGGCGGGGATAATGAGCATTATCTTCCTGCTTGGCCAGGTTTTTGGCAGGGAGCCGGACAGCCTTAATTCCCTGGGCTTTTCGGTCTTTGCCATAACTTTTGTTAACCCCTTTGCCGCAACTGATTTGGGGCTTTTGCTCTCCTTCACCTCAACTTACGGAATATTGGCTATATACCCGCAATTTCAAAAGGCTGTTACCGCAAAATTAAAATCCTCTGAAAACCGGCTGCTGGCGCTGGTTGCAAAGCCTGTTGATTCTGTTCTGCTTACCTTTGCCGCCACCATCCCGACCCTGCCGGTGCTGCTTTTAGCCTTTGGGCAGATTTCCCTTATTGCACCGGTTTCAAATTTGCTGATGGTTTTTCCAACTTCGGTGGTGACTATAGCCGTATGCCTTGCGGTGGCTCTTTACGCGGCAGAACCGCTGAGGGTTTTAACCCTGCCCCTTTTCTGGGTGGGGAAAGTGGTTTCGAGGTACCTTGTGTGGGTGGCAAAACTGCTGGCATCTGTCCCGTATTCTTCAATCTGGGCGCACCAGCGGTATATTATTTTCCTGATCCCCGCCGCCATAGTGCTGATAATGCTTGGAAAACTGATGCTGGGCAGCCGGGGAATGAGGGTGATGGCATTGTGGTCGGCAATCGCCCTTTTGTGCGGGACCGCCTCATACAGCTTGTTTATGAGGGGAGTCACCGAAATAACCCTTGTAAGCTCCGGTAACGCCACCGCCATGGTCTTTTCAAGGGGCGGGTATACAGGCGCTTTGATAATGGGTGAGAAATCCTCTGTGCCAGGCGCGGTTTATGAGCTTCAAAGGCGGAATGTAAGGAAGGTGGATTTTCTGATAATCCCTGACCCTGACGACAAAACATCCTTTTATTCCATGGAATTCACCAAAAACATCAGGGTAAACTGTTTAATAACAGGGCCTAAAGGGATGTATTCGGATACGGTGGAAAGGCTGGAAGCCGGCGGGCGGCTGAGTTTGGGGCAGGGAGCAATTAATTTCTGGAACGACTGCCATGCAGAGCTAAATAATGGCTGGATTATGATAAGGATAGGGCTGACAAGGGTACTGATAAGCCCCGGCGGCGGCAGCGCCTCGAACCTTCCGGCAAACAGCAGGTCTGCCAACCTTCTGGTTATAACAGGCAAACCGCCGGAGCATGTCTCAACGATTAAAGCCCAGGCGGCAGTATTGAACTGCCGACCTGAGGATTATGCCACTGAAATTAAGGCAATCCCCCGTGTTTCCTACCCGCTGTATAATACTGCCCGGAAAAATATCACATTTTACACACGGGGAAAGGGCGACATCAAGGTAAAAGGGGGAAGTGCGGTTGAATATAACTGAAAGCGAGCTTAAAAAACATATTAGCAGTTCAAAATTTGAAAAAGTGTATTTTCTGTACGGCGAGGAAAATTACCTTTCCGCCCATTACGCCGGGCTGATAGCCTCGAAAGTAGTAGGTGGGCACCCGCTGGCGGAATTCAATTACCAGAAGTTTGACGGTAACGACTGCACCGTGGGGGAGATACAGGACGCGGTGGAGGCTTTGCCGGTGATGGCAGAGCGCAAGTGCGTGGTTGTCAGGGATTTTGACGTTTCCTCCGCCAATTCCGCGGCAGTGGAGCAGCTGAATTCAATGATTCAGGATTTGCCCGAAAGCGTGGTACTGGTATTCTGGCTGGACGCTGTGAATGCGGATGTAAAAAAGAACTCCAAATGGAAGGGGTTTTTGGCATCGGTGGAAAAAGCGGGGGCAAGCGTGTATTTTCCCCGCAAGACGCAGTCGGAACTTGTCCAGATTCTTTGCAAAAGGGCTCAGGACAGGGGATGCACCCTTGAACCCGGTAACGCAAAATACTTAATCGAGCGCGCTGGAAACGATTTAAGGCTGCTTTTGGGCGAAATGGAAAAGCTCTGCGCCCTGGCGGGTTCGGGGGAAATAACAAGAGAGCATATAGAATCAATTAGCGTGCAAAACCTTGAGGCGTCGGTTTTTGATTTATCAAAAGCCATACTCAAGGGCAGCTATGCCCAGGCGTACAGAATACTGGATGGGCTGTTTGCCCAGCGGGAGGAGCCTGTGGCAATACTGGCGGTGCTCTCCAACGCCTATGCGGATATGTACAGGGCTAAGGTGGCGCTGTCCAGCGGGGTGCGACCGGAAGCGCTTTCCGATGATTTTAATTACCGCAGCAGCTTCCGGCTCACCAACGCCGCAAGGGATTGCCAGAGGATACCTTTAAAGCTGCTCAGGAAGAGCCTTGAAATACTGGCTCAGGCGGATATGAAGCTTAAATCCACCGGGGCGGACAAGAGGATAGTCCTGGAGCAGACGGCGGCAAAGCTGATACTTCTTCACAGAATCGGAGAGAGTGCATGATAAGAATCAGGGAAGCAATTGTTGTAGAAGGGAAATACGACAGGATAAGGCTGGCATCCATAGTCGACACCCTCATACTGGAAACCCGCGGTTTTGGCATATTCAACGACAGGGAGCTTTTGCAAATGCTGCGTATGATAGCCCGCGAGCGGGGGCTTATAGTTTTGACCGACAGCGACCCTGCGGGTTTTGTTATCAGGAATTTTATCAGCGGGGCGATACCGCCCGAACAGGTAAAGCACGGCTTTATCCCCGCCATTGAGGGAAAGGAGCCCCGTAAAACCTCCCCGTCAAAAGAGGGGCTGCTGGGGGTTGAGGGGATTGCGAATGATATAATAGAAAAGGCAATCAAAAATTCGGGAGCCACCATAATAGGCTCCGGCAGCCTTGATGGCAGGGATAGAGAAAAAATCACGAGGATTGATTTATACAACGCCGGGCTAACCGGAGGGGAGAACAGCAGTTTGAGGCGCCGGCAGCTTATGGAATTTTTAGGGCTGCCAAAGCTGTTGTCCACAAGCCGGCTTTTGGAGGTTTTGAATACCATAATGTCCAAGAGGGTATTTGAACAGACAATAAAGGATTTTGGATGGATGTAAACCATTGGCGATTATGATGCTTTGCGCTATGGGGAAAAAATTACTTTCTGAAATTACAGAACCATAAGACGTTAAAGTTGTACTATAGTGCAATTTTTCTATAATTCAAACGAAAAATGCGATTGTGATTTGGATAGCCAAGTGATAAAATTTAATTGCTTTTGTTAACAAACAGGTATATTGGAGGAATATTAATAATGAACGCATCTATTCTGGAGGCCATGATGGTGATTTGTTTCGGTGTTTCATGGCCTGTGTCAATTTTGAAATCCCTTAAAGCAAAAACCGCGAAGGGGAAAAGCATATTTTTCCTGTGCCTGATTTTCATAGGCTATATCTGCGGGTTAGCATCGAAGGTTGTTTCGAAAAATATTACATATGTTGTGATATTTTACGCTATCAATCTGGTTATGGTGAGCATTGATATTGCTTTATATTTCCGCAACCTACATTATGACAGGGAAAATGGCGTTACCACAGCGGATAATGCATAACCGCTTTTTTGTTCTTATTTGATGCCCTGTTATTAAAAAAGGTTTAAAGGCAATGGATATCATCTGGATAAAACAAGCCAACTGTGCAGTAGATGCACAGTTGGCTTATAAAATATTACCCGTTAACATTATAGGTTTGATAATCAGTTGCCCAGTACACGTGCGAGGAATTCGCGTGTCCTTTCCTTTTCAGGATGGTTAAAGATAACCTCGGGAGTATTATCCTCTTCGATGATTCCCTTATCCATGAAGACGACACGGTCGGCGACATCCCGCGCAAAGCCCATTTCGTGAGTGACAACCAGCATTGTAAGCCCGCTCTGGGCAAGGGACTTCATAACCGACAGCACCTCTCCCACCATTTCGGGGTCGAGGGCTGAAGTGGGTTCGTCAAAAAGGATTACATCAGGTGACATTGAAAGGCTGCGGGCGATTGCAACCCGCTGCTTCTGCCCGCCCGAGAGCTGGGCAGGCTTGGCGTTTATATACTGCTTCATACCTACCTTGTCCAGGTACTCCATGGCGATGGCGCGAGCCTCCTCCCGGGAGCGCTTTAGCACCTTAACCTGGCCGATGACGCAGTTTTCAAGAGCATTCATATTATTGTAGAGATTGAATTGCTGGAAAACCATGCCCACCCGGGCGCGGTAGCGATATATTGAGTCAATCTCAGTCTGAATGTTTTTACCGTTGTAGAGGATTTCGCCGGAGGTGGGGGTTTCGAGCAGGTTGATGCAGCGGAGCATGGTGCTTTTTCCGGAGCCGGATGACCCGATGATGGCTACCACTTCGCCGCGGTTGACAGAGAGGTTAATGCCCGAAAGCACCTCGTGGTCTCCGAAACGCTTACAAAGATTGCGCAGCTCGATTACGGGGCCTGTATAGTTGTTACTTAAATCAGTCATGCTGAACAGTTCCCCCCTGGACATGGATTTCGGCTTCCGGCACTGTCTGCGAACCGAAGATAACATAGTGTTCCTTGCCCGCAAGCTTTTTCTCCACAAGGCGGAGAAGCCGTGTAATTGTATAGGTCATGATGAAGTATAGCACGCAGACTACCAGGTAAGTCTGGAAGGTCTGGAAGTTCTGGCGCTTGATAATCCCTGCAAAGTAATAAAGCTCGGTGACACCAATGACATTGAGAACCGAGGTGTCCTTGATGTTTATTACAAATTCGTTGCTGACTGAAGGGAGGATATTACGCATAACCTGTGGGATTATGATATGGAACATGGTCTGCCAGTGGGTCATGCCGACGGCTGCCGCACCCTCAAACTGCCCCTTGTCAATAGAAATAATACCTCCGCGGACTATCTCAGTCATGTAGGCGCCGGTGTTGATAGAGACAATGAAGAGTCCGGCCGGGACAAGCGGCAGGGTAACGCCGCCAGTGGCGAAGGCATAGCCCCAGTAGATGACCATTGCCTGCACCATCATCGGTGTGCCGCGGAAAACCTCAACATAAACCGAGATTAAGATTCCGATTATTTTTTGGATTACCCTGACAAATGGATTTTTGGATTGCGGGGCTGTGCGGATAATCCCAGCAAGCAGTCCAATAATAAGGCCGATTACTGTGCCGATAAGGGATATTGACAGGGTAAAGCCCACCCCACGCAGGAGGGATGGATAATAATTTATTACTATATTTGCGACATCACGTAAAAACTGCATCATTTTTTCTTATATATAACCACAAGTGTGGAAGAGTAGTAAACGTTTGTAAAGTCAATTTGTTCTTCGCGCTCGGCTGTAGGGCTCATTCCTGCGATAATGGCGTCAACCGTGCCCGACTGGACTGCGGGAATCAGGGAATCCCAATCATAGCGGTAAATCTCAAGCTTCATGCCAAGCTTGTCGGCAATATACTGAGCTATTCTGACATCGTAACCGTTGGCATAGAGGTTTGCACCTTCGTCATTTACGATTTTTACGGCACCAGCCGAGAAATCAGAAGTCTCGGTCCAGTTGTAGGGCTCATATGCACACTCCATGGCAACTTTGAGGACACCGTTTGTTGTAGCGGGAGTTTCGGAAACAAGGGAATATGAGGTCAGTTTCTCGCCAGCGCTGAGCTTAATCATATCAAGCATGAGGTTGTCGCGAACCTCATCGGTGATGGTTGCGAGAACTTCATTAATGCGCTCTCTGAGCTCAGAGCCGGTCTTAAGGCCGACAGCAATGCCGACATCGGCGTCGGTAGCCTTAAATCCTGTCTCGTTGTTTACGAAGGGCAGGTATGCAAGGCTTGAATCGCTGGAGCATACCGAACGGGCGGTGGGCTCTTCAGCTATATAGCCGTCAATAGCGCCGGATTTGAGGGCTACCAGCATGTCGGTAAACTCTGGGAAGGTGGTTAGCTTCACATCCTCGATCTGTTTAGCGGCGTCGGCGTGGAAGGTACCAGACTGTGCGCCGATTTTCATGCCTTTAAGGTCGGCTATTGTTTTGGCTTCTGCAATGTTGCTGACTCCGCCTGCATCGGAAGCGCAGGAGGCAAGTGTTAAAGCCAGGATTAATGCGGTGAGTGCTGCTGAAATTATCCTTTTCATATTTTGTCCCTTTCTTTAAATTTTTTGTTTGGATTAAAAAAGCCGTGACAGGCTCTGTCACGGCAATAAACACAAAAACATTACGCGTGTTTTGTGCGATATTGCTATGATAGCGCTTCACTTACGTGACAGTCTGACGCATATTCTGCGCCACCCCAGCAACGGCGACTTCATTCACGTACACCGTGCTTCGGCGAAAACCCCTTTCGGCCGACGTTGAATGACCGTTTTTCCGGCTTACTCTTGATTTCCGCGCCTCTATCAATGCTTTTCCAGTATGATAACATATATCGATGATGATTTCAAGTATTATATATAAATATACAAAAATCGGCAACAAAGTTAAACAATACATGCCGAATTTAATATTTTCCAAAACCACAATCCTCACAATACGATTTGGCGGGATATTAATTGCCCTGAACAATACAAAAATCTGGATAAAAAACCTGCTTGAGTTAGATGTTTAGGCAAAAAAATCGAGTGTTCATACGGAATATTAAATCCGTTATGAACACTCGATTTGGTGCGGATAAGAGGACTTGAACCTCCACCGAGTTGCCCCGACTAGAACCTGAATCTAGCGCGTCTGCCAATTCCGCCATATCCGCGAATATTGCGCTGTTCTTACAGCGAAAGTTATTATAACCGGTTATAAGTAAAATGTCAAGCAAAAAAATAATGGTAATATTCAGGTGTGAAGTTGAGAATTTTTATGCATGTTTTTCTAAAATAAAAAACTCGAAATTTTTTTTAAAAAACCCCTTGCAATTTGAAAATTGGCGTGCTATAATCCATTTCGCTGTCCGGGACACGGGCAAGCGAAAACTGAAAAGTTGGTGTCAATGGCGGTGAGGGTACACCCGTTCCCATTCCGAACACGGAAGTTAAGCTCACCAGCGCCGAAGATACTTGGCTGGAGACGGCCTGGGAAAATAGGACGATGCCAACATAAAAAGGTCCGACCTTTTGGTCGGACCTTTTACTTTTCGTTGCTGTCTACATATTGCTTGGCGTTAAGCACCTGAAGCTCGTCCGGTATATGCACCTGAGACACTTTTTTGCGTGTTTTTATATTTGCCCAGGCTGCGGTATTATGGCATTCCACAGGCCTGCGCTGGTCCTTGTCCTTATATCTGTAGTGCTGCATAAAATGTCAAATGTCCTTTCTATATAAATTTTTCAATTAATATTATACCTTGCCCGGACCATAATAAACTGGGATTTTGTTTTTTAATGAAAAGTTGAAGACAATACAAGAAAT
>DUMT01000113.1 GCA_012839705.1 Clostridiales bacterium | reverse complement strand
TCCTTTTCAACAAATTTTATTATTTACAATCCCTGCTTGCTATTAATATTCATTCCCTTTTGTTACGACGAAATTCTGGAAATATTGCGATATTATCACATTAAAGTATTGGCAATTTTAAAAAATAATGATATATTTATCTATATGTTTTTTAAAGGAAGTAAAGGAGAGCGGATGTATGTATTCCAAAATGCTGGATACCATCGGGTTTGTTAAAGAGGCAGATCCGGAAGTCGGAGCTGCCATGGAAAACGAATTAAAGCGCCAGCGCCGCAACCTTGAGCTTATCGCATCGGAAAACATCGTATCCCCTGCGGTAATGGCGGCAATGGGCAGCGTACTTACCAACAAATATGCGGAAGGATATCCCGGAAAACGCTATTACGGCGGCTGCCAGGAAGTTGACGTAGTCGAAAATATCGCCCGGGAGCGGGCATGCAGGCTTTTCGGCGCCGAACACGCCAATGTCCAGCCCCATTCCGGCGCTCAGGCCAATCAGGCAGCATATGCCGCTTTGATAAAACCCGGAGATACAGTGCTGGGTATGAATCTTGCCCACGGCGGGCATTTGACCCACGGTTCCCCCGTCAACTTTTCGGGAATGCTGTATAATTTTGTCGCCTATGGCGTGGACGAGGATACAGGCCTTATCAACTATGATAAATTAAGGGAGCTTGCCCTTCAGGTAAAACCCCGTCTGATTGTGGCGGGCGCCAGCGCATATTCAAGGGAAATCAGGTTCGACCTGCTGCGGGAAATTGCAGATGCCTGCGGTGCGTTGCTGATGGTGGATATGGCGCATATCGCTGGGCTTGTGGCGGCTGGAGAGCATATGAACCCTGTCCCTTACGCCGACGTTGTGACCTCCACAACCCACAAGACCTTAAGGGGCCCCAGGGGCGGGCTTATCCTCTGCCGCGAGGAATACGCCAAGGCAATTGACAAAGCAGTGTTCCCCGGCTCCCAGGGCGGGCCTTTGATGCATATAATTGCCGCTAAGGCCGTCTGCTTTGGGGAGGCTTTGACCAAAGAATTTAAGGAATATCAGCGCCAAATCCGCAAAAATGCCACTGCTTTGGCAAAAGGGCTGATTAACCGCGGGCTGAACATCGTATCCGGCGGCACGGACAACCATTTAATGCTCGTTGACCTGCGCGGCACCGGCATTACAGGAAAAGAGCTGGAGCACCGCCTTGACGAAGTATATATTACAGTTAACAAGAACACCGTTCCGAATGAGCCGCTGTCTCCCTTTGTTACCAGCGGTATACGTGTCGGCACCCCTGCTGTCACCAGCCGCGGCCTGAAGGAAGCGGATATGGATTTAATCGCCGAGTTCATCGCCTGCGCTATCAATGACTTTGAGGCAAAGGCAGAATGGATTAGGGAAAGTGTAAACGCCCTTTGCACCAAATACCCGATATACTAATCCTATGAACGGAATATAAGGAGGGAACGCTATGGCAGCTCCGCTGGCTGACCGGATGCGCCCTGAAACCCTTGACGATATAGTTGGGCAGCAGCATTTGCTTTCCCCTGGCAAGGCTTTAAGGAATATAATCGAATCCGGCAAAATCCCAAACCTGATTTTCTACGGCCCTCCGGGGGTAGGCAAAACCACTGTTGCCAGGATTATATCCCGCAAAACCGATATGAGGCTTCACCGCTTAAACGGAACCACCGCCTCCACCTCGGATATAAAGGCTGTGGTAGAGGAGCTGGACACCCTCGCCGCGGTAAACGGGGTCCTGCTTTATCTGGACGAGATCCAGTACTTTAACAAAAAACAGCAGCAAACCCTTCTGGAGCATATCGAAAACGGCAGGATTACCCTGATAGCCTCAACCACCGAAAACCCTTATTTTTATGTCTACAGCGCTTTGCTTAGCAGGTCAACTGTTTTCGAGTTCAAGCCTGTAAGTGCCGTTGACATTGAAATTGTAGTCAAAAGGGCTTTTGATTTTTTAGAAAAAGAGAATTCCCTGAAAATCAAAGCTGATTCTGAAGTAATCTCGCAAATCGCATCCTCCTGCGGCGGGGATGTTCGAAAGGCGATAAACGCTGCGGAGCTTTGCGCCCTTGCTTCAAAGCCTGATTCCGAAGGCGTGCTTCATATTACGCTGGATACTGCGGAGCAGATTTCGCAGCGCAGCGCCATGAGGTATGACAGGGAAGGGGACGAGCATTACGACATCCTGTCAGCCTTTCAGAAATCCATGCGTGGCTCCGACCCGGACGCGGCAATACATTACCTGGGGCGGCTGCTGGCTGCTGGTGACCTTTTATCCGCCTGCAGAAGGCTGCTGGTCTGCGCCTGCGAGGACGTGGGGCTGGCATACCCCATGATTATCCCGATTGTTAAAGCCGCTGTGGACACGGCGCTTCAGGTGGGGCTGCCGGAGGCGCGTATCCCCCTTGCGGACGCGGTTGTCCTTGTAAGCCTTGCCCCAAAATCGAATTCAGCATACAACGCGATAAACCAGGCGATGGCTGACATCGAAGCGGGGCTGGCAGGGCCAATCCCCCGCCATCTTCAGAATATGCATTACGACGGTGAGGACGCGGTACGTAAGGGGCAGTTTTATATATACCCCCACGACTTCCCGAACCACTGGGCGCCACAGCAGTATCTTCCCGATATACTGCGTGACCGGTCCTATTACAAACCGGGCGAAAACAAAACCGAAAAATCCTTTAAGGATTACTGGGATTCCATTAAAAACAAAAAAAATAACCCTAAAATTTGGGGAAAGGATGGGTAAATTTGAGTTTTGATCAAATTGTTATGACTGTTGCAATGGCCCTGTATTTGGTCGTTGTATTGCTGGTAGGGCTGTTATACGCCCGGCGCAGCAAAACCTCCAACGATTTTTATCTCGGAGGCCGCGGGTTAGGCTCGCTGGTTACCGCCATGAGCGCCGAAGCTTCTGATATGAGCAGCTGGCTTTTGATGGGGCTTCCCGGGCTTGCTTACCTGCACGGGCTTTCCAACGCAAGCTGGACCGCAATCGGGCTTGCGGTCGGCACTTATGTCAACTGGCTTATCGTAGCTAAAAGGCTTCGCAGATACACTGTTGTAGCGGGCAATTCAATCACCCTGCCGGACTTTTTCTCAAACAGGTTCCACGACAAGAATAAAATCCTTATGTGCATTTCTGCTGTGATTATCCTGATATTCTTTGTCCCCTATACTGCCTCGGGCTTTGCAGCCTGCGGAAAGCTGTTCCAGTCCCTGCTCGGTATTAATTATCAGTTTGCCATGATAATCAGCGCATTGGTCATCATTTTATACACCGCCATCGGCGGATTCCTGGCTGAAAGCACCGTCGACTTGATTCAGGGATTATTGATGTCAATAGCTCTTATTGCAATATTCGGATATGGAATAAGCGCTGCCGGCGGAATTGAAGGGGTTATGGAAAACGCCAAGTCAATGTCGGGATATTTAAGCCTGGTAAAAATCTTCAACCCCGATGCAAACAAAGCAGATTCCTTCGGATTCCTGAAAATCATCTCCGAACTTGCCTGGGGCCTTGGATATTTCGGAATGCCCCATGTCCTGCTCCGATTCATGGCGATAAGGAAAGATGGTGAACTTAAAACCTCCCGCAGGATTGCCATGGTTTGGGTTGTAATCTCCCTTATCGCGGCTGTTTTTATCGGCATTATCGGCGCTGCAGCGATTAAAGGAATCACGGATTCCGAGACAATATTCATTGAAC
>DUMT01000112.1 GCA_012839705.1 Clostridiales bacterium | reverse complement strand
AGGGCGTTCGCTTCAAACCCAAGCATGAAGTAAAGCCCAAAGTCAAGGTATAACGCGCCTGCCATCCGCTCCTTGCTGGTCCATTTCTGGGAGTTTGCAGGGCGGTATTTTGTATATTCGTACACAAAGAAACCGTAAAGTTTGATGTAAGGCCCAAGTTCCGCAGTAATTCCTACCGAGGCTAACTTACCGGAGCCGATGCCTACATACAGTTTTGCACGGACGCCAGCCTTAAGCCCCAGCTTGCCCATGACATAGAACTGGAAGGCGAAATGTTCATCCAGAATGTCCATGGTGGAACTTCCGGCGGAGGGCTTGAATAAACCGATTTTAAACCAGAATGTGAACCGCTTGCCAACCTCATACTCAAGATTGGAGCCGATGGCAATGCTCAAATCCGCGCGGACAACGAATTTTGTTTCCACGCCGATGGCAAGGCCCAAAACGTTGATTTCGGCTGTCATTATTTCTTTTTCGATAAGTGTGACCCAGTCGGTTTCCTTTTCCAGCATTTCGGTGTACCTGTCCATGAGGGCCTGCATGCTGTCAATGAATTCTGTTTTGATGTCTGTGTCAGCAGACATGTCCATAAGGTCAAGCAGGTCGGCGGCTACGTTGGTTTTGCCCAGTGTTTCGCACATGGTATTCCATTCCTCTTCGGTGGTGCCGTTCTGCTCCATGACCTTCCAGAGGGCATCAATGTCCTCCATGTAGCCTTTGATTTGTTCCGCGGTGTCAGTGGCTTTGTCTACCTTTGCCTTTAATTCCTCAATCTTATCCATTACATCGGCAACAGACTTCAGCCCATTCCTGAGCCCGGCGGGAAGGCTGGAAAGGCCCAGGGCTTCGGTGGGGTCGTTTGCGATGTCTTTGATTTTCTCCCATACGGATTTGTCTTCTTTCTGTATGGTATAGATTTCAGCAGCAAAGGAGAAGGCTGTGTAGTTTTTGATATCCACTGAGGTGTTGACCGAAACGCCAATGGGCACAGGGATAAAGAGGATTTCCTTGGTGACAAGGTCGCCCTTAATGCGGGGGCTAAGCTCCACTTCTTCAACGAAGGTGCGGTAAGGTCAATTGCGATTTGGCCGTCGTCCTCCACATCCACCTTAAACTCAGCTTTCACCTGAATGGCTAGCTGGACGCCATCTTTATAGTTCAGCTGGTTGCCGCGGGTAATCAGTTCTACTTTCAATTCGATGTCATCGCTGAGCTCAAAGTTGCGTCTAAGGTTCAAAAGCTTGATTTGTTCCTTGGAAAGGGGATTGCTGTCCCTGTCTGACAGCAAGTATTTCTGGACAGCCATGTTGTTTTTAAAACCATCGGTTCTGGTAACCATATCGCAGAGATACTGCGCAGCATCCAGAGCAAAATTGCTTTGCTTTACCTGTGCAAGCAGGATGCTCTCCAACTGTTCCTGCTCCTCGGGAGTTACAATATCGCTGCCTGAAACCGAAAGCTCGGAATACAGGTCCATGCTGTCCTCAATGGCTTTCTTAGTGGCCTTTTTGAATGTGATTACTTTTGTAAGCTTGTCATAAGCGGTGATTTCACCGTAATACAGGTCAGACTCGGATTTGATGCTGTCCCTTGATACATACAGCGTTACAAAGTCGCCCACCGAAATGGCTTCAAGGGCCTTTTCATAGGTGCCGTTTGTATCTCCCATCATGTTTGCATACATAACCCGGTCGAGGTTTTCCAAACTTACGGTGCCTGTGTCCCCGGTGGGCAGTTCAGGCACAATGATCGGGAAGTTGTCGGGAGTGTTATAGAGCTTTGCCTGATCATTCTCCCCAAGGGGAGTAAAGGTGACGGTATTGCCGTTTAAATTGCTTACCTTTACATAAATTGCCGGGTCAAGAAGTTCAGAACCTTTCTTTGTATTCCGCTCGGTGGGTTTCACTCCCACATAAATACAAAGCATATAGCCGATTTTCAATGTATAGGCGTAATTATACACAAATGAGCCGCCCGCTTCTGTCAGTTTATCCGAGGTTAGGACGTCATATGTTTTGCCGCCTACGGTGTATGTCAGTTCGTCAGTATCCTGTATGTAAATGATATCGTCATTCATCTGCAGCTTTTCCACTTCCTCCATGGCTATGGAGAAGGCGGCGGTGCGGACGGTTTCCTCTTTTCCGTTAAAAACCCATCCGTCCGCAAGGGTGAGTTCATAGGAGCAGCCCTTATTAAACCCTTGCAGCGCCCTTACGGTATATACACCGTAACCGTCGGCGTCGGAAATATCCAGTTTTACAGAATCGGAGCCGTCTTTGACTGTTAATGTTACCGCGTCGCCTGGCGCTATCTCGCCAGATACCCTCTTGATTTTAAAAGAGATATCGGGGGACTGGTCCAACTGGGCAAAGGAAGTGAGGTTAAGCTCCTCTGTACTGCCCATTTCCTTATATTTGGCATAAACGCTCAGGTTCCCGGTAACAGGGTCGTCTGAATAGAAGGGGGTTGTTAATTCCCTGTCGGCAAAATAGCCGAGAAGGATTGCGTTTGGCTTTGAAGATTTATCGGCTTTGGGAACTTCGCCCAAGGGATAATTCATCTCGGCAGGCAGGACATCGATAATATCCTCGCCGTCATAGAAGGTTACTGTCAAAAGCTCGGGGCCCAAATGAATATCCCACTCAGCCAGGTATTTATTAATCATCACCAGGTCTTTGTCATCCGCTGCCTTATCTGTATTGACATCCGCGTTGACAAAACTGATTTCCAAAGCTTCCGATGAATTACTGGTGTCGATGTATCTTTTTAGGTCCAGCGCGTCGAGCAGGTCTATTGTGTTATCGCCATTAACGTCGCCATATAGATTTCCGCTCACTTTTGCGAAAACGCTCATGGGCAGCGCTGTAATAACCAAAGCTGCTGCAAGAAGAAAACTGATAATTCTTATTCTCATCAACATTTTCTCCTTCTCTTAATAAAAGCAGCCAGGCTGCCCGAACACAAAACCAGAACCAGCATGGTGATATAAATTATTGTGTTTTCTGATGTGTTAGGGGGTGCTTTTGCCGGGCCGGGTTGGTTCCCAATGGGAGTTTTCTCGGATGTAACAGTAAACTCGGCTGTAGCCGTTCCTCCCTGGGATACAATAGCAACCGTGTGACGCCCATCTGATAACGTTTTTAGGTAATCGCTGGATATAGTCACGACTGTGCTT
>DUMT01000160.1 GCA_012839705.1 Clostridiales bacterium | reverse complement strand
TATGTTGCTAATATGGTAAATAATTATAAAGATTAGATAAAAAATCAGGGAATAGTAATAAAATATTTTTATGAACAATGTGTTACCATCTTATTGATTTTTTATTAAATTTCTCATATACTTTAAGTATGAATTTTCCCAGTATATGGGGTAAAATGTAATAATGGATTGAAATGAGGAGAGAAAGAAATGGAAAAGTTCTTCAAATTGAAGGAGAACGGCACTAATGTAAAAACCGAAGTCATCGCAGGTTTGACTACCTTCCTTGCGATGGCGTACATCCTGGCCGTCAACCCTTCCATGCTGTCCGCTGCTGGCATGGACAGGGGAGCGGTTTTCACAGCAACCGCCATCTCCGCCGCGTTTGCAACACTGATTATGGGCCTGTTTGCAAACTATCCTGTGGCACTTGCTTCGGGCATGGGGTTAAACGCGTATTTTGCATTCTCCGTTGTACCCAGCATTTCAAAAATGGGTATCAACGACCCCTGGAAAATCGCATTGACAGCCGTTCTGGTTGAAGGTATCATCTTCATTATCATGTCATTCTTCAAGTTCCGTGAGTCAATAATAAACGCAGTTCCTACCAACCTCAAGCACGGCATTACTGCCGGTATCGGCCTTTTCATTGCTATTATCGGTTTCGAAGGCGCCGGCATCATGACAGACGATCCGTCAACCTTAGTTGCTCTGGGCGATTTGTCCTCCGCCCCCGTTGTACTCGCATTGGTCGGCTTGCTTTTAATTGCAGTTATGCACCATTTTAACATTAAAGGTGCTGTCCTTTGGGGCATCCTGATTACATGGGTTCTTGGCATCATCGCTCAGCTCACCGGCTGGTATGTTGTTGACGCTGATAATGGTGTTTATTCATTAATTCCCAGCTTCAGCGGCCTTGAATCCGTTGTTCCCCCATCCGTTGCCCCGACATTCTTCAAGTTTGATTTCAGCTATGTTTCAAAGAATTTCCTGGACTTTGCAGTAATTTGCTTCTCCTTCCTTTTTGTTGATATTTTCGACACGGTTGGAACATTGATTGGCGTAGCCAGCAAAGGCAATCTTCTGGACGAAGAAGGCAAACTCCCCCGCGCTGGCAGGGCTCTGCTTGCAGACGCCATCGGCACCGTTGCTGGCGCTATCCTCGGCACATCCACCGTTACCAGCTATGTTGAAAGCAGCGCCGGCGTTGCTGAAGGCGGGCGTACAGGCCTTACCGCAGTGGTAACAGCCATTATGTTCCTTGTTGCCCTGTTCCTTTCACCCATCTTCCTCGCAATCCCCTCTTTCGCCACTGCACCGGCATTGATTTTCGTTGGTCTGCTTATGATGTCCTCCGTGCTTCACATGAAGTTTGAAGGCGATATGGCAGACGTGCTCGGTGGATTTATCGCAATCATCATGATGCCTTTCACCTACTCAATCGCCAACGGCATTATGTTCGGTATGCTTGCATGGGTTATCATCAAGATTATCACCGGCAAGTTCCGCGACATTCACCCCGTCATGTATGTTTGCGCAGTCCTCTTTGCACTCCGTATCGCAACATTGGTTATGTAATTCACCTCTCTTAGAAAAACGCCGTGACAGTTGTCACGGCGTTTTTTTGCACATCTCTTAGTCCCCCATGTAAACCTGCCGTCCCTGGATGTTAATCCTATATTTTTCTGTGTAAATCATTTCAGGTATGGTGATGAACTGATATCCCTTCGCTTTAAGACCGGTTATAATATCCGGCAGGGCATCAACGGTTTCGTCTCCATCTACGCTCATTTTGATTATTGAACCCGACACAGCAAGGGATGTCACCCGCTTTACTATACCCTCATCATCCATCCCGTCAACGTCAAGGCTGTCAACATCCCATCCAATTGGAAGCATTTTAAGTTCCGCCAAAGCCTCAAAAACTTTGTCATTATACT
>DUMT01000111.1 GCA_012839705.1 Clostridiales bacterium | reverse complement strand
CTGTTGCGGTATGACGGCATGGAAAAAAACCTGTTGCTTACCTTCACGCATTGGCAGCAGCAGTAATAAGCCCATAAATCCTGAACATTGTTTTCAATAAAGGGCCTGATATGGTCTATAGCCGGTATCGGGTTATCCACAAGGCCTTCACTGTAAAAATCATAATTGGAAAGGGCGTCTATAATCCTGCAGCCCTTCAGAGCCTCGGATACTCCTTCCCTTGCCTTCCGGTAGGATTCCAGATGGTCAAGATGCGGTTCGTCCGAAATATGGAAATAGCAGTTTTCCAAAACCCCTTCTTTTTTAAGAAAGCTTTTAAGTTCAGTAATCATCTGAACCAAAAACGAACGATATTCCTGCGAATCGGATGCGGTGTCCCACCCGAATATCCTCCGTTCCTCCCCATCCACCGTGGCTATGACTTTAGGCGCAGCCTTTGCCCCCCACTGGGTAAACAGATGGGATATTTCAAAATATTTTATCCCGCAGCGTGTGGCAGTATCGATATACCTTTTAAGTTTAGTGAAGTCAAAGGAATATTCGCCCTGATGGACACTTACACCCACAAGCTGGATTGTCATCCGCTCGCCGCCTACCGCGGTGTCCAGCGGCGGGGTAAAAATTGGGGTTAAAATCATGTTCATACCGTACCGGGCAGCGTTGCGCATGTAGTTTTCGATAATCCTCCAGTGCTCTTCGCTTAAGGCAGGAACCCTGTAATATGATGCGAGGCAATCACAGTGAAACCACTGTGTGAAAATCAGCTCCTGCGGTGGCAAAACCGCATCGATTGCTTCAATTTCAAACTCCCCGAACCATATCGGTGTATCCGTCCCCTCCGGGATTAATTCTATTTGGATTGGGTATTTGCCCCTCTTTAAATCCTGCGGCAAATTTACCGCCACCCACAAAGCTTTCCAGCATGAGTTTAACGCGGTTATCGCCTGACCCGCCGGAACAGGCCTCAGCACGTCCGGAAAAAGGCCCGGCTGTGTAGTTATGTAATCCTCGTCGTTCCTGTCACGATATGCCGGCAGCAATGACGGGGCAAATTCCACGTCAAAAAGTTCAATATCCAGGCTTTCAGGAGATTTGACTGACGGGATAAGCCGTATGCGGTTGTCGTCTTCACTTATGTAAAACACCTGAAATGAGAATATCTCGCCTTTAAGGGCTGTTGCGCTGCGGTATTCGTCAAAACAAGGCGCCTTTCCCGGTAAAACCTTTTCAAGGGAACTCGCGATTTTTGCATTAATTATCATATCGCACACCATCCTATTTCAGTTTTATTTTTTAAGTTTTCTTCCTTTCCCCGCTCCATACGCCTTTCCATCCATCTTGACTAAAACAGCGAAATATGATATATTTACAAATCATAATGCTCAAAGCATTATGATTTTATGCTGATGTGGCTCAATGGCAGAGCAGTTCACTCGTAATGAACAGGTTGTCGGTTCGATTCCGACCATCAGCTCCAAACCCGCTTAAATCAAATGATTTAAGCGGGTTTTTGTTTTAAGCATTAGTTCCCTTTTTCAATCTCCGAAATCATATCCACACGCCGCTGATGGCGCCCGCCCTCAAACTCAGTCTCAAGCCAAATTTTAGTTATCATACGGGCAAGCCCCGAACCGATAACCCGAGCACCGAAGGCCAGCATGTTGCTGTTGTTGTGCATCCTTGAAAGCTGAGCGGAATACGGCTCGCTGCAGACAACGCAGCGGATTCCAGGAATCTTGTTCGCCACCAGCGACATTCCAACGCCGGTGCCGCAAATCAGGATTCCCCTTTCACATTCCCCGGAAGCCACGGCACGGGCGGCTTTTTCGGCAAAAACCGGATAGTCGCAGCTTTCTT
>DUMT01000110.1 GCA_012839705.1 Clostridiales bacterium | reverse complement strand
CAGCTGAACTGGTATACTTTTGTCATGAGGACTCGTCTCCTTTCGGGAGGTACTGCGTTTTGTGACAAAAGCATTGTACCAGAAAGGCTGACGGGTCCTCAACTTTCATTTAACTTTACAATACGGGAAACTACAACAGGAGGTAATTTATGCCGCAAAAACATAGCATCAAAACATAAAACGATAGTTAATTGTTGGATTTTTATTTAGTTATTTGAGTGCTTAAATATGGAAGAAAAGTTAAAATGACAAAATACTTATAATTGATAACAATCCGTCTGTTCCTTCAGAATATGAGATTATGCTGAAAGAATCCCCAAATATGATAATAGACGGCGAAATGCCCTGGGGCGCCGACAAGCAAATTAATAACGGCGCAATTGACGGGTTCGAAATGGCAAAGCGTTTGCAGAAATTTCACTTTACTACTCTGAGTGTTGTGCATAACTATAAAGAAAGCTCGATTTACTCGGAATACAACATGGCTAAGTGGAAATCAATTGAGGTAAATGAAGGAATCCTCAATTCAAACGGATTGCGCTTTGCTCCGTCATGGCTTAAGGATCAAAATGGAAGAATATGACCCGTTCTCTGTTTGCATATATACGCGATTATTTGGGTTATTACGTGGCTGCGAACAACATTACCGCAACAGTTAACGGGAATTCGGTTTCAGTAAATGTCAAACTTATGAATTACGGATTTTCGGCTCCTCATGGTATGAATAAGATGGAACTTGTTCTTACTGACAAAAACAATAATGTTTTAGACAGTAAAATTGCCTGTGAACTGAAAGACTTGCAGCCTGGCAATGAAGTATCGGTCAGCGGCACTCTAACCGCCAGCAAGCTTTATGCCGGATATAAGATCGGCATAAGATTTGTCAATGCCATTGGCACACCGGTCAAGCTTGCAAATGATACAGAGTACAGCAAAGGAATCAACACCTTGCTGGTAATGCAATAAAATTCAATAAGGCAGGGTGATGGCAATATAATTCCTGCAACCAACAAATCGGCTTGACTTGTCCGCAAAAAATACATATAATTATAAAAAATTAGCACTGTTTATTGCCACCGGGTAATAGATAAAGTGTCAAGAATTCATTCCGAAAGGGTTTGAAGGAATGAATAATCTTGGCACTTTTTTGTTGGAGGATTTTATATTGAGAAATGTTTTAAGCCAGTTTATTAAATATGCGGGCCGTAGCATAATAGGTATGCTGTTTATTTCAGGTTATATTCTTGCTGATACTTTTTTGTCTCAAAGGCTTTTGGTGCTGAAGGTCTGGCTGCATTAAATTTTTCTATTTCAGTATTCTCGATTATTCATGGTACCGGTCTAATGCTTGGGATTGGGGGCGGTACTAAATTTGCATTTGATAAAACCCGTAACAAAGATGAAGAAGCAGATAAAGTTTTCTTTACAACAATGGTTTTGGGTGCCATATTGTCTGTTATTTTCGTTTTCACGGGGCTTTTTTGTTCTGAAGATTTGGCAAAGCTTTTAGGAGCAGATGCTGAAATAATCGGATTAACATCAACATATTTAAAAACAATACTCATTTTTGCTCCCGCATTTCTTGCAAATAACATTCTTCTGGCATTTGTAAGGAATGATCATGCTCCAAGGCTGGCAATGATAGGCATGATTTTTGGAAGCCTGCTTAATATCCTGTTGGATTACATTTTTATGTTTCCTTTGAATATGGGTATATTCGGGGCGGCATTCGCAACCTGTCTGGCACAGATTTGCAGTATTTTAATACTGCTTTTGCATTTTCTGTTTAAAAATAATTCCTTCATACCCCGAAAAACCAAGCTTAAAGCAGGAGTGGTACGGGAAATTTTCGCGCTTGGCTTGTCTGCCTTTATAGCTGAGCTTTCTTCAAGCATAGCATTGATCGTTTTCAATATAGTGATTTTTAATATCAAAGGGAACACAGGTGTTGCGGCATACGGCATTATAGCAAATATTGCTTTGGTCGTGATTGCGATGTTTAACGGCGTTGCGCAGGGGATACAGCCTATTGCCAGCAGAAACAGCGGAGAAGGTGACTATCAAAGCATTAAAAAAGTATGCGGATTGTCTGTTGTTTTCTGCGTAGCTTTAAGTTCGGTTATCTATGCTGCCTCTGTCATATATGCAAATGAAATCATCAGAATATTTAACAGCGAAGGGAATATGATTCTTGCAAAGCTGGCACACAGGGGGATAATAATTTATTTTGTCGGGTTTTTCTTTGCGGGAATCAATATTTCATGTTCGGCATTGTTAAGTTCAATTAACTGCCCCAAACCTGCGTTTGCAATTTCGATAACCCGCGCCTGTGTTGCAAGTGTGCCTCTTGTTATTTCACTTTCGATGATTTTGGATATGGAAGGTGTATGGCTTTCTTTTGTGTTTACTGAATTTATTGCTGCAGTCTTATCTTTTATAAGTATTCGTAAATACTTGTTTTCTAATCAAAAAAGTCGCAACCTGTCTTTGGATTAAAGACAGGTTGCGGCTTTAAACAGGGGTATATAGGGTTATTTAAACATTGGGCCGTATGCCTGACAGGCGCGGTAATCGGAGGATTCCAAATCCTTTGTGCCGAAGGCGCTCCAGGAGTGCGGGCGGAAGATGTCAGCGTCGTCAACATTGTGCAGGGATACTGGAATCCTCAGCATGCTGGCAAGGGTAATCAGATCTTTGCCGATGTGTCCGTAGCTGAAGGCGCCGTG
>DUMT01000016.1 GCA_012839705.1 Clostridiales bacterium | reverse complement strand
GTATGACACCGGCGCAGGTTGCTGGTCTTAAACTTTCCAAAAAACAAAAACGGGAGTTTCTGCTTGTGGCATGAAGCTTTTGTTCGGTTTCGGGCGCTATTCTTTCATGTTATCTTTACAGAGCCGTAATGATACAAAATTCTCGATATAGTTTCAAAAAAATTATACAATTATTTTAATTTGTATAACTGCCTAAATTTTCTTGGGAATCATTGTATGTTTATCATAATTCATTTTCTGTAATAATCATGCTTAAACGAAAAACAGGCGTAATCACTCACGTGAAAACGCCTGTTATAAAATATTCAGTATAAAAACAATCACTATAATATCCCGCGAGATTTCAGTATTTTACGCAGGGATTCCACATCACCGTGATAAACCGTTCCGTCAATACCCGCCAGAGAGGCACCGTAAATATTCACCGGCAAATCATCGATGAAAAAGCATTCTTCCGGTTTCAACTCATATTTGCTGAGCAAAACGCGGTAAATTCCCGGAAAGGGCTTAATGATTCCATAGTCGAAAGATATTACTTCCCCGTCCATAAGCTGAAGCGCCGGTATTTTCGAGCGGATATCATAAAAGTAGTTCCCCACATTTGACAGCAGGAAAGTTCGCAGCCCCCTGTTTTTTAGCTCAATGATGAGCTGCTCCATCTCCTCAAAGGGCGGCAGCACATAAGCCCAGTCATAAATAAGCTTTTTAGCGGCGCTGTGGAGGCGCCGGGGAATGCGGCTCAGCATTATTTCCTCCGCCTCCTGTACTTCCAGATCCCCCGTATCCATCTTAACCCATTCGAGGGACTGGAATACTACACGCTTTAAAAGGATGCGGTCTTCCTCATTCTCCACAAATTTTTCGAGGTAAACATCCGGGCGAAAAGGGATAAGCACATTCCCCATATCAAATATTATATTCCGTATCATGGACACCCTCAGCTTTCCTGGTCCAAATGCAAATACTCCTGAAACCTCTTTGCGTACTTTTCAGCCGTATCCTTATTTGAGGATTCCGAAAATACACGGATTAAAGGCTCGGTGCCCGAAAAACGGGTGATTACCCAATCCCCGTTTTCAAAATACACCTTAACCCCGTCCTCGTAGCTTACGCGGCTGATTTTTTCTTCAAATTCGGGCAGTTTTTTCTGCTTAAAAAGTATATCCATTAACTCGCCGCGCTTTTCTGCGGAGTATCCATAGGATGTTTCTACCCAGTAGTGCTTGCCATACCTGTTTTCGATTTCGCTCCAGTAATCCGCAAGGCTCTTGCCGGACACAGCCACAATCTCCACCAGCAGTGCAGCGGCAAATATGCCGTCCTTGCCGTTGATGTGGCCGCGGATGGTAAGCCCGCCGCTGGATTCCCCGCCCACCAGGGCGTTTGTTTCCTCCATTTTTGCGGAGATATTTTTAAACCCGACAGGCACTTCATGGGATTGCTGCCCGAAATCCTTTGCAATCGCGTCAAGGATGTGGGTGGTTGCCACGTTCCGGACCACGTCGCCGGTTTGCTTTTTATATTTTAACAGATAATAGTACAAAATGGCAAGAAGCATATTCGGGTGGACATAATTGCCCTTTGAATCAATTATGCCTATCCTGTCGGCGTCACCGTCGGTGGCAATGCCCAAGTCATACCCGTTTTCAATAACAACATCCCTGAGCTTATGGAGCGTAGCCGCTTCCGGGGAAGGCAGCCGCCCGCCAAACAGGGTGTCATGCCTGTCATTGATAATGGCGACATCGCACCGGGCAGTAATCAAAACATTGAGCAAAGCAGTGCGGGAAACGCCGAACATCGGGTCTATTGCCAGGCGAAGCCCTGCCTTGCGTATGCTTTCCATATCAATCTGGTTGATAATGGCGTCAATATATTCATTCATGGGATTGATTTTTTCGATATACCCTTTAGCCAATCCTTCGCCGAATGTAATACTTTTGACCTCTTTAACCCGGGTGATTTCCTCCTCAATCCTGTCAGTCAGGTTTCTGTCAGCATCCTTGCCGCCATGGGCAAAAACCTTAATGCCGTTGTATTTTGCCGGATTGTGGCTGGCAGTCACCGCCATGCCATAACTGATTCCCTTGTTTTGTACTGTAAACATAACCAAAGGCGTCGGCGCCACGCGGTCGATAAACCATACCTTCTTGCGGTTTGCGGCAAACACTTCCGCCGCCCAAACCGCCGCGCTGTCAGACAAAAAGCGCCGGTCATAGCCTATTACGATACCGGTATCATCCAAAAAGCTGCACATTGCCTGAGCAATCAGCTGCACATTGCTTTTTGTGAATCCTTCTCCTATTAATTCGCGCCATCCGCCTGTGCCAAATTTAATCATTTTTTCAACCCCTATTTTAAATACCTCGTTCTTTAAATTCTCCGGGAGTTTTCCCCACGATTTTTTTAAAAACAACAGCAAAATATTGCTGGCTTTTATATCCTACCTTCTCCGCCACCTCATATACCCGCACTTGCGGGTCGGAAAGCAGAAGGCAGGCCTGTTTAATCCTGTAATTAGTCAGGTAATCATTGAAAGTGCATCCGCATTCCTGTCGGAACAGCCGCATTAAATAGCTCTCACTTACATGCAGCGCGCCGGCAGCGTCCTTAATGGTAATATCACTGGCATAATTCTGACGGATAAAATCCACCGCTTTTTGCATGTTGTCCGCCTGGCTGCTTTTGCCCTTTGAGGAATATTCCCTGAACTGAAACATCGGCTTGTTTTCTGAGCTCTGAATCTGGTTTTCCAGGCTCTTCAGCCGCCTTTTTTCCTCAATCCGCTGTTTTACCCTTAAAACCGCGGCCTCAAGCTCTTCATCGTCAATCGGCTTTACAAGGTATTCCCGCACACCAAGGGCCATGGCTTTCTGGGCGTATGAGAACTCGCTGTAAGCCGACAGGATGATAAATTCAGTATCAACTTTGCCCGTAAGGTTTTCAATCATCTCGATGCCATCCATGCCGGGCATCCTGACATCGGCAAGGACAAGGTCAGGCTGAAGCTGCTGCACAACCTCGACGCCTTCCTGCCCGTTGGAAGCATCCCCTACAATCCTGCAGCCCATCCTTTCCCAGTCAACCGTCAGAATCAGGCCTTTTTTCACTATTGCTTCGTCCTCAACAATAACAACCCTGATCATACTCTTTCCTCTTTCGGCGGAAAATCCCGCGGAAGTTTCAAGGTGACTGTTGTGCCTTTGCCGGGCTCCCCTTCAATATGCAAACCGTATTGGGGCCCGTAAAACAGCTTGATGCGGCGGTCTATATTCTTAAGGGCGATTTCTTCACCCTTTAAATCCTCCCATTTTTTGTCCATTCCTGCGCCGTTGTCCTGCACAATAATGTAAACATAATCTCCGTCAGTATAAGCGCGGATATGGATAAACACCTTGTGCATGCATTGTTCCATGCCGTGGACAATCGCATTTTCCACTAAAGGCTGCAAAAGGAGCTTGGGTACAGGGTAATCGCGGATGCTGTCCTCCAAATCAATCTTGTAGTCAAAGCGGTTTTTATGCCGTATGAGCTGAATCCCTATGTAGCTTTCAATAAGCCGCAGGGATTCTTCCAGGGTGTTTTCTGTGGTGTCATGGTCCATTGAGCTTTTCAAAAGCCTTCCAAGCTCAGTTATAATGGTGTAAATCTCAGGTACGTTGTTGAGCTTTGCCAGCCATTTTACCGAGTCAAGGGTATTATATAAAAAGTGCGGGTTTATCTGCGACTGAAGTGCCTTGAGTTCCGCCAGGCGCAACCTGTCCTGGCGTTCAAGGTCATGCTGGTAATACAAACGCAGGCTTTGAATCGCCTCGTCAAAGCGGTCGGCGACAAACCCGAACTCATCGTCACGGTTTAAATTAATCCTTAGGTCAAGATTGCCTTTTTCAATCTGCTTGATGGTTTTCACAATCTGCTTTATCGGCCTTGTCAGGGATCGGGTGTAAAGATACCCGGTAACAAGGCAAAGCAGCACAGAAGCCGACACCACCGCAAATACAACCTTGTTGACAACCCGGCTGGCATAGTCCAGATAGTCAAGGCTTTGCATTGCAAGGAAGCTTAGCCCGCTGGCGCTGGAAGTTGCCCGCGCCAGGCAAAACCGCGAATTGCCAAGCTGATACACTTCATTTTCATGCGTCCCCAGCAGTTTTAGCATTTCCGAGTAAACAAAGTTGTGGGTGGAACCAGCCAGGGCGTCGTTATAAACAATAAGCCCGTTTTGGGTATACGCCACATGGCGGTACCGGCTGTCGTTGGCTTTAAGAATGCTTTGCATTACCGTTTCGGGAATATCCAGTATAATATATCCCAGCAGCTCATCGCCGCTGTATATGCCGGCACCCAGGGAAAGCACAATCTTTTCCCCCAGGGTGTTTATATATACATTGGGGAAAGCAACAGGCATAGACCTGTTGCTTTTGATTTTGCGAAATATTCCCCAATCATCATACAACTGCAGATTATACTGTTCCGGAGGCTGCACAGTGGAAACCGAAAAAGTATTGTCTTTAGACAACACAAACATGGACAGTTCGCTGCGGCGGTCCCCCATAATTAAATATAACTTTTCGTACACCATACTGCTTGCCTCTTGGGTGTCGGGTTTATCCCGCAGCAAACGCACCAGGCTTTCGTCCACACTAAGGGTTTTTACTGAACTGATATAGGTATTTATAATGCTGTCAAAATGGTTGACAGCATTTGCAAGGTCGCCCGAAGTCTGTTTTCTTGCGGATTTCATCATCAACCTGTTTGTAAAAAGGTTTGTGAACAGCGACATGGTTATAACCGGAACAAGGGTCAGAAGGGCTAAGCCCACCATAAGCCTGGTGGTAAAACGGTAACGTATTGATTCGTTGTTGCGTTTCATAGCCCCGCCCTCCCATTAAGCAGCCGTATCATGCCAGTAAATTAGGCAGAATAACCTGCCCCGTAAGCAAGAACTAGACGATGGAAACCTTTCCTTTGCTGATAATCTGGAACAGAAGAAGCGACAGCAGGGTAACCAGGGTCAAAATGCTTGCCAGTGCTGCGGCAGTACCAAAACCGCCGCGGGCAACCTCGTTATATATCGCCACCGAAATTGTGCCCGTACGTCCGGAGTACAGCATGATGCTGGAGCTAAGCTCGTTGATGGTGCTAATCCAGCTCAGGATAGCGCCGGAGATAACGCCTGGCGCCATAAGCCGGGCTGTAACGGTGAAGAATGTCTTCATCGGAGAGCGGCCAAGGCTGATGGACGCTTCCTCGATGGATGAATCAATCTGGTACAGGATACCGCTGGTTGAGCGAACCGTGTACGGCAGCTTGCGCACAACATATGCCACAATCATGATAATCGGGGTACCCGCCAGAACAATCGGCGGCTTGTTAAATGCCGACAGGAACGCTATACCAAGAACAGCGCCGGGAATAACGTACGGGAACATGACCATGGTATCCAGAAGTGTGCTGGTCTTGCTTCTGCGTTTTACAGAAAGGTAGGCCACCAGCATACCAAATATTACTATAAGAATAATGGCTGTAATTGAAAAAGTAAAGGTGTTTTTGATGTTTTGGGAGAGTTTATAGGCAATGTCCCTGTAGCTGTTAAGGGAGAACCCGCTGGTAAAAATAGGCCCTGATGTCTTGCGGAAGGAAGAGACCACAACCACAATCTGGGGCAAAAATCCCAGGAATGCTACAAGAATACAAGCGAATGAAATAAGGACACGGGGTATCGGGCGGAGTTTAATAACTGCCGGCGGGCGCAAAGCGGACATGTTGTAATTCTTTTTCATTACTACCGCGTTTTGCAAAAGCAGCACAAAGGTTGAACACAAAACGATGATTACGCTTAGTGTGCTTGCCATGCCGGCATTTGTGCCAACCTCGCTGATATACTCTTCATAGATCAATACCGGCAAAACCTTGTAACCTTCGCCGATAAGCATCGGAGTACCAAAGTCGGCAAGGCTGGTCATGAACACCATCAGCCCTGAAGAAAGTATGGTGGGCATAACTACCGGAAGGGTAACTGTCATAATCCTTCTGAACTTGCCAGAACCGAGGCTTTCTGACGCTTCTTCCAGCGAGGAATCGATGCTTCCCAAAGCGCCCGATACATAAAGGTATACATACGGGAAAAGCTTGATGGTAAACACCAGCACGATTCCGCCCCATCCATAAATGGAAGGCATGTTGATTCCTAAGTTAGTCAGGAACTTGGTCAACGCGCCATTGCGCCCCAGAAGTACAATCCAGGAATAGGCGCCGATAAATGGCGGCGACATCAGGGACATTATAATCATGACGTTCATAACCGATTTTCCGATAAGGTTATACCGGGTAGCGCAGTACGCCATGGGAATGCCCAGCGCAAGGCAGGTTAAAGTCACAGTTATACAAATCGAAAGGGAGTTTTTAAGGGTTGAGTAGTAGTATTTCAGTTTGAAAAACTGTGCGAAGTTGTCGAATGTTACCCCGCCCTCAGGGGATATGATGCTTTTTGCAAACATGGAGAAAAATGGGTATACAAGAAACACCAGCATCAGGGCAAAGCAGGCGAACTTGACTACGCTCCAGAAATCAAGACGTCTTTTCATCGAATCGCCTCCGTCCCATCTTCGTTAAAGATGGTAATCCTGTTGAGGTCCAGCAGCAATTTAACTGCAGTCCCAACTGGTCGGGCTCCCTCATGCTCCTTGGTATATTCGTGAACCTCTACGGTTTCTCCGGAGGTAAGTTCAACTTCATAATACCAGTAGTCGCCAAGGAATGTAGCAACCCGGATTACACCTTTAATGCCTTCATCGGTTGCATCATTAAACAGGAACTGTTTGGGACGTACTGAAAGTTTAAGTTTCTTCGGTGCTTTCCTGCCAAGTTTTACCCGGAAGGTGTACCCCGAAACCTGGATGGAGGCTTCGCCATTCTCATCCTGGGAAACAACTTCCGCCGGAAGGAATACCGATGTTCCGATAAAGTTTGCAACAAACTGATGGACAGGCCTGTTGTAAATCTCCTCGGGGGTACCAAGCTGAATAATTTTGCCGTCCTTCATTATGGCTATGCGGTCAGAAACCGCCAGAGCCTCTTCCTGGTCGTGGGTAACATAAATAGTTGTAATACCCAGTTCCTTTTGAAGCTTTTTAATCATTGTACGCATCTGCACACGCAGTTTGGCGTCCAGATTGGATAACGGTTCATCCATCAGAAGAATCTGAGGTTTAATAACAATCGCACGAGCCAGTGCCACACGCTGCTGCTGTCCGCCTGACATTGCCGCGGGCATCCTGTCTTTCAAGTGGGAAATCTGCACAATATCCAATGTCTTTTCCACACGCTCGCGGATTTCGTCCTTCGGAATTTTCCTGTTGCGCAATCCATATGCCACGTTGTCAAATATGGTCATATGCGGGAATATGGCGTAGTTCTGAAACACCATGCCAATATCGCGTGTATGTGCAGGCACGTTATTAATAAGGCGGTCACCGAAATAGATTTCTCCGCCGTCTACGGAATTAAAGCCGGCAATCATTCGCAGCAGCGTGGTTTTGCCGCAGCCGGACGGCCCCAGCAGCGTAAAGAATTCACCCTGCGCAATGTCAACGCTTACTTCATCGACGGCGCGAAAATTGCCATATGTTTTTACTGCTCGGTTAATCCGCACATTTACGCTCATAAATATCCTCCTAATATTCAGGAGGTTTTGGCGGCACACGATGTGCCGCCAAAACCAGTGTTGCTCTGTCGTTTATCCGCCAATAACTATCTTTTTCCACTGGGCAAGGATTGAATCCTTTTCATTGGCTGCCCAGTCAAAGTCGTAGTCAATAAGTTTGATTTCCTCCATCGGAGGCAGGCCTGTCGGGGGCTCTGTGTCTGTGCGCACCGGACGGCGCTTAATCTGCTGTGCCATAATGGTCTGGCACTCTTTGCCTGTTACAAAGTCTATAAACAGTTTTGCGTTTGCCTCATTCTTGCAGCCTTTAATCAGGGCTACACCGTCAGGAACAGCGGATGTTCCTTCTTCGGGGTATACAATCTTGACAGGGCCGCCAGCCTCAACGTATTTGATGGCTTCCTTTTCAATGGTAAGGCCAACCGCATACTCGCCGTCGTTTACGCCCTTATAAACCTTGGATGAGCTGTCAAGAACCTTGCCGTCGAGATTTGCATAGAAATCTTTAATGAACTGCCAACCCTTGCCGTCGTCCTTGCCAAAGGCCTGAAGCATTGTAGCCAGGATGGTGTATGCTGAACCGCTGCGGGAGGGGTCTGCCATAGCAATCTTGCCCTTAAAGGCGGGGTTGAGCATGTCTTTCCAGCCTTTCGGAGCCTGGTCCGCAGGTACCAGATTGGTGTTGTACATAATAACCATCGGCAGCGGGGACTCGCCTACCCAATAGTTTTCAGGGTCAACATAAGCGGGGTTTATATCAGGTAAGGTTGAAGGCTTATACTGTGCGAAGTACTTCTTGTAGGTGGCAAGTGACTCAGCGCCGCCGCCCCACAGAACGTCACCTAAGGGGTTGGAGCTCTCGTTTTCGATACGGGCCAGCAACTCGCCGGTACCAGCCGCAACAACTTCTACCTGAATCCCATATTTGTCCTGGAATTCCTGAACGCCAACATTAATTGCTTCAGAGGGGTGAGGGGTATACACAACTACTTTTCCTTTACCAGAATTGTTGTTACCGGAAGTATCCGAGGTTTCATCGGTTTTTTTGCAACCACTGAAAATACCCAGAACGAGAAGTGCACAAAGTGCCAGGCTTAAAAATTTCTTCAAAGGGATCATCCTTTCTAAGAATAAATAGGGTTGGTTCAAACTACACTTTAATTCTACAACTTATTTGACATTCTTCAACAACACAAAACGGTATTTTTGTTTAATATCTTGGACAATTAGATAAAATTATAAATAAAGTGCAATTTTAATTGCATGATTAGTATGCCTTTACTTTGCGTTTTATACTACTGCTAGAAATTTCAAATAAAAAAGCAGGCTGCCCGGCGACAACAAAAAACCGAAGCAGCCTGATGAAGTTTTCAAATATATTCATTTTTATTGAGAAAACATAATATTTTTTAAGTATCACAATCAATTACACTTACTGCATTCCAATCCAATTTTTTCAAGATTTTATATAAAACATATTGACAAATTCCAAACTTATGCAATCATTACTATATAAGGATTTTTTTACATATTGCAAAATTTTGGCGGAATCTGAGGTGAGCAGAAAATGAAAAAAACAAGCTTGATTTTATCTTTATACTGCATTATTACAGCAGCCTATATTTCAGTATCCCTGTTGGTAACTGATAATAAAAGCAGTGTTTTCTGGTTCGGGTTTGCAGCTATGCTGTTTTCCTTAAGCCTGTTTTTGGTGGTTACATTGATTTCAACAAATAAAAGCCTCGCATTCCCGACAGAACTTTCTATTATAGTTTTTTCTTCGCTTTACACTATTGCAACCTTTGGGATAAACATAATCTTTGGTTATGTTTTAAATATAGGATTAAACCTTTTCATCAGCTTACATATCGTAGTCCTGGCTATATACCTTGTTATACTTATACTCCTGTTTAAATCCAAAAACTATATTGCTCACCAAAACAGTGCAGCAAACAAAAAAGTTTATGAATTTCAGGCTGTAATCAGCGAATTTGAAAAAGCAAGAAACATAGCAGCCAACCTGCCTGAGGGTTTGAACAAACAGGCATTAAGGCTAATTGACAACCTGATAGAAGTTCTAAAGTTTTCAAATTTTTCTTCTGCAGCAGATTTGGGGGACTTTCATTATAAATTGACACAAATGGCAGGAGCCCTTTCTTATGAAATTGAAAATATCCTGTCTTCAAAATCCGAAGATTTGTCCAGATTGGAAACCATCCTTAAAGATACCAAAAATATTATAAATGAGCGCAATATCCAAATACGGCTTATGAACGAGAACATTTGAGGAGGATACAACATGGCAGTAGTAAAAGTTGTAAAATATGACGGCGGCCCGGATGTTTTCGCCTGGAAATATCCCAGCGAAGAATTGGGTACGTGGACACAGCTTATAGTAAACGAATCCCAGGAAGCAGTGCTTTTCAAAAGCGGAAAAGCCCTTGATGTCTTTCAAAGCGGCCGCCATACCCTGGATACAGCGAATATTCCGATACTAAACAGCATAATAAATATCCCCTTTGGCGGGCGTTCACCCTTTACCGCTGAAGTATGGTACATAAATAAAGTCAGCATTCTGGATGTAAAATGGGGAACAGCTACGCCGATACAACTGCAGGACCCAAAATACTCGGTATTTATACCTGTCAGGGCCTATGGCCAGTTCGGAATCCGCATCATGGAGTCAAAAAGGTTTTTAGTAAAACTGGTGGGAACCCTTCCAGTATTTGATAAAAACAACATGGTAAAATATTTCAGAGGGCTGTACCTTACAAAGGCAAAGGACGCTATCGCATCATTTTTAGTGCATGAGCAAATCAGTATAATGGAAATAAACGCATACATCGAGGAGATTTCGGATTTCCTTAAGGAAAAAATGCTGCCTGTTTTCGAGGAATACGGTATAGAGCTTCTTAATTTCTATGTAAATGACATCAGCGTTCCCGAAGAGGACATTGCTGTAAAAAAACTGAAGGAAGCCCTAGCCAAGAAGGCTGAAATGAACATTATAGGTTACAGCTACCAGCAGGAACGCTCCTTTGACACGCTGGAAAGCGCAGCAAAGAATCCCGGTACCCCAGCCCATATCATGGGTGCAGGCTTAGGCCTTGGCATGGGGCTGACTTTTGGAGAAGCGGTCGGGCACCAGTTCGGCGGCATATCCAATAACCTGAACACCTCAGATGATAAGAAATCCTGCCAGAATTGCGGTGCGGTTATTCCGAAAGACAAACGTTTTTGCCCGGATTGCGGGTTTGATACAAATAAAGCAAAAAAAGAAAACGGCGTATCTGCTATCGTATGCAGCAATTGCGGATTTAAATCGAACAGCAAATCGAAATTCTGCCCCGAGTGCGGGCGAAAATATAACCCTTGCCCGAAATGCTCCAACGATTTGCCTGATGGCGCCGCCAAATGCCCGTCATGTGGATATTCAGCAGCTTCTCCCTGCCCTCACTGCGGCGCAAAACTGCCTGATATGGATATCAAATTCTGCCCGGAATGTGGAAAACCGTTAATTAAAACCTGCCCCTCCTGCAGTTCCAGGATTGATGGGTCACCTAAATTCTGCCCGGAATGTGGCACAAAACTGGATACAAATTGAAATTATTTCGGGAGAGAATTTATGATGCTGGTTAATATAGATGCTGCTGTTAAAAGAGCTAAAATTGTCGGTTATACTTGCCAATTTTTTGGGTATTTTATTTTTATTCTTAGCATAATTGGCGTTATTATCATCGGTCTTGATGAATCAACTACTAATACCTATTTAGCGTTTTTTTTAATATATATTGTTTTAAGCATCTATTTAATTATTTACGGACGTCAGATAGTAAAAGTTTCCAAACTCTATCATAAGTATATAGTTATCCTATCAAGGGACCCGGAAAAATCTTTATACACCCTTGCAAACTCAACAAAAACACCTATTGAGGAAATAAGAAAAAATATCACACTCATGATAAGGCTAAAATTCTTTCCCGGAGCCAAATTAGATAAAAGGAATTACCGTATTGTTTTCCCGGACGATTTACCAAATATCAATTTAAAACCAAAAATTGATGTAACAGAGGTTAAGCCAGCAATTAAATCCGAAAAATACATATCTGTAACTTGCAAAAACTGCGGGGCACCCGGAAAAATCATGTCAGGAACCGTAGGTGAATGTGAATTCTGCGGTTCACCTTTATCTTATTAAGCAGGAGGAATTCTATAAATATGCGTCAAAACAAATCGTTTTCCTGGGGACTAATTGTATTAATGCTAATTTTGTTCTTCCCTGTCGGGATATACATGATTGTTAAAAAAGTCACAACAGAAAAGTTCAACTACATAAATAACGGCAAAGCATTAAAGGTGCTTGGCTGGGTATTGATAGGACTCGGGATAATATACATAATCCCAACGGACAGCGAGGCCGGCTCAGATACTGTTGGTTCAATACTATTTGGCATTCTGCTCTTTGGAGGCCTTGGCGCCCTGTCATTGCTCAAAGGCTTCAAATATGAAAAACTGGGAAAGAAATATGCGAGATATGTTTCGATTGTCAACACCACACCCAATACATCAATAAACGCAATTGCCGCAGCAGTTCCTACAACCTACGAACAAGCTGTAAAAGACCTTCAGTCAATGATAAACTCCGGTTATTTTATGAATACATATCTAGATTTGAACCGTGGGGAACTGGTTAGGGCTTATTCAAATTTTCCTCAAAACAATTATAATTTCACCCCAAATACCGCTTATAAACCCAATCTTCAAAGAATAAGCACAAAATGCCCAAGCTGCGGCGCACCTAATAATATTGTAAAAGGAACTGCTAATGAATGCGAATTCTGCGGGTCTCCCTTGCAATAATATTTGTTAAAAAACAACAGGGCATATCTGATAACCAAAGCTTTAAGTTATCAGATATGCCCAGTTTTATTAAGCCCGTTTTATAGCTTCCCGCCGCAATATGGGCAAAAGCTGTATTCCGGCGCAACATTTGCCCTGCAGTTCGGGCAATATTTGAAAGGCTGCCGCATATTAACCCGCCTGAGGTTTTCTTCCCTTATTTCAGTAGTCCGGTCCTTCTCGAACCTTTTGCCGACAACCGGATCCAGTTCAAAAAACGCGCCGCAGCATGAAGCCTTTACAAAATACCTGGCATTCCATTTAAAAGTCGGGATGAAAAAAACATGCAGGCAGGTATATGACTTGTGGACTTCATAATATCCATTCCCCCCGCAGGCAGGGCATACAGCGTTGTTGCAGGTTCCAATAAACTCATCCTTGTTTTCTACCCCAAAAACCGCAAAAAAGAACATATAGCCTCACTCTATTCCTTTTGGTTTTCATTTATATAATAAATAATAGCAAGGTTGATATCAACGTATAAATTGTGAATTTTAAGTTTTACGCCAGCACCCGCCGGGATAATACGAATTATTTACAAATAGTATAATTTTCTATTAATTTCCCTTTCAGTTAACAAAATACGATGTTATCTTGCCAAAATAGAACCCCCAATTTACAGGCATATACCAATTTCTGGTATGATACGCTTATTCTTTGGTACAAAATGCTAAACCCCGACATTGAACAAGCCGGAATTTTATGTTAAACTAAAATTAGTTTTTTTAAGTGAGTGATTAAGATGCTTCGAATCGCCATTTGCGATGATGAAAGGGATTGCCTTAAAGAAATCAGGGGCATGATTGAAAACTGGTGCGCCTCCTCTTTATTTCAGGTGCAAATAGACTGTTTTGACAATGGCGATACGTTAATCAAAGCATGCTGTACCGCGCGGTATGACATAGTTTTTTTGGACATTGTCATGCCGCTTTTAAATGGAATCGATACCGCCAAAGAACTTCGGGATATGGATAAAGCCGTTAAAATTATATTTTTGACCTCGTCTCCGGAGTTCGCACTGCAATCCTATTCAGTCAAAGCTGCCGATTACTGCTTAAAGCCGATAACATACCAGCGCATAAAGGGCATACTGAACGGCTGCACAGCCTTTAATTGCCAGGAACCGGAAAATTTAATACTTAAAACCAAAGGCAGGTACCAGAAAATTTACCTCCATGACATTGAATACATAGAAGCCCAGAACAAACGGGTATTCTTTTACTTAAAATCGGGCAAAGTCGTGGATGTAATCCAGCCCCTTTACACATTTAAAACCAGTTTAACCGACAGCAAAGGCTTTTTTAAGTGCCATCGCAGCTACATAGTTTATATACCCAATGTAGATTATTTCAACAATAGCGAAATCAAGACCAGGTCTGGCCGCCGTATACCAATAGCAAGGGGTTACGGAAAAGCATTTCATGACGCGTATTTTAATGTTATGTTTAAAGAGTAGAGAGGAGAAACCCGGTGCTGGAATTTGTATTTGGCATGCTTACCAACAGCGCGTTGCTGCTGTTCGGAGTATTTGCTTCGGCGGCAATTCTTGGAATACCTTTCAATAAAAAGAACGCAGCCGTTTTATTGGCATTTTGCATATTTGTCAACCTGCTGCAGTTTTGGTTCTATTCCGACCTGGGGTTAGAGGGCGCCCGGTGGTATTATCCCCTTCACACGCATCTACCGTCGCTGCTGTTTTTCACCCTGCACTTCAAACGCAGGGTCCCGCACAGTATATACGCCATTCTGTCAGCCTAACTTTGTTGCCAGTTAAGCAAATGGCTTGGAATTCTGGCTTTGGTTTTCACAGACAAGCTGTGGATTTCCTATGGATTCCGGGCTGTGGTTACAGTCACTTTGGGTGTTATTATAATCCGGTATTTTGTGCCGTCCCTGTCTGTAATATTGTCGAAACCATTAAAAACCGTATTGATATTCAGCATCCTGCCTTTTGCCTATTACCTGTTTGATTATATTGCCACCGTATATACCGACCTTCTATACAGCGGTTCTGAGGCGGTTTTTGAGTTTCTTCCCTTTGTACTGTGCGTTGCTTACCTGGTTTTCAGCACCGTGTATTTCAGGGAATACGAAGAAAAACGTGAAATTGAACAGCACAACCGCCTGATGGAGCTAAAACGTGCCCAGTCTGAAAAGGAAATCGAGGCATTAAGGCGCTCGGAATACACTGTATCGTTAATCCGCCACGATATGCGGCATTTTATGTCAAACATTGTATCATGCATAGAGCAGGGCAACAACGACAAGGCTATTGCCTACATCCGGGAGATAATCGAGGCCACCGACAGGACAGCCACCAAAAGGTATTGCGAAAACGAGATTGTTAACATGATAATTTCTTCCTACGAGAACGAAATATCCGACAAGGAAATCAATTTTTACCATTCCATAAAAATCCCCACCAAACTCCCGATATCGGATGTGGACATTACATCTATACTTTCCAACGGATTGGAAAACGCCATACATGCCGTGTCTAACCTTGAACCGGACAGAAGAACCATCACCCTCGACCTGCACATGAACAATGATAAGCTGCTTTTGTCCATTAAAAACCAGTATGCCAACAGGGTTGAGATGCTGGACGGAATCCCCAGGGCAAAAGGGGAAGGCCACGGCCTTGGGACTCAGAGCATTAAATACATAACCGAAAAACTCAATGGGAACTGCCAGTTTACCGCAAAAGGCGGCCAGTTTGCCCTGAGAGTGGTGCTTTAGTTTAACCCCCCTAAAATCCCCCGCTGCACTGATGTGCGGCGGGTTTTGTTTTATATTAATACCCCATTTCCAAAAATATTCCAAAAACCTTACGGGGTAAAAGAATTTATTCATATAATTCCTATAAATTTACTATAATATATTGACAAACGATTTCCAGTCGAATATACTGTATATCATAGTAATCATATATGTTATGGAGGAATGAGTGATGCAAACGCTGGCTTCCGCCCTTAAAACCTTTATAAAATCCCGCCGGATTAAAATAATGTGTATGTGCTGTAAACTGTCCTAATCGCATTTTTTACTTTTAAATTCTGAAAGAGGGTTGAGTACATGTTTACAGCAATCGGGGAATTAACCGATATTGGGGTAAACTGGGTAGCGTTATTTGCGCTGTCGGTTTCGACACTAATTTTCACCGGGCTTTATTATCTTGGAAAAAACGGGCTTGATTTTAGCCTGAGGACATTTATCGGGCTTGGCGCCGGGATAGTGCTGGGCTTTGTATTTCAGGGAAACCTGGAGTATTTATCACCCGTAGGGGTAATTTATGTCAGAATCATCAGCGCTGTGGTGGCACCTCTTATCGTGCTGTCCATCATCTCCAGCGTCACGTCCCTTGGAAACGCCAAAAGAATAACCACCCTTGGATTCCGCTCGGTATTCTGGCTTCTTATAAACACCTTTATCGCCATTGTAATCACGCTGGCTGTCAGCCTCCTTCTTAATATAGGCAAAAACGCGAATTTGAATTTAGATTCGGTGGATGCCGGCAAACTGGCGGATAAAAATGTTTCATTTACGGACGTTGTCACAAACTTCTTTCCTGAAAATTTCATTTCCGACCTGCTATCAAACAACATCATCCCGCTGATTATCGCATCCCTTGCCCTTGCAATCGCCTTTATACGGGTTTCAGACAGGCAAAAGGTGAAGCCTTTCCGCGACTTTGTGGAAGGGGCAAAGGAAGTAGTATATGGGGTTGTTGATATTGTGATAGAAGCAACGCCATATGCTGTCCTTTCCCTTACCGCCACCGCGGTGTCAAAGGCCAGCGGAAAAGCTGAGGCGATAGTGCCGCTTCTTGTTTTGCTGGTTGTGGTCTACGCGCTTTGCATATTCCACACCTATATTGTAAACGGGATACTGTTGCTGTTTGCTGCTAAGCTGAATCCCGTGCGGTTTTTTAAAAAGATTTTCAGTTCCCAGCTCACCGCATTTACCACCCAAAGCAGTGTAGGGACATTGCCATCCACAATTTCAAACCTTGTGAAAAAAGTGGGCGTGCATGAGGAAATAGCCAATTTCACCGCACCTCTCGGAACCACCATAGGCATGCCAGGCTGCGCGGGCATATGGCCGGTAATACTGGCGGTTTTCGCCATCAACGCCCTTGGAATTCAATACTCGGTGCAGCAATACATCGTTTTGGCGATATTGGCCCTGGCGGTATCCTTTGGCACCGCAGGGGTTCCCGGTACCGCAACCATTACCGCAACCGCAGTTTTCACCGCCGCCGGGCTGCCTATTGAAGTTATTGTCCTTCTCACTCCGATTAATGCCATAGCCGATATGGCAAGAACGGCTACAAATGTCACGGCAGCTGCGGTATCCGCCGCAATTGTCGCCCGAAAGGAGGGCAGGCTGGAGGATTCAGTATTTCTTGATTTAACCGCATATCAATACTCAAGCGTTACGGAAATACCTTCAGATGTTGAAATTGAAAGCCAAACTGCCAAAGGGGGTGTCAGCAAATGAAAAAAACGGTGCTTATTTTATCTGTCCTAACCCTGATACTCGGGCTGCTGGCCTTCAGCCAGATTCAGGCCGAAAACAGCAGAAAATCCGCTGGCGGGAGCACCCAAACCAGCCAGGCAACCGGGACTAGTGAAGTTGCCGGAGAAACAGAAAACCCAAGTTCAACAGCCCCGGAAACCACCGCAGGTTCAAATAACGCCACACAAACCCAAGGCACAAAATCCGAAAATAGGAATTCCGGCAAAACGCAGCCAAACAGCACTGCCGCACAGGGCGGAGCTGTGGCAAACACCACAACTCAAACCGTTACCCCTGCCACAACCCAGCCGGAAAATACACAAAAGCAGCCACAGGCTACAACCACTACTAATAACACCACAACCACTGCCACAACCACCCGCACCACAACCCGGCAAACCGTATTCCCGGTAACCACCCCCGCCGGCAACGATGATGATGAATTATGCTGAAATAAAACTGAATGGAGTGAGTTTAAATGAATAAATTTAAAAGGCTATTTTTCGTAATTTTAACCCTGTCAGTTCTGGCGCTAAGCCTTCCGATTGCAGCTAATGCCTCTTCTGACACCCATTCATTCAGCGACACCTACGACTATTTCGCCGAAAAATACCAGAACCTCGCTGGCAAAGAGCATGTATTTAAAACAGCCGAGTATTACCAGTTTTACAACTACTTCCTCGGCGGCACCGATTTAAAAGCTCTGTATGGCGATACTCCCAACGCGACAGTACAGCCCTCCTCCGGAAAATATGTATTTCTCCTGGGTGGTGCCTGGTCTGATGCTTTAAAAGCCGCCATCGGTTATGTTAACGAGGTAGCGAAGGAATATGGCATTACCGCAATCTATAATTTTGACCCGAAACTTGACGGAAAAAGCCTTGACATATCCTCCGACCCGGTTTACGCCAACAAATACAACGCGATTTTGGCAAAACTGGGTGTGGATTCCCTCAGCTTCCCCTCCCTTATCGTATACGAAAAGGATTCCGCCACAACCGGGCATATTGTATCCTCCTATTCCTGGTCAAACACCAGCTTTTCAAGCCAGGCGGAGATTGACTCCTTCAAATCCGCCCTTCGCAATAGTGTTTTTAACCCCGCAGCGGTAAACGGAAAAATCGAGAATATCGAGGTATCTGACTCCGATTATTTCAGAAGCGTTGTTAACGCCAGGTATTACAGCTTTGCCGCCGGCAGGGACAATTCGGACGGTACGGACTACAAAAAAACATTGCGCCCACTGCCCGAAGACAAGCAGAATGTTTTTGAGATTGTAACCCTCGATGAGTTAAGGGGGATTTTAGCCAGCGAAGGCAATTACGCGGTATTACTGGGCGGGCTCTGGTGCCATAACACCTGGGCGGCAATCCCGCTGATTCAGGAATACGCTGAAAAGTATCACATCAGCAAAGTTTATTTCTATGACACCGTCCTTGACAGCTCCGGCAGCTCGACAAACGGCTCGGACCAGCTGCAAACCCGCTCGTCAACCTACAGGCCCACCGGCTCCTCATCCAATCAGCCATCCCCCATCGCCCACCTGTATGTGGATTTAATCAACGATTTCCTGCCGAATATCTACACCTTAAACCAGGGCGAATATGATGCGAATATCGCGGCATATGCAGCTGCCGGCCTTGATGCTCCTTCCCTTTCCAACAAATTCATCAGCTACCAGGACAGCTCAGGAGAAACTGTCACCGCACGCCGCGTACAGTTGCCAAACTTCTTTGTATATAATAAGGACAACAAAACTGAGGACGGTACACCAGCTCCCGTAATCGGGCAGGTGGAGATTATGACCGAACTGTGGTTTACCTCCTCCGCTTCCCCCGATTACAACAAGGATACTTCAAACCAGAACGGAGGCTATCCCATCGGCACCACAACCCAACCCTACCCGGTTGCCGATTACTACACCAAAGGTTATAACCGGGAGCTGGCTATAAAAATCACTTCCGGCACCTCTTCCTCAGGCACAACCTATAGCAACGCAAACCCCTTTAACTATACCCACTCCTACTGGGCACCGGGATTAAACCAAATCCTCGGCGCATTTATCAGCCGCCAGCTTAGCGAACTGATTAGCCAGGCAGAGCAGTTAAACCAATCGGATTACACATCCGCATCTTATGAAGCCTTAAAAACCGCCTTAAACTCAGCAAAAAGCCTGAAATCTTCCATTGACTCCGCGGTTAAAGCCCAATCCCCGGATTCGCTTGTACCCGACGGCTCCGCCATCCTGCAAGCCTACACCACGCTGCTGCAAAGCCTGGAAAGCCTTGAAACCGCTAAGCCCGGCACCACCAATGGAACCCAAACAGCCATTTCGCAGACAACCAGAACAACCCTTCCATCGGCGGCAAGCCCGAAAACCGGCGAAAATACCGCAACTGTTGTATTGGTATTTCTGCTGTCCACATCCCTTATATGCGCCGTGGCTTTAATTTGGGGTTTACAAAGGAAAGGATTTCAGGGTAAAATAGAATAATAAAAACTCCGCCTGCCCGGGCGGAGTTTATCCCACTTAAATACTTATCAAAAGGGGAATCCGTTATGCCATACATCTACAAACCGGAAGGCAAAATCTGCCCCCGGAAAATCAAAGTCACCCTGAACGGCGACGTAGTGGAGGACGTGGACTTTGAAGGCGGCTGCGACGGCAACCTTAAGGCGCTGCGCAGGGTGGTGCGGGGCAAGACAGTTTCCGAAATAGAGGAATTATTCACCGGAATAGACTGCAACGGCAAAGGAACCTCCTGTTCAGACCAGCTTGCCAAAGCTGTCAGAAAAGCCTACGAGCTTGGGAAAAAGTAATTTGCGTATTACATTTTTAGGCGGCGGTTTTGCCGCCTTTTTTCCTTGAATAAAACCAGCCTGCTCTATTGTAACATTGCTGTTTTGCAAGTATAATATGGTTGTATCAATTTTTGGACAGGAGGTTTAATAATGGCTTGCAGCAATACAAACAATTGCACCTGTACATATCCATGTTCCCGCCACGGCAAATGCTGCGAATGCGTGGCATATCACCTTAAATTCGGCGAAGTTCCCGGCTGCTTCTTTTCCAAATCCGGCGAAAAAACCTATGACAGGTCAATTGAGAATCTATATAAGGATTATAAGAAAAACAGTTGAATTTTTAAAATATGCCATTAAACCCGGCGGTTTTTCGCCGGGTTTAAATTTTATAAGCTTTCTAGGGAATAGTAAACATGGAACTGCAAATAATATTCTAAACTGGTGAAAGGGTGTAGTTCTATGTCTATAATCGCAATTCGCACCGTGATAATATACATATTTATTATCGCGGCAATGCGGATTATGGGAAAGAGGCAGCTCGGGGAGCTACAGCCCTCCGAGCTTGTGGTGGCACTGTTGATTTCCGATTTGGCAGCGGTACCAATGCAGGAAAACGGCATGCCCCTGTTAAACGGGTTGATTCCCATAATGATACTGGTAGCCCTTGAACTGCTGTTTTCCGGCCTTATGATAAAAAGCCCGTTTTTCCAGCATCTTATCGGCGGAAGGTCAAAAATAATCATCGACAACGGCAATCTTGACATAAAAGCGCTCAACGGCATGAGGATGAGCCTGGAGGATTTGATGGAAACCCTCCGGCAGCAATCCGTGTTTGATTTGCGGGATGTTCAGTACGCGATTGTTGAGCCAAACGG
>DUMT01000015.1 GCA_012839705.1 Clostridiales bacterium | reverse complement strand
TCAGCTTAGTTTCATTGTTGACAGGACACTTGGTAAGCTGGTAAAATAACCAATAAACTAAAGGGATGAGTGCAATGGTAAGAAGCATGACCGGCTACGGCCGTTATCAGGAAACGGTCGATGGAATGGATATAACTGTTGAGGTAAAATCGGTAAACCACCGTTATTACGAATATTCCTCCCGCGTGCCAAGGGCTTACGGTTTTCTTGACGAGCGGCTCAAATCCCATGTGCAAAACTACATTTCCCGGGGCAAGGTGGATGTCTATGTCTGGATTGAAACTGTGGACTCCCCGGGCAGCGAGGTTTGCATCAACCATTCGCTGGCTGAAAGTTATGTGAATGCCCTAAAGGAGCTGTCGGATAAGTACGGGCTTAAAAACGACCTTGCTGCCTATGAGCTTGCGAAATTCCCCGAGGTTTTGACTGTGAAAAAGGAAGCCGAGGACGAGGACGCCATATGGCAGTCAGTCTGCGTTGTGGCGGACAAGGCCCTTGAAAGGTTCGTGGAAATGCGTGAGGCTGAAGGCAAAGCCCTGCGGAATGACATATTAAACAGGGCGGATACGATTTTGAAAGCCGTGGAGTTTGTGGAGGAAAGGTCGCCGGTCACCGTCAGGGAGCACATGATGAAAGTGGAGGCCCGCATGAGGGAGCTGCTGTCCGGTGCCGCCGTTGACGAGCAAAGGCTGCTGACCGAAGCCGCCATATACGCCGACAAGATTGCGGTGGCGGAGGAAACGGTGAGGATCCGCAGCCATCTAGAGCAGCTTAAATCATTCCTTGACAGCAGCGAGCCTGTCGGCAGGAAGCTGGATTTTCTGGTTCAGGAGATAAACCGCGAAGCAAACACAATCGGCTCCAAATGCCAGGATGTGGAACTGGCGAGGGTTGTCATCGATATTAAAGCCGAGATTGAAAAAATCAGGGAGCAGATACAGAATATTGAATAAGGAATCCTAAATTCCGGGCAAATTTATTAAGGCAATATAATCGGAAAGGACTTGGATTTTGTATGAAGCTTATCAACATCGGCTTTGGAAACATGGTTTCAGCGAGCCGCCTTGTGGCAATTGTGAGCCCTGAATCAGCCCCGATAAAGAGGATAATTCAGGACGCCAGGGACAGGGGCACCCTTATCGACGCTACTTATGGAAGGCGTACCCGGGCGGTTATTATCACCGACAGCGACCACATAATTTTATCTGCCGTTCAGCCGGAGACGGTCGCCAACAGGCTGAATGAACAAGAACAGGAAGAGGAAAAGGAAGTTTTAGATAATGAATAAACGCGGGATGTTGATAATTTTGTCAGGTCCATCCGGTTCCGGCAAAGGCACAATTGTGCAGCAGCTTTTGAGCGAGAGGGACGATACCGTCCTTTCAATTTCTGCCACCACCCGCTCCCCCCGCACAGGCGAGCAGGATGGGGTGCATTATTACTTTAAAACCAGGGAAGAATTTGAGAAGCTGATAGAAAGCGGCGAGCTGCTGGAATATGCCGAATATAACGGCAACTATTACGGCACCCCGGCGGAGCCTATCGAAAGGTATTTGGCAGACGGGAAAAACGTAATTCTCGAAATCGAGGTTCAGGGTGCGGAAAAGGTGATGGACAGGCAGCAGCCGGATGTGGTTTCGATATTCATTACCATACCCTCTTTGACCGAGCTTGAGCGAAGGTTGCGCCAGAGAGGCACCGAAACCGAGGATTCCATTGAACAAAGGCTAAAAATCGCCCGGCACGAGCTGTCCAGGGCGTTCAGATATGATTATGTTGTGCTCAACGACGAGGTGCCGCTGGCAGTTGAGCGCATCCATACCATTATCAGCGCTGAATCTATGAGATATTCCAGGATGGAGAACTATATTTTGGAGGTTATCAACAATGCTTAAGCCTACGGATTTTGATGCCCAGATTAATGTAAACAGGTATGCCCTCGTAATAGCTGTGGCGAAACGCGCCAGGGAAATTGCCGACGAGGCTGAAGAAAAAAATATTATTCTGACCGAAAAACCCGTAAGCCTTGCGGTTCATGATTTTGAAACCGGTTCATATAAAATTACTATAAACAAAAATTATGCGTTTAATATATTTTAAGTCGTAATGCTGATGGTCGGAAACGCAATGATTAAAAGCCATTGCGTTAGCAAAGGAGTGAAACAAATGGTGCTGCCCAAAATAGCTAAAATAGCTGTAGAGCAGGCTGCGTTTCATTTCGACAAGCTTTACGACTATTATATACCCGATTCCCTGGGGGAAGTGCAGCGGGGCTGCAGGGTTATGGTGCCCTTCGGAGGCGGCAACCGCAAATGCCAGGGGATTGTGGTGGATTTCAGCGAGGCTCCGGATGTCAGCAAGTTAAAACCTGTCTTTTCAATCCTTGACAGGCAGCCATTGCTAAGCGATGAAATGCTGGAACTGGCCCTCTGGCTTAAAGACAGGACTTTCTGCAGCGTTTTTGACGCTGTTAAAGCCATGCTGCCAACAGGGCTTTACCTTAAAATCAAGCCGATTTACAAAGCCGTCGAAATCCCAAAGGATGTGCTGGAACAGCTCACACGGGAGGAACGGGCGGTTTTTTACTGTGTCAGGGAATACCCTGAAGGGATTGAAAGGGATAAGCTGTTGTCTAAATTCGGGTTTACCGAGGAAAACGGATTGCCGGACTGTCTGGTTCGCATGGGCGTTCTGGAGCGCACCGACGACGCCTTTCAGAAAATCGGGGACGCCACAATCAGGATGGTGCGGCTGGCTGTAGACGTTGAAGAGCTGAATGAGTCCATGACGGAGCTTAAATGCACCGACAAGCAGAAAAGGGTACTGAAACTCCTTACGGAAGTCGGCTCCGCGTCGGTTAAGGAAATCGGCTATTTTTGCTCGGTGACCCCGGCGGTGATAACCGCCCTTGAAAAAAAGGGGCTGGTGGAATGCTATAACAGCGAAATGCTCCGCACACCCTATATGCTGAATGATAAGCCTGAGATAAAGCCGATTAAGCTGAATGACGAACAGCAGCAGGCTTTTGACGGGCTTTTAAAGCTTTATAAAAGCGGAAAACCTTCCGCTTCCCTGCTTTTCGGGGTTACCGGCAGCGGAAAAACCCAGGTCTATATGAACCTGATTGACCAGGTTATCGCCGACGGGCGGCATGTGATTGTTCTGGTACCGGAAATATCCCTGACCCCCCAGATGATTTCCCTGTTTATCCAAAGGTACGGAAGCAGGGTTGCCGTCCAGCACAGCGGGCTGGGGATTGGCGAGCGGATGGATGAATGGAAGCGGATAAAACGGGGAGAGGCCCAGATTACCATTGGTACCCGCTCCGCCGTGTTCGCCCCTGCCGAAAATATCGGGTTAATCATCATGGATGAGGAGCAGGAGCATACATATAAATCCGAGTCAACCCCAAGGTATCACGCCAGGGATGTGGCGAAATTCCGCTGTGCCAGGCATAATGCCCTGCTGCTTTTGACCTCCGCCACACCATCCGTTGAAACATACCAGGCGGCCACCACAGGGAGATACTCTTTTCAAAGGCTGACAAAACGTTTTGGCGCTGCAAACCTGCCGGAAGTTGAAATTGTGGATATGCGGGATAAGCTGGATATCCACGGAGGCCTTATAAGCGACCGGCTAAAGGATGAGATAGATTACACTTTAAATCAGGGAAAACAGGCAATACTATTACTTAACAGGCGTGGTTACCACACCTTTGTATCCTGCCGTAGCTGCGGCCATGTCATAACCTGCCCGAACTGCAGCATCAGCCTGACCTATCACCGGGCAAACGGAAGGTTTATGTGCCACTATTGCGGGCATTCCCAGAACCCCGTCAGCACCTGCCCGGAATGCGGTTCCACTAAAATCAGGTATTCGGGACTTGGCACCCAGAGGGCTGAGCAGGAGCTTGCGGAGATTTTTCCCGATGCCCGGATACTGCGGATGGATACAGATGTAACCATGTCAAGGCTCGCCTATGAGGATAAGTTCAGCCGGTTTGCAAAGGGTGAATATGATATTATGATAGGCACCCAGATGGTGGCAAAGGGGCTGGATTTCCCGAATGTCACCCTTGTGGGGGTGCTGTCGGCGGACCAATCCCTGTACGGCGGGGATTTCAGAAGCTTTGAAACCACCTTTTCACTGCTAACCCAGGTGGTGGGAAGGGCGGGGCGCAGGGATACCCCAGGAAAGGCAATTATTCAGACATTTACCCCTGAAAACTTTGTGATTGCCCTTGCCTCCCAGCAGGATTACGAAAGCTTTTTTGAAATCGAGATTGCAACCCGGAAAATGATGAAGTACCCCCCGTACACCGATTTGTGCCTGTTCGGGTTTTCCGGGAAGGATGATGATGAAGTCAGGCAGGCGGCTTTCAGGTTTATCTCCATGCTCAAAAACGCGGTGACAAACGAGTTTAAAGGCCTTCCCGTTATCGCCCTGGACCCGACGCCTGCCACTGTTGCGAAAGTCGCAGGGAAGTTCAGGTATAAAATTATTATAAAAACAAAGAACAACTCCCTTTTCAGAAAAATGGTGGAACGGCTGATTACCGAGTTTTCCCGTTCCTCTGAAAACAAGTCGGTATCCATTTATGTAGACATAAACCCCGCGACCATAATATAATAAACAGAATTATTAGAATTTTGAAAGGAAATCGTGATATGGCTATCAGGAATATTTTGAAGGAAGACGATGAGCTGCTTTACAAAAAAAGCAAGCCCGTAACAGAGTTTAACGAGCGTTTATGGCAGCTCCTTGATGATATGGCGGAAACCTTAAAGCAAGCCGACGGGGTAGGGCTTGCCGCCCCGCAGGTGGGGGTTTTGCGCCGGGTGTTCATTATGGATATGGGCGATGGTATTATCGAGGTTATAAATCCCGAAATCATTGAAACCAGGGGAAGGCAGGAAGAGGTGGAAGGCTGCCTTTCAATTCCCGGGGTTTACGGCATTACCGAAAGGCCCGCCTATGTAAAAATCAAAGCCCAGGACAGGTACGGCAAGGAGTTTTACCTTGACGGCGAGGACCTCATGGCGCGGTGCATTTGCCATGAGAACGACCATCTGGACGGGATACTGTTTACCAAGCATGTAATCCGCATGCTTGAGGATGAAGAATAATTAATTTTTAAGGTTTTTAAAGGTAGTGGATGACGGTTTGAAGATTGTTTTTATGGGGACTCCCGAATTCGCAGTTTTATGCCTTGAGCGGCTGATTAATGACGGGCATGAGGTTTCCCTGGTGTTAACCCAGCCCGACAAGCCAAAGGGGCGCGGGTATGTGCTTACCCCTTCCCCGGTTAAGGAAACAGCCTTAAAGTACAATCTGGAAGTGTATCAGCCTGAAAGGCTTAAGAAAAACCCGGAAGCATGGGATAAGATTAAATCATACAACCCCGATGTGGCGGTGGTGGTGGCTTACGGGCAAATTCTGCCGCCGGAGGTCCTTTCAATCCCAAAATACGGCTGCATTAACGTCCATGCATCCCTTCTGCCAAAATACCGAGGAGCGGCTCCAATCCAGTGGGCGATAATCAACGGCGAAACCGAAACCGGGATTACCACCATGATGATGGACGCAGGGCTGGACACCGGGGATATGCTGCTTAAACGGAGGGTAGAAATAACCCCGGATATGACGGCGGGGCAGCTGCATGATATTCTGGCTTATGAAGGCTCTTTAGCAATTTCGGAAACTTTAAGGCTGCTGGGGCAGGGGCTTTTAACCCCGGAAAAACAGGATGATTCCCTGTCCTGTTATGCGCCGATGCTCAGCAAGGATTTAAGCCCCATTGACTGGAGCAAATCAGCCCAGGATATTCACAACCTTATCCGCGGGCTTAACCCGTGGCCCTGCGCGCATACAAAGGTGGGCGGGAAAATATTGAAGGTTTTCAGCTCCAAGGTTTCAGGCGCCACCTCCTTCGCCCCCGGAACAGTGGTTTCAACCTCTCCGCTGGTTATTGCCTGTGGGGGGAATACCTCCCTTGAAATTTTGGAGGTTCAGCTTGAAGGGGCAAAGCGCATGACAGCCGAGCTGTTCTTGATGGGACACAGGCTGTCCACCGGCAGGATTCTTCCAGATTAATACTTTAATTATCAGTTTTTGAAACAATCTGTTCAAACGGTATTCATAATTTCGGGGTATAATACTAATATTAGATTATTTTACCCTGATATGCCTGAATATTGAAAGGAAGGTCCAAATGCCGTATTACTATGGTTATGACATATGGTATTTTATACTTGTAGTCCCCGCTCTGCTGATTTCTGTCTGGGCGCAGATAAAGGTTAAAACAACCTTCGAAAAATACAGCAGAATCGGCACCAGGAGCGGTATGACCGGAGCCCAAGCGAGCATTGCCATCCAGAGGATGAATGGGCTGAATGTGCCTGTGGAAAACATCCCGGGAAACTTAACCGACCATTATGACCCGAGGGCAAATGTCATCAGGCTGTCCCAGCCAGTGGGTCAGAGCAATTCCATCGCCGCAATAGGGGTTGCAGCCCACGAAACCGGCCATGCCCTGCAATACGCTGAGCATTACCTGCCTATCCATGTCAGGATGGCAATAATCCCGGTTACCCGGTTTGCATCCGGGATGGCGCCCTGGCTTTTGATTGCGGGACTGGTTTTTAATTACAGCTTTCTTGCATATATCGGCGTGTTCTTATTCGGATTCGCTGTTTTGTTCCAGCTTGTAACTCTTCCAGTTGAGTTTAATGCCAGCGCCAGGGCGATAAGGGCGCTGCAGTCCCAGGGGATTTTGACAAGCGAGGAACTTGAGGGAGCCAAAAAAGTGCTGACTGCCGCGGCTTTGACCTACGTTGCCGCCATGTTGGTGTCTTTGATGAGCTTTTTGCGCCTGTTGATTATAATTTCCGGGCGTGGGCGGAGAAACAGGTAATGGCAATTGATGTACGGCGGCTGGCCGTGGAGGCCCTTACAAGGGTACAGCAGGAAAGCAGTTATTCCAGCGCTGTGCTGGACAGTATATTGAATAAATATGGCGATGAAATACCGCAGCCTGACCAGGCGCTGTTGTCCCGGCTTTATTACGGGGTGCTGGAAAGGCTGCTGACACTGGGATTATATAATCGAAACCCATTCAAAGATAAAATTAAAGAAAATGCACCCGGTTGTTGTGCAGATACTAAGGTTAGGGTGCTATCAGCTTATATTTATGGATAAGATACCCGCCCCTGCTGCTGTTTTCGAGTCGGTGAAGCTGGCCAAGAAAATGAAGCAGGAGCGGGCTTCGGGGTTTATTAACGCAGTGTTGCGCTCGGTGGACCGGGACAGGGGCAGTCTTTTTGACAGCCTGCCCGGCGGAATCCAGGGGTTGTCCATCCGCACTTCCTGCCCCGAGGAGTTACTTAAGATGTGGGAAAAATCCTACGGGATGGAATACGCTGAAAAAATTGCCCTAAGCGCCAACCAGCCCCCACCGGTGACAATCAGGGTAAATACACTGAAGTTGACAACTGAAGAATTTGAGGATATCTTAGATAAAGCGGGTATTCCATACAGCAGGCACAGCTTTTTGCCCGCATGCTACAATATAGACGACATATATCGCCTTAAAAGGGTTGCAGAAATTCCAAAAAACTGTTATTATCATCAGGATGCAGCATCACAGATTTGCTGCAAAGCCCTTGACCCCCGCCCCGGGGAAAGGATTGCCGACGTATGCTCCGCCCCGGGAGGAAAATCCATAACTTCCGCCCAGTATATGGGCAACAAGGGGGAAATACTCGCTTTTGACATCCATCCCTTCAAGCGGGATATAATCGAGGAAAGGGCAAAATCAATGGGGGTTTCAATTGTCAGGGCTGACGTCAGGGATGCCTCAAGCCCCTGCCCTGATGAATTGGCAGAAAAATTCGACAGGGTCCTTTGCGACGTGCCCTGTTCGGGGCTTGGGGTTATCCGCCGCAAGCCTGAAATAAGGTATAAGCCTTTGGAAAGCTTTGCAGGGCTGCCAGGCCTTCAGTATGAAATACTCCATCAGTCCTCCAGAATGGTGCGCCCGGGGGGAGTGTTGCAATATTCCACCTGTACCCTGAATGTGGAGGAAAACGAAGGCGTGGTAGAAAGGTTTTTAAACGAGCACCCTGAGTTTTCCCCGCGGATATTGCCGCTTAAGGAGTGCTTTAACAGGTCCGGCACCAAACCCTCTCACCAGATAACGTTATTCCCCCATCTTTTTGATACTGATGGTTTTTATATAGCAAGCTTTGTAAAAAAATAAGTTTATTATTATGTAATCACTTTTTTAACGGGGTGGCTTTTTGGATTTATTGGATTGCAAATCTCTGACTCTGGGCGAATTGAAAGAAAAATTTCAGAAACTCGGAATCCCATCCTTCCGGGCGGTACAGGTCCGTTCCTGGCTGGATAGGGGAGTTGACAATTTCGATGAAATGACCAACCTTCCCTTGTCACTTCGTAATGAATTGAAAAATATTTTTTGGATACCTGGCATAAATATTAAAAAAAAGCTTGTTTCTCAAATAGATTATACTGTAAAATATCTTTATTCCCTTTATGATGGGGAAAATATTGAATCGGTATTGATGAAATACCGCCACGGATGGTCCCAATGCCTTTCCACACAGGTTGGCTGCAAAATGGGATGTTCTTTTTGTGCAACGGGAATTGACGGGTGTGTGCGCAATCTCCTTCCCTCCGAAATGCTGGCGCAGATTGAAAAGGCCCAGGCTGACCACAACATTAGGGTATCCTCGATTGTTTTAATGGGCATGGGCGAACCTCTTGACAACTATGACAATGTCCTGAAATTCTTAAAGCTTTTGGGCGAGCCGGGCGGGGTTGAAATCGGGATGAGGCATGTCACCCTGTCCACCTGCGGGCTTGTAGATAAAATTTACAAGCTGATGGAGCAGAGGTTACAGATTACCCTGTCGGTTTCCCTCCACGCCCCAAATGATGAAATCCGCTCCAAAATGATGCCGGTGAATAAAAGGTGGCCGGTTAATGAGGTTTTGAAAGCCTGCAAGGAATATGCTGAGGTGACGGGGCGGAGGGTGTCTTTTGAGTATGCCATGGTCAGCGGGGTTAACGATTCCGATGAATGCGCTGTGGAGCTTGCCCGCCGTTTGAAAGGGATTCACTGCCATGTAAACCTGATACCGCTCAATGAGGTTTCAGATTCAAATAATACGCTTCCAAAAAGCAGCAGGGAACTAAATCCGCTCCAAAGTAGCGCTAAAGAGCGGATTGACAGTTTCAAATCGCTGCTTGAAAAAATGGGGGTTAACGTTACGGTCCGAAGGACCCTTGGTGCCGATATTAACGCTTCCTGTGGACAGCTTCGCCGCCGGCACCAGCAGGGACTTTGAACCGGGAAGGGAGGAAGCACTTTGAGGGCATATGGAAAAACAGATGCAGGCAGGTTGCGGGACAGCAACCAGGATGCCTTTATATGCGCGCGCCTATCCGAAAGTGCTTTGTTGTGTGTTGTATGTGACGGCATGGGTGGAGTTAACGGAGGCAATATTGCAAGCTCTATTGCGATTAAGGTCATTTCCGACAGGATAATTGATATGTACTGGGACGGTCTGGCCTCCAATTCTATCCGAAACCTGCTGGAAACCGCTATTTCCGCCGCAAATATCGAGATTTACGATTCGGCGATGGCGGACGAGGATTTAAAGGGTATGGGTACCACCGTTGTTGTGACACTGATCGTTGACCGCCATATGTATATAGCCCATGTGGGGGACAGCCGTGCATACCTGATAAGCAGCGAGGGCATGGTTCAAATCACAAAGGACCATTCAGTGGTTCAGGCAATGGTTGAAAAGGGGCAGCTGACCCAGAAAGAAGCAAGATACCATCCCCGCAAGCATTTCATTACCCGCGCTTTGGGAGCCGAGGATACTGTTGAATGCGACTATTGCGAGCAAATATTGAACGAAGGCGACCGCCTCTTAATTTGCACTGACGGCCTTACAAATATGGTGGAGGCCGATGATATATATAGAATAATCCAATCTGTCAATGTTGAACAGGTTCCGGAGAGATTGATTCATGAAGCCAACATGGTAGGCGGCAGCGATAACATCACCGTTGTGATTATCGCTTAAATTTGCTCAGGAGTGATTTTTGATGGATAAGTATATAGGGAAAAGGCTTGACGGCCGGTACGAGATTCGCGAAATCATAGGCGTAGGCGGAATGGCTTATGTTTACAAAGCCTATGACACCATTGATGACAGGGTTGTTGCCATTAAGATTTTAAAGGACGAATTCCTTGCCAACGAGGAGTTCACCCGCCGGTTCAAGAATGAATCCAAAGCCATTGCTATTTTGTCCCATCCGAATATTGTAAAGGTGTATGACGTAAGCTTTGGCAACAAGATTCAGTACATCGTAATGGAATACATCGACGGCATCACCCTTAAAGAGTACATTGAGCAGCAGAAGGAAATCCGCTGGAAGGAAGCGGTGCATTTCACTGTTCAGATTCTCCGGGCGCTGCAGCATGCCCACGACAAAGGCATAGTCCACAGGGATATAAAACCCCAGAACATCATGCTGCTGCCCGATGGTACAATCAAGGTGACGGATTTCGGAATTGCCCGTTTTGCCCGCAGTGATTTAAGGCTGACAAACGCGGCGGATAAGGCGATTGGCTCTGTACATTACATCAGCCCGGAACAGGCCCGTGGCGAAATCACCGACGAAAAGGCAGACATATATTCGGTGGGCGTAATGCTGTACGAAATGCTTACCGGCAAGCTTCCCTTCGAAGCGGATAACGCGGTTTCCATAGCCATTATGCAAATGCAGACCGAGCCCAAAAAGATAAGGGAACTCAATCCCGACATTCCCGACGGGCTTGAGGAAATCACCATGAAGGCAATGCAGAAGGACCCCGCAAAGCGCTACCAGTCCGCGGCGGAGATGCTTTATGATATTGACGAGTTTAAGCGCAACCCGAGTATACACTTTGCTTACAAATACTTTGTGGACGAAACACCTACCAGGTTTGTGGATGCAATAACCAGGGTTAAGGGCACCGCGCCTGATGAAAATACCGAGAACGATGGCGAGCAGGAGGAGCAGGAGGAGCAGGAGAAGAAATTCCCTGTTATTCCCGTACTTGCCGGTGTTGCCGGCGCCTTTGTCGTTGCCGCCCTGCTTTTTGTGGGGGTTGCGTTTTTGCTTAAACTGTTCGGCGGTCAAAAAGTTGAGGATGTAACTGTCCCCAACCTTATCGGGCGCGACTATTTCGAGGTTATTGAGGATAAGGAGATTACCTCGAAATTCGAAATTGAGAAACACGATGTTTATATGGAGGATCAGCCCAAGTACCAGATAGTTGACCAGGAGCCAAAGTCCCCCAAAACAGTAAAGTATAAAACAAAAATCATACTCACCGTTAACATGGGTCCGAAGCTCATAACTATACCCGATGTGTCCAAAAATGAGCATATGGACGTGGTCAAGGAAAGGCTGGAGTCAGCGGGCTTTGAAGTCCAGATAGCGTACCAGACCAGCAATGATGTAAAGAAGGATTTTGTAATCAAAATCGACCCGCCTTCCGGCGAGGAGCTGGCAAAGGGCAGCGTCATTACAATGTATGTAAGCTCGGGTGAGGAGCTCCCGGATCCGGAGCCTGTCCCCTATGTGGTTTATACCAATATTGAATCCGCCAAAGCCATGATCAAGCAGAGCGGGTTTAATGTCGGCACGATAGAATATGTCAACAGCGACTATCCGAAGGATGTCGTTATCAGCCAGGATCCGCCGAAGGACACCATGGCAACCCCCGGCACTAAGATTAACCTCAAGGTTGCCAGCGGGTTTAAGGACTTCAAACTTACGGTTCCCCTGCCAAGGACTACTGCGGCACTTGATAT
>DUMT01000014.1 GCA_012839705.1 Clostridiales bacterium | reverse complement strand
AAATCAACAGGTGCGAATATCCCCTATTTGTTATGTTCACTTCCCGTTCGCACCCTGGCTTTTATTGCGGCTGTTGAGGCCCCGCCCATCCCCAGCGTTGACTTAATGCCGATGCCTGAATAATTTGCAAAGTAAAACAACAGCTTGGCAATTTCCAACAGCGGTTCCGGCAAACGAGGCTTCAACAACACCTCGCCCACAAATCCCGAAACGCGGATTCCTTTCATTGTGAAATTCGCGCTCTGCAGTTTATAGCTGTGAATAGACAATCCTTCCATGATTTGGTTCACGGCATACTCATCCTCAATAACCATGTCGCTATTCAAAGCATTCCATTTATGAACAAGGTTGCCCACCATCATTTGAACGGTCGGATAAAGCACATATTGCCCATTTTGCTTAAAGGACGTAGGCGTAACAAATTTCACCTGAATCAGCGAGGCGTTTTCAAACGCTTCTTTCGCCTGCAGCATCAGCTCTCTGGCGGATGCAATCCGTTCGGTTGCGATATCCTGTATGGAAAAATGGATGCCTTCGCTTTCAATTCGGATTGTGCTTTGCTGCTGCAGAACATTCCGAATGCTCTCCGCCAGAATCCCATCAAACGCGCAGATTTGCCAGCAGTACTCCTCAGCGCGCCTGTCATATACAAAGCACTGGGAAAGCGGAGCGATACCGTCCCGGTGCAGCAGCTCGCACATATTCGGCGGCAACCGTTCCATCAATGCTCCGTATAACTGATAACCTAAATTATATTGTACGCTTCCGCTTTCCACTTTCAGTGAGATTTTAAATTTACTAATCATTGACCTTCTCCAACTTATGTAATCTCAATGCGGCACAAGCCGAACTGGTATCTTGCATTGTGATAGGATGTGCATTTCAGCTTTTTGGGGGATATGCCGAGCTTCAAATCCGCTTCGTGCTTATGATTCCGAAAGCTGAATTTCATATAATCGGCTACAACCGGCAACGCCCTTTCATGCCCCAGTATGGGGTATACAATGTTTTTTGAAAAATATCCGCTGCCGCCACCGATGAAGATGGAACCCGGCGCTACCGTTCCTGCTTTCGCCCCCGGGAAGAAACGCAAATATTCTTTGAAATACTTATCCGCAAATTGCGCAATTGCTGTGCGCAAATCCTCAATGGAGATATAATCTCCATAGGACTTATCAATCGTCAATGCAAAATGAACGTCCACTCCCGGGCGGATACATTCCCGCACGACATTGATTTTTTTCATCCTGCCGTCCGGTGCTACATCCTGCTTTATACACAGCGTCAGATTGGAGTTATCTATCGGTTCACTATCTGAAACGCTGATAGTGCGCATGATGTCGTTCAATATATCCCCTTTCCTTTTGGGGTTAAGATTCAACCGATTCAAATAGTGCTGCTCAGCCATCTGTGCAGACCACTTATTGCGCATATCAACGGTGCCGGGATAACGGGAATCGGCTATCAGTTTGGTAAGCAATACCGTACGCAGCGCCCCTTTCAGCGAGCTGCCGGGGATATAAGCCTGATTTTTCTGGTTGCGCATAAAGCAGTGAATGTCTTTGATGGATTTGTTTTCGTCAAGGGCATCTCCCGCATCCGTGCTATACAGCATAAATCCGCGGATATCGTCATAGCCATATCCGCAGCTTTGCAAAAACCGGGTTAAATCGCCCCTGGCGCTAAATATGAATTCCTCGTATTGCTCCATCAGATTCTTTTCAACGAGAAATGCGAAGAATTTATCCTTATCAAGAAAACAGGCTTCCTGCTTGTCAGGGAAATAGCAATACTCCGATTTCTTTACACTGGTTCCGGAACCCACAAATACGGGGGATTGCGTGGTCAACGTCACCCTGTACGATTCCAGATGCGCTTCGTTTGTCATACGTTCACCCCCAAAAACAACGGCTTCAGATAACGGTAAACCGGATGCGGCGCATTGACGGCCACGTTGAAAATATCCCCGGAAAACCTGGATTGGAACACGGAACCTGCGCTAAAGCAATATTGTGTTTGCTTTTTCAGCGGCTTTTCCAGGGCGGTTGAATAGATAAACCCGCCACGACGGATTAACTGATAGGTAGCACCCTTCACCGCCTGTTCAAGCTCCGCATCGGTCGGCAGCGCGGTAGTTAAGGAAATATAACACTCTGCATCGCCCTTTTCAAGCAGGCTTTTTAAAAGCTGATGCTGGTGGTTTTCACTGTCATCAATCTTTACATACTCAAACAGTTCAAACTTTCCGTAACCGCTGCTGACTTTACCGCCGATTCCATTCAGCCCCAAAATCCGCAGCACTCTCACAAGATAATTGAAATCATCCTCGCCGGCTTTGATGATGCCGTAGAGCCCGCACCCCTCATAAAAGCTGATGCCAGCCACTGCATAGGGACGGGAAATTTCTTCTGACAGATTTACTTTTGTGTCAACCGAAACTGCGGCAAACTCATTATCGACAGATGCAGGGTCAAATTCGCCTGTTCCTGAAACGGAATGAAGAAATTCGTGCAGAAGGTTCAGCGGAATATAGGAAAGCTTTTTCATCAGCTTGCGTTTGGACAAATCCACTTCCCCATTCGTTCTTGAAGGCATATAGGGCTTTGGTATGTATAACGTATCCTGCTTATACGGGAATGTGTCGCTGAGCAGAATTCCGCTGGTGCGCACCTTGTCAACAAAAGCATCTAATCCGGTTACGCCGTCCATTTGAAGGATGGTATGGCACAGGGCCGAAAAGAGCGTGTCGGCGCACAGGTTCAGCTGTGCGGATTCCAAGCCGCTGGCAAGCCGGCTGTCTCCAATATGTACAGGAGTGGAAAACCGGAGTTTATATAGATAATAGCTCATATTGCTCCACATCCTTAAATATTTCTGAGAGCACGCCGGTATCTACATTACAGTCATAGCAATCAAAGGAGAATCTGCCAAAGCTTACTCGGCCGCTGCCTCTGGTTCCGTGACCGCCCAGATAATCAAGCTGCAGCAGCTTCATGGCTTTTGCCAGAGCAGCCATATCCTCGATAATATCATCCTTTTCAACGTCATAGGAGATAACCACATTAAACTTTGCGCCGCTTACAACCCTTTCGATTTGCCTTAGCATGGCTCTCGAAGTAAAGCGGTCAATCATGTTTTCAAATTTGGCTTCGGTGATATCACTAATGCTGCTGAAGTCGTCCGCATTGCTTAAAAAAGCATCGGCGAACTGAAGCCGCGATTTCACAATCGGGTCACTGGACGAACCGAACAGGCGTAAGATGATGGCTTTGTCATCATTGTGTTTTGGCAGCCTTTCCCCCGGCTTTGCCAGGCTTCGTGCAAGCAGTGTGCGAAGCTTTCCTTTCAAGCTGCTGCCGGGAATAATCGGCAAATTTGTCCGCTTGTCCCTAATCACAGGGCTGTCGATAGCGCCTATTGCAGAAAATGCTTCAGAGCCGCCGATATGCAAACCGGTTAGAACCGTCAATTCTGTTTTGATAACAATTTTCCCGTCCATGTTGCTTTCTCCTCTCATTTATGATTCTTTGCCGCCCAAATAACGGTGATAAGCGACCAAAGCCTCAAGATATTTGCAAAAATCAATCAGCTTTTTACGGCTTGTACCGATTCCTTTGATGTAGCTAATTAGCTTGCTCTTTTCAATAAATGGTTTCACTTCAGCCTCGTATCTTCCTGCTTCGTAAAGAATGCGTACCCGCATCATATTGATTTTATTCATGCTTTCTTCGGTCAGCGTTTCATCTTTTCTTGTGTTTTCTATATTGTAAATATCATTTGCAAGGGAGAGAAAACTTCTGATTTTCGAGGTGGTTATTTTAAAAACGTATTTGCCGCTTCTCTCATCATATTGTCCCAGACTCAGCATGACTTTTTCTGCCGCCTCTACGTAATCCTTAGGAAGCTCAAGCGGGGGATGCTGCAAAGCGGCAGGAGGTTGCTGCGGTTGTGAAGAGTATCTGTTCTGTGATTTGTAGTTATTGCTTTGATAACTGTTATAAGCCATTAAAATTCACCCTTTTCTATTTTTATATAAATAAATATAGATGGCAGTTATCAACTGCTGTTTATCGGTTTCATCGAGAATCCATTGGTACATATTCTTTGAAAAGGTATAATATATTTGCTTTTTGCTTTTGTCTGTTTTATCTTTCGGCTCCATTCTGGCAAGCAAATAGGCATACCGCGCGATATTGATTTTTTCCCTGCTTTCACGCAAAAGCGTCAAAATTCTATATAGCGCAGCTTTTCCTTTTTCGCTGTCCTCAGAATCAAAAAAGGATTTAATGCAGTTCAGTTTTTCGCCAATTACATTATTTTTTAGTGTGTCCCAATGATAAGTATGTTCTTCTTTGGCAGTAAACAGGGTAACGGAATTTTTGCCTTGCACGGATTTTGATTTTTCTTCAAGTTCCTCGGTTTCTCTGGCCGATTTGAACAGAGGATATTTTTCGCCAAATATGCCAATGCCGGCAGACAGAGTCAAGCGGTTCATGGAGTATTGTTTGAATGTATCGCTTATCAAAATGGCTGACTGAATAACATCGTCCCATGCGCCAATAAGGAACACATCATCTCCGCCGGAATAGACGATGGAAACACGGTTCTCTCCGTTATTACAGTCCTTTAGAATCTGATTGATATAAAATTTAAAAAACATTGACAACTGCCGCGAAAAGGCCGCCGTGCGGGAAAGTGTAACATAACGGTATCTCACGGTAATGTCTGTCGTATTTCTTTCAAAGCCTTTGACAAAGGCCAGCCCCAAATTGTCTACATCCATTCGCAGCACAGCCATCCGTTTTATCCCTGCAACACCACTTAACAAGTCGCTTATCTTATTGCTGTAGGCATAGTCGCCGACAAAGATTTTAGTGGCATAGCGGATTCCTGTACATGGCTTGTTTTTGAAGTAAATTCGCAGAACATTCCCGCCGGATAACAACGCTCTTGCCTTTGATTCATCCACAGCATATACATACGCATTGCCTGAAACAGCCGGGAAAGGAACCCCTTTTATACCCGTAAGTTCCGCTTTTGTGATAACATACACATCATTCGAAATAAACGAACTGGATACACTGGAAAACATTGCGCAAAGCTGGCAGACATCTTTTGTTTCGGATAAGCGGGAAATGCGGCCGCAGATTTTACACTCTCTGGTCGAGGTATCCGACGGTTGGTTAAGCAGCCTGATTTCGTCTGCACTGTATTTATTCATTTTAATTCTATTGAGTTGCTTTGACAGGTTCAAAAATATCTGTGAATACGGCTGACAATCAGCTGGTTGGTTCATCAAGTCGTTGCCGCTGCATTCTACATAGGCTGCCGAAAGATACAAGGACGTGGCAAACTGCTCGATTAACCAGCGGTTGATATGTGCTACCGTTTGTTCCAATTGTGCTTTTACTTTGTTGGTATTCGGCAACAGTATGTAGCAGTGACCGCCGCCGGAATATATCAGATTGGCTCTTGAAAGCCCCACCTCTTCCAGCACAGTATCGATACAGTGCTCCATAAACAGCTCCAAAAAGAAAGAACGCATTCGCAGCGATTTCAAGGCATCTTCATAATCGATGGAATAGATAAAGCTTTGGATGCCCGATAAATCAAAGCTCAGCATGAGGAATGCTTTTTTGTCAAGAAATTGTTTCTCCTGGTGTAAAAGCTCAGTTTTGTAATCCTTTATCTCTTTTTCCTGCAGGTATTCGCTGATGCAGCTGCCCACGCAGGCCGTCATTTTGCTGTGGTCAAATAGGGATATGTCGGCCATCTCTTTTGTGTTGGTGCTGGATGGAACCAGGGACGTAAAGCTTTCCATGATTTCCAGCACGGAATTGATATACTCACTTTTGAAATCAACTGCTGACAATGCGGTTTTCATATCGGCAACGATACGGTTGTAATCGCTGGCTGAAATCTTCTTCGCCTCTGAAGTGGGTATGGGCATACTTTCAAAGTGATTGGTAAAGCCTACGCTCATATCTTCCGAATCACCGTTCAGCAGATTGAAGACGGAATACAGGGGCATATCTTTTTGAAACCCCACGTTATTACCGGTATCATTCGGCCGTCTGTCTGCTCCGGCTGCAATATTATCCGCAATATAGGTGATGTAGGCTGGTGATAACTGCGAAATGTCAGCATCCATCAGCTCTTGTTTATGGTGGAACCGTATGCACTGGCCAATTTCGTCATCATTGCAGATACAGGAGATGAATTCATACCCTGACTGGCTATGATTCCGACCATCCAGGGTATCCGCACGGTAGATGAGCTTGCCAACATCGTGCAGCAGGCATCCTATGGTAACCTTTTCAGTCAATCGATTCATTGGAAAGCTTCCTTTCTATGTATAATCGCTTACGTCCCCGTTAATACTGTCATTAAAGTTTCGTCCCTGTGGGGCATGAGTTGTCACTGCCAGTTTAAAGACGTAATGCTGATGCGGTCTTGTACTCTTCTTTGTGAGAATACGTATCTATTTAATCTACAATTGTTCTTCCATTATATTCCTTATATGGAATCTAGTCAATATAAGTCGAATTCAAAAAGAAAGGCTTGACGCTTTTACTGCGGTAAATCTTATTAAAGAGATATATTTGCAAACATTAAATATAGGACTTTTTTGCAAAAATGGATATTCCTCATGGTTACAAGAAAAATTTTTGAAAGGCAATCAAAGTCGCTAAAATGGCTTAAAATAAGCGTTTTTCTCAGTATTCGGCGGTATTAGCCAGAAGTGCCTGGAAAATGCCTTCCTTGAATGGGTTCAAGAGGCCGCAGGTTCAACTCCTGTCACTCGGACCATAAAACCACCGCAGAAACGCTGAGTTTCTGCGGTGGTTTGTTTTTGGCGGGCGGCAGATAAATTAGAAAAACTATTTTGATTCGTCTGTCGAAATATGAAAAACATTATAAATTATTGTTATTTATAAACTTTAATGGTATTATTAGCAAAATTCATTAAATAAGGGAGTGAAAAACAATGGATATCTATTTCGATACGAATAAAACTGAACAGCGCCGCCGGAAACTCAATGACATTTATAAGGAGTTTTATTGCGATAACCAAAGGTGCAAGTATTATAATGAATGTTCTCAAGAACCTACATCAAAGGGATTTATAAATGGGTATGACTCCTCATACTCTGCTAAACTTGGCGAATGGTATGATTTGTACATCAATGGCAAACCGTTACGAATTGTCGTAGTTGGAAAGGAAGCCCCGAGTAAAAGCCTTCCACTAAGCAAACCCGCTCGCTTAAGTGATTTTAAAAGTGAGAACGGTAAAGGAAGAGTTAATAAACATTATCAGGAAACTTATAAAATGCTTTGCTACATGTTTAATCATTCAAGCGGAAAAAAACTCGTGCAGCAACAAGGAGCCGTTTTAAAAGCCTTTTGTCTAACTAACTTGTACAGATGCGCATTCAAAAAGAACCCAAATGATAGAACCGGTCTAAAAAACAATGTAACTCAATTCCAGAATTGCAGAAAAATACTGCAAAAAGAATTGCAGGTGCTTGAACCGACCATTCTCATTTTGCAAAACCGCGAACTTAAGGCAATTGCATTCTATCCTGATTCAGAATTAATTTCAGGTTCTGATAGACTGTATTATTCACGCCAAAATGACTGCTATATTATTGAAAGTGCTCATCCCTGTGTTCAAAACAGCACATGGTATAAATTTGAATTTCCATTATTCAAAAAGCAGGTCAATTATTTGCAGAATCTTGGTGTGCTTCCTACAGAAGATGTATACGTAGTATTTGACGCAATGGAAGTATGAGTTTATATTTTTTAACATAAATACTTATTTCTAATGAATATTGTGGCATTGTGGCTCCTCACTTTATTACAGTAAATACGCTTGTAATACAATTAACATCACAAAAGGAAGTATGTTTAATGAAAAACCTCCCTATTTTCTCCGAGCTTTTGGGAACTGCGGCTATTGTGGTTCGGCGGGCTTTTATTCTGATAGTTTCGATTTTTTACCCGGCAGTTTATCATTTCCATCTATCTACGACACCGGACGCTTCGGATGACATTTTTGTCAGGATAAAAGCAATTGTTTTCCTTTTGTTAACCATAATCCTGTTGTTAACCATAATCCTGCTGATAGTGGAATTAAGATTGATTGCCAACAATAAACCCGGGATTTGGACTGGGCTGAAAGTTTCGGAGCTTTTAGCTGTAGTTTTTGTTGTTGTGGTAAGTTATTTTAAAGAATCTTTCCACAATGGTAAAATTCATTTTTTAAATGTACTGGATTTCATAGCGTACAACCATAAAAACAACACCCTTTCATACTACGCCTATATTGCAACCCTTATTATTGGAATTATTGGCATCCTGTTGCTTGCTATGCCGCTTATTTGCCGTTTGATTTTAACAACCCGGAACAAAACGCCGGTAAACTCCTTTGAAAACGCATAAATAGTTATATTGAAGTTTTTCCTGCATAACGGCCAAATATATACGAATAATTTTTATATCAAACCATTACTTAAAAATAATTGACAACCGCAAAAAACAGCGTATAATAAAAAAGAATACAGCTAAAGACTGTGACGGGAAGAGTAAACCCGATATGGCGGTACAGAGAGCCGGGGCAAGGTGAAAGCCCGGTGCGTTCAGTCGGGCGGAAGAACATCCCTGAGTCTCCATCCGAAAGCGTTTTTAACGTTAGTAGACATGGACGTTAGGCGGCACGTTACAGCCGCAAACCATAGGTGAAAGAGTGGGCCGTTTTTTGGCGGCCTATTTGGGTGGTACCGCGGAAGCATTGCCTTTCGTCCCAATTTGGGATGAAAGGCTTTTTTAATTTGATTCCAAACTCTATTTAGAAAGGATTTGAACGATACAATGAGAAGAACCGATTATTGCGGAGCACTCCGCGACAAAGATGTGGGGCGCACCGTCACCGTTATGGGATGGGCGCAGAACAAACGAGACATGGGAGGTGTTATCTTCATCGACCTTCGGGACAGGGAAGGTACACTTCAGGTTGTTTTTGATGCCCAGAATTTATCCCCTGAGGATTTCAGGGCTGCCGAAACATTAAAGCTGGAATCCACCATAGCTGTTACCGGCCTTTTGCGCCCAAGGGATGAGGAAACCTACAACCCCAAAATTGCCACAGGCACCATCGAGCTTAAAGCCACCCAGCTTGAGGTGCTGTCCGAGGCTGAAACACTGCCCTTCCCGCTGGATGAAGCCGAAAATGTCCGGGAGGAACTTAGGCTTAAATACAGGTTTTTGGACATCAGGCGCCCGAAGATGTTCAGGAATTTAAAGTTCCGCGCCGATGTGATAAGGACTGTTTCCGAGTTTCTGGACAACGAAGGGTTTATCCAGGTTGAAACCCCGATGCTGACAAAAAGCACCCCCGAAGGCGCCAGGGACTACCTTGTCCCGAGCCGTGTCCACCAGGGCAAATTCTATGCCCTGCCCCAATCCCCCCAGATTTTCAAGCAGCTTTTGATGGTGGGCGGAATTGACAAATATTATCAAATCGCCCGCTGCTTCAGGGACGAGGATTTGAGGGCAGACCGCCAGCCCGAATTTACCCAGGTTGACATGGAAATGTCCTTTGTTGACCAGGAACAGATACTTGAACATCTTGAAAAAATGTTTAAATATATATTTGAGAAAAACATGGGGATTAAGTTTGAAGAACCCTTCCCCCGCCTTACATGGCGCCAGTGCATGGACATGTACGGCACCGACAAGCCGGATTTAAGGTTCGGGCTTCCGATTATCGATTTAACCGAACAGATGAGAAACTGCGGATTCTCTGTTTTCCGAAAGGCTGTTGAAGCCGGAGGGTATGTCCGCGCCATCAATGTAAAGGGTTGCGGCGACTTTACCCGCACCACCATCGAAAACCTCACCGCCAAGGCTCAAAGCTACGGCGCCAAAGGCATGGCGTGGATTGCGATGAAAGAGGACGGCACCCCCTATTCTATTCTGACCAAATACTTCACAGAAGAGGAATTTGACCGCCTGCTGGCTGCTGTTGACGCAAAAGCCGGGGACTTTATCCTTTTCTGTGCTGACAAATACAGCGTGGTATGCCGAACCCTTGGCAACCTCCGCTTGGACCTTGCGGAAATGCTGGATTTAAGGAAGAAGGACGACTTCAAATTCCTGATTGTTACAGACTTCCCCGAATTTGAATATTCCGAAGAAGAAGGCCGCTATATCGCGACCCACCACCCCTTCACAATGCCTTACCCCGAAGATATCCCCTATCTTCTCTCAGACCCGGCAAGGGTAAGGGCGCAAGCCTATGACTTTGTCCTTAACGGGTATGAGCTTGGCAGCGGCAGCATCCGTATCCACCGCAGGGATATCCAGCAGAAAATGTTCGAAGCATTGGGATTCAGCCCCGAACAGATTGAAGAGCGGTTCGGATTCATGGTAAACGCCTTCCGTTACGGTACCCCTCCCCACGGCGGTTTTGCCTTTGGGCTTGACAGGCTCGTCATGCTGATGCTTGGCGAAGATTCCTTAAGGGAAGTTATCGCGTTCCCGAAAACCAAGGACGCAAGCTGCCCCATGACCGATGCGCCTAACACCGTTGACAAGGAACAGCTTGACGTACTCGGGCTGGCGGAACTTTTTGGCCCTTCTTCCACAGTTGATTTTTTTCCCAAAAGCCATTCCGATAAAATCGATATAGAAACCCTGTCAGAGCTTTCCAACCTTCATTTAAGCGATAAGGAGAAGAAAGAATACACCAAAGAAATGCAGCAAACAATGCCCTTTGTGAATCAGATTCTAGATGTAGATACCACCGGAGTGGCTGAAACCACACATGTCCAACCCCTGAAAAACGTCCTGCGGGAGGATGTTCCGCAGCAGGATTTAAGCAGGGATGAAATGCTTGAAAGCGCACCCCAAAAAAAGGACGGGTACATTTTCGTGCCCGAGGTTTTGGAATAAAACAGAATAATACTGGAAAATACGCGGAAAGGAATTTGAGATGATGGACGAGATAACAAGCATATCTGTCAGCAAGCTGAGCAGCCTGCTTGCTAAAAAAGAAATTTCCGCAGTTGAGGCGGCTAATGCTTACCTTGAAAAAATCCAGTCTTTAAACAGCGAAATTGGCGCTTATATAAGCATTACTGCCGAAACTGCGCTTAAACAGGCCTCAGAGGTTGACAGGCTTCGCGCCGCCGGAGAAAAGCTTTCCCCCCTTGCGGGTATTCCGGCAGGCATTAAGGACAACATCTGCACCAAAGGCATCCCCACAACCTGCGCATCCAGAATGCTTGAAAACTTCAAGCCCCCCTACAACGCATTTGTAGTGGACCTTTTGGAGGGGCAACACGCGGTAATCCTTGGCAAGCTGAACATGGACGAATTCGCCATGGGCTCTTCAAACGAAACTTCCTATTTCGGCCCTGTAAAAAATCCCCGGGACACCTCAAGGGTTCCGGGGGGCAGTTCCGGCGGTTCTGCCGCCGCAGTGGCGGCAGGTTTGGCCGCTTTTGCTTTAGGTTCCGACACGTCAGGCTCAATCCGCCAGCCGGCGGCATTTTGCGGCGTGGTGGGTTTGAAGCCCACATACGGCACCGTTTCAAGGCGGGGGCTTGTGGCTTTGGCGTCATCCCTTGACCAGATTGGGCCCCTTACAAAGGACGTAAAAGACTGCGCAATGGTCATGGAATCAATCGCGGTACAGGATAAGTGGGACGCCACCTCTGTCTGCCATCCCAACCCTGAATTTACAAAAGGGATTGAAAATGGCGTTCAGGGCCTTAAAATCGCCCTGCCAAAGGAATTCTTCGCCGCAGTTTCAGATGAGGTCAAAAACGCCGTTCTTGCGGCTGCCAAGCAGTATGAAAAACTGGGTGCAAAGGTTGAGGAAGTATCCATTCCACACCTTAAAGCAGCCCATTCTGCCTGCTTTGTCATCTCGGCGGCGGAGGCGTCCTCCAACCTTGGAAAATTCGATGGCATAAAATTCGGATACCGCGCCCAAAACTGCAGCAGCGTTGACGACATATACAAATTATCCCGCAGCCAGGGTTTTGGCAAAGAGGTTAAGCGCCGGATTCTCCTTGGCACCATGTTCCTTTCCACCGGCTATTATGAAAAATACTACTCAAAATCCCTGCAAATCCGCACTTTAATCTGCAACGACTTTAAAAATATTTTCGAACGGTATGATTTAATCCTGACACCAACCACCCCGACCACTGCGTATAAACTCGGGGAAAAGCAGGGGGATTCCCTCGATATATTCATGGGGGATATCTGCACCTCATCGGTGAATATGGCAGGGCTGCCTGCCCTGTCCCTCCCCTGCGGGGCCGATTCCCAGGGCTTGCCTGTGGGCATGCAGCTTATTGGAAAAGCTTTTGACGAGCAACTGCTTTTCAGAGCAGCCTATGCATACGAGCAAAATGCCAATATAGGTCAAAGAAAGGATTAATCGGTTATGGTGTCACAGAATGTACTGCAAAAATATGAGATGGTAATAGGGCTAGAGGTCCATGTGGAGCTTAAAACCAAAACCAAAATATTCTGCAGCTGCCCGACGGATTTCGGCGCAGAGCCAAACACCCAGTGCTGCCCCATTTGCGCCGGATGGCCCGGCGCCCTGCCTGTGCTGAACCGCGAGGTCTTAAAATACGCCATCAAGGCAGGAATCGCCACAAACTGCAAGATTGCCTCATCCACCAAGCAACACAGGAAACATTACTTCTATCCCGACCTTCCCAATGCCTATCAGATTTCCCAATTCGACCACCCTCTGTGCGAGCATGGCTACCTTGACATAGAAACCAGCAAAGGCACAAAGCGGATTGGAATCACCAGAATCCACATCGAGGAGGATGCCGGCAAGCTTGTGCACCTTGAAGGCAAAGGCACATTGATTGACTGCAACCGCGGGGGAATGCCCCTTATTGAAATTGTGTCCGAGCCGGATATGCGCTCCGCCGAAGAAGCCAAAGCATATCTGCAAAAGCTAAGGGCGGTAATCTTATACACCGGGATATCGGACTGTAAGATGAACGAAGGCTCATTCCGCTGCGATGTGAACATATCGGTAAGAAAAAAAGGCGAAAAAGCCTTTGGCGTCAGGACTGAGATTAAAAACCTGAACAGCTTCCAGTTTGTAACCAAAGCGATTGAATACGAATTCCTGCGCCATGTGGAGGCAATCGAATCCGGGGAACCCCTTGTTCAGGAAACCCGCCGTTTTGATTCCACCACCGGAAAAACCTATTCCATGCGCTCAAAGGAAAACGCCACCGACTACCGCTACATGCCTAACCCGGACCTACCGGTAATTGAGGTAACCGGGGAAATGCTAAGCAGCCTTAAGGCTGAAATCCCTGCCCTGCCTGACGAGCGCAAGAAAAGGTATATGGAGGAATACGGCCTTACCTCCTATGCCGCGGAGCAGATTATAATTGATAGGGAAACCGCCGATTATTTTGAAAAGGCTGCGGCAAAGACAGATTACCCGGTTTTGGTGGCAAACATGATTCTTACCGATATTGCAAGGCTCCAGCAGCCCGACGAACCCGTAATCCCCATTTCCCCCGAAAATTTAGCGAAAATCGCCCAGATGGCAGGGGAAGGAAGGATAAACAGCAAAACCTGCCGTCTGCTTGTCCAGGAGCTTTGGGAAAATAACGCCGACCCCGAACAGGTGGTAAGGGAAAAAGGGCTTGAGCAAATCAGCGACGAGGGCATTTTAACCCAATACGCCAAAGAGGCAATTTCCGAAAACCAGAAATCGGTATCCGACTATCTTGCCGGAAAATCCGAAGCATTCCAGGCGCTGGTGGGCCAGGTCATGAAAAAGACCAATGGCAGGGGAAATCCCGTCAAAATCCAGGAGATTTTAAAGAGAATTATAAGCTAAAAAACGGATGCTGCAATTTTGGTTGCAGCATCCGTTTTTAATTTTATCCTGACTGCAACAGCAATCTGGTGCGGTTCAGCGCCAAACCAGCCTGTTATACAATCCCTTCATCTTTCTTCCCTGTTAAAAATCCGCCTATGATATAAAAAAACCGCAACGGCTAAAACAACCATGGCAATTCCCAAAGCTGCAATTGGCAGCCAGTCAAATCTTTCTGGCGGCTGCGATATAAGGAGAGGATAATCCGATACCTCAATGCTTATCATATCCCCATATTTTTGGTAAAGCTGTCCCCTTACTTCCTCAATTTTGCTACTGCCGCTATTAAGGGTAACATCGACCCGGTTGTCGAATTCATTAAGGGCAGCAGCAATAACACAGATTTCACCATCTGAGTTAGTTGCCATCCATTGCTCTCCGATTTCTTCCTGAACTTTTTTTAACTGGTTAAAAGAGTACTTTTTTATTACATAAGAATATTTTTCGCCAAAATCCTCTGGCAGTATATCCTCATAACCCTCAACAATTACCAGCACAAGCTTGCCGCTATCATCTATATACCTTCCTCCGTACCAGTCCGGGTAAGAATTATTCTCTTCCCATTCCTCAACGTTAACGGTTACACTGCCCGCTGCTAAAACATTGAAACTAAGCAGAAACAGCGTCATAATGACGGATACCAGCTTATTCATATGCACCACCGCCTCAGCTTATTTCAACCTCATATTACCATAATATAGATTATCTGTAAACTGTGGTATAGAAAAACTGCACCAGTCAGCGCAGTTTTGCAAGCATATCAAGCCTGTTTGCTTAAATATTGCTGGAAATTATCGCTGTATTTAATCTGTCCGTCCATCAAAACCCAAACAGCTTCAACACCCTGCAGGCTGTTTACAAATCTTAACCCTTCGTCAAAGGGCATGTTGAACACCGCGGTGGAAAGCATATCCGCCATGCCGGAATCATCACAAATTATGGTGACAGACTTGAAATTATCATGGGGCATCAGGGTATCTGGGTCGATTATATGGTGATAATTCTTGCCGTCAACGGTATAATACCGCTGGTAAATACCACTGGTAACCACCGACTTGCCGACAATTTCAGTCACCAGCAAGGGGGAACCATCCTCAGTCTTTTCGGGGTTTTCAACGCCGATATTCCAGGGCTTGCCCTTGCCGTCCTTGCTGCCGATGGCCCTGACATTTCCTCCCACACTCAAAAGGGCTGAAGTATATCCTTTTTCCTCGGCTTTTTTCGCCACCTGCTCCACTGCATAACCCTTGCCTATTGCCCCTACATCAATACTCATTTCAGGGTCGGTGAGATAGACGGTGGACTCTTCCTGATTGATAACAAGGTTGTTGATGTCGGTATGCTCTTTAGCGGCTTTCAGCTCGTCCATAGGCGGCAGCTTGGCGTTTTCTGGGTCGTCAATCCCCTTTTCCCGGTAGTCGTGCCATATTTTCAGCACCGAACCCAGCGCGATATTGACCTTGCCCTTTGTTTTTTCATAGCCCTGTTTGGCAAACAGGAGCAAATCAATTATCCTCTGGTCAACTTTTACAGGATTTTTGCCTGCGTTGTCGTTTATGGTTTTGATGTTGTTGATTCCCTCATAATCATTGTAGATATCGAATAGCTGGTGGTATTCCTTAAGAGTATCGTAAATAAATACGGAAAACTCGTTAAACTCCTCTTTGCTATCCGCAAAGGAGACTATAGTGGTAACGGTATCAAAGAGCTGTAAAAACTGTGCCTCATACCTTTTTCTGCCCGCATTGCAGGATACAAACCCAAACAAACTTATCAAATATATTAAAGCAATTATCAAAGCCCGTTTTCTTTTCATGGCACTGTAACTCCTTAAATCCACCAACTATTCAGCAATACTGTAGCAAAATATCCGCCGGGTTGCGGCGGATATTTTGCTTTAGATATTTGGCTACTTATTTTGCTGCGGAAACCGCTTTTTCAACAACAGTGATGAAATCTCCAATCTTAATTGTAACAGAGGATTTCAAATCGGAATTTGTGGCATGGCCGGAATCGTCAAGGGAAATTCCTTTAACCTCGCTGATGGTCTTGCCGGTGATATATTTGGCAAAGGATTCCGCCTGCTCGTACCATTCCTTCTTGATGCTTGAAGAGCCTTTCATGTTGTAACCATCGCCAATCTCGTTCTTGGTCTGCTGCGCAGCATTCAAATCGCTCTTAATTTTGCCGGTTGCGTCGAAGTTAACCTTGGTCTGGGAAGCGTCAATAATGCTGCTGGTAATTTTACCGTTGCTGTCAACGGTGGTTACGGAATAGTGTGTGTAAACCGAAACTGTGCCATCTTCATTGGCAGTGGCATTCTTGGAATCGCTAATGGATGTGGTAATGCCAAGGCCAAGTTTGTCGGAGCCTTTAGCGCCCAAATCCTTGGCGTTTTTAACTGCCTTCTGGACACCTTCAATCAAATCGCCAATCGACATGGTGACAGAAGATGTAAGGTCAGCGCCGGTAGGATGCTTGCTGTCGTCAACGGCAATACCTGCGACTTCTGCGGCAGTCTTGCCTTCTACATATTTTGCAAAAGCGGCAGCCTGCTCATTCCACTCCTTGCCGATTTTGGAGTTTTTAATCATGCCGTATTTAGTACCCAGCTCGTTCTTGGTCTGGAATACTTTATCCAGGGGAGTGGTGATTTCGCCAGAACCGTTGAACTCTACCTTTGTCTGGAGAGCGTCGATAGCGCATTTTACAATCCTGCCATCATTATCAACAGTTACAGCAACAACGGTAGAATCTACCTGGGCTGCGCCGACACCGTCCTTAACGTCGGCGGACTTGGAAATTGAAGTGATTACTGCAAGCCCGGTTTTAACCGAATTTGAGCTTTCCTTTGAGCAACCGGCAAAAACTGATATAACCAGAATCGCGCAGATTGCCAATGCAAGGATTTTTTTCATAATACCCACCTCTTTTAGATTTT
>DUMT01000013.1 GCA_012839705.1 Clostridiales bacterium | reverse complement strand
GAATCCGGTATTAGTGTAAACATAACCAGACTCAATTTTATTACTACAATAATACAATAAGATGGAAAATTTTAAAAGAGCCGCTTTTTCAGCGGCTCTCGAAATATTTTATAAATTATCTGGTTCCAGCAGACCGTATTTACCGTCTTTCCTGCAATAAACCACATTGATCTCGTTGGTATCGGCATTCCTGAACATAAAGAATTTGTGATTAAGCAAGTTCATTTGCAAAATCGCTTCTTCTACATCCATTGGTTTGACTGGGAACTTCTTTGATTTTACGATCTGATATTCTTCTTCAGTTTCGTCAAGCTCAGTCCCAAAATTTGTATCCATAAAAGCTTCTTTTCTAAGCTTCTTTTCCAATTTGGTTTTATTCCGCCTGATTTGGCGGAACAGCACATCAATCAGCTTGTCCACAGCCTCATTCGGGTCTTCGGCTGTGTCCTCGGCGCGGAATATAAGTCCGGCACTGCGAATGGTGATTTCCACCCGGTTAAAATTCCTCTCCTTGGTGATGGTCACCTCCGCCAAGGTATCTGTTTCAAAAAATTTGTCGAGCTTTGAAAGTTTCTTCTCGATCCTTTCCGTCAAAGAATCGTTGATCTGAACCTTTCTGCCTGTGATAGCAACTTTCATAACTCCAACTCCCATCTATATCCCATTAAAGGGCTTTTGTGATACAGCATACGGTAAATGTGGCTATTAAATGATACCATAAGCTGTATTTCATCTAAATTATAACAAAATTCCCGGTGAATTTAAAGACATTTTATTAATTTTCGTTAAATAATATTATAAAATACAGCTTGCATGCCTGGTAACATGGCAGCCCACATTAACAGCAACTGGCAAACCTGCGATATGAGTTGGAAAAACTTCGATAGATACGCCAAGGGCGGTAGATTTTCCGCCAAATCCCTGCGGCCCGATATCCAGCTTGTTAACGGCTTCCAGGGCATCATTCTCCATTTTGGCATAGAAAGGATCGCTATTTGGGATATCCAGAGGGCGGCATAGCGCTTTCTTTGCCAGTAAAGCGCACATTTCAAAATCCCCTCCAATCCCCACCCCCAGTACCATCGGAGGGCAGGCGTTGCTTTCTGCCAATTTAGCGGTCTCACAGATAAAGCTGATTATATCTTCATATTTTGCGGCAGGGGTGAACATGCGTATCCTGCTCATATTTTCGCTGCCAAACCCTTTTGGTGCAACGGTAAGTTTTATCCTGTCCCCTTCAACCAGAGTAGTATGGATTATTGCAGGTGTGTTGTCGTTGGTGTTAACCCTCCTCAGGGGGTCGGCCACAACCGAGCAGCGCAACAGCCCTTCGGTATAGCCTTTGGCGACCCCTTTATTCACAGCGTCGTTGAAGAGCCCTCCGGTGATATGGACATCCTGCCCAATTTCCGCAAAAACAACTGCCATGCCTGTATCCTGGCAAACCGGCAGTTTAAGCCGTTCAGCCGCCGAGATATTTTCCACCAGATCCTGCATAATCTCTTTTGCCAGGGGTTTTTCCTCTGATTTTGAGGCGTTGCTGACAGCGTTTTTGATGTCGTCTGACAAGTAAATATTAGCTTTAATACATAGCTCGCTGATAGTTTGTTCAATTAAATTTGCTGATATTTCCCTCATCTAAACATCCTCCACGAAATGACCTTGCATAAAAAGACTTGCTTTTTATGCAAGTCTTTTATAAAATCCTCTGCCCTTTGCAGAATACCGCAGTAGGCTTGCAAAGCAGCGGGTCCCCGGAAAACAGAACCAAATCCGCATCTTTGCCGGGAGTAATCGAGCCTACCTTATCGTCTATGCCGATAATCCTTGCGGGAGCCAGCGTGATTGCCTTAACAGCCTCTTCAAAGGGAAGCCCCTCTCTAACCGCAATTGAGGCGCATATCGCCAGATACTGAACAGGTATTACCGGATGGTCGGTCACGATTGCGAACTCAACACCTGCTTTATGCAATATCGAAGGGCTGGCAGGGGTCAAATCCCGCAGCTCGGGTTTTGAGCGGTCGCAAATCAGAGGGCCGCATAAAACCTTAATATTATCCTCTGCCAGGAGGTCCGCCGCAAGATGCCCCTGGGTTCCATGGACTATTATGTAATCTAAATTAAACTCCGCAGCGATACGGCGGGCTGTAAAAATATCATCCAGCCTGTGGGCGTGGAAATGGACTGGCATTTCCCTCTTTATCACCGGTAAAAGGGCTTCGCATTTTACATCCAGCTCCGGCGGGTCGTCATCGCTGGTTTCAGAGTTTCTCAAATCCTGCTCATATCTGCGGGCAAGGGCGAGCTGCTCGCGTATTATTGCAGCGGTCGCCATACGGGTAACAGGTGCCTGGTTCTTGGCATGGTAAACTGTTTTTGGGTTTTCGCCCAAAGCCATTTTGATGGCGACAGGCTCCCTGATTATCATATCCTCAATACGGCGCCCGTAGGTTTTAAGTGCGCACATCTGCCCGCCTATCGGGTTTGCGCTTCCGGGGCCTGTAACAACGGTTGTAACCCCTGATTCCAGTGCTTCCCTGAAACAGCGGTCAAGAGGGTTAATTGCGTCAATTGCGCGCAAATGAGGGGTGGCGGGGTCGGTATCCTCGTTGCCGTCATCGCCCTCAAAGCCCAACCCGTCCTCCCACATTCCCAGATGGGTGTGGGCGTCCACAAATCCAGGAAGCAGCAATCCTCCATTAGCATTGAATACCTGTTCATCAGTACCCTTATACGGCATTTCGCCCAGTTCAACAATGATGCCGTTTTCTATTCTGACATATCCGTTTTCTATTACCGGTCTGTCAACTGGCATTACTTTTGCATTTGTGATGACCATAGGCTTTTTCTCCATTAATCAGTTTTTTCAAAATAAAAAGGACAGAGCATAGCCCCGCCCCTAAATTTACATTATCGTGAACCGCGGCGAGAAAAGCCGCCTGATTTGCCGTCAATATACTTTTTCAAATCGTGCATCTTCTCTTCGCTTGTCTGCTTGAATCTCAAGAGCATTTCCTCGAAATCCATGTTATCGTTTCGAGCAGGCTGCCATTCAAAATTGCCGGGACGACCTGATGATGAACCGCGCTGACGGGAATCTTTCGGGTCCAAAGCTTTTTTTATTGAAAGGCTAACCTTTCCGTCATCCCCAATTGTGAGGATTTTGACCTTCACGGTTTGATTCTCGGTGACATAATCCCGAATTTCCTTAACATAAGTCGGCGCCACCTCTGATATATGGACCATACCAGTTTTGCCGCCTGGCAACTCGACAAAAGCACCGAATTTAGTAATTCCGGTAACTTTACCCTCCAATACCGCTCCAACCTCAAGCTGCATAAAAATTAAATTTCCTCCTAAACCAAATCAATTTCCTATGTATATTGTTTCGCCCTGACGGGCCATATTTTCTCGTGCTTTTTCTTCCAGATAATCCTCATAATTGTCGTTTTTATACTGCAATTCTTCAACCTCTTTTTCGAGCTGCTCCGCCATGGCGTTGAGCTCAGAAATCTTTTTCTGGCGGTTGCTGATTTCGAGTTGCAATTTAAGCAGCGTCACAACGACATAAATCGAAAAGGCGGCTAGGGCAACCCTTAAAAAAATGCTTTTTTTCCTTTTCTTTTTGACAGCAGCAGCCTTCATTTACGTCTCTTCCCCTTTTTATGTATACGGGGCGCTGTGCCCGCTATATCCTCAGACGCTTCTAACTGATTATACAATACTTTGCGTCTACCTTTCAAGCTTTTTTTGAAAAATGACAATATTTTAATTGTAATATTTTTAAATATTTCTTGCAATTTGTCAATAGGCTTTTTGATTATTCTTTTTATAAATTTATACAGCACGCGGAAAGGATATAAAATTATCTCCCACATCCTTTTCCATATGTAAATTATAGCATTAATTACAGATTTTGTAAACCTTGAAATTAATTTTCCCAAAGTAAAATAATATGAGGTAAAGCCCAGGAATTCCCCTAAGAACAAATAAAACCTGAGCTTTCCGTCCATAACTGCCAGGGAAAAGAGAAAAGTCAGGACGGCAGCGGTCACAAAAAACAGCACGTCCTGAATAAAAACAGCACGGCGGCCGGAATTCAATATCAAACGGGGTATTCTGAACAACTCGTAGCAAAATCCAAGGATAAAACCCATTCCGCATGACAGGAAAAATTGCTGCATCTGGTCCTGCAAAGTCAGTTCCACGACAACTTCTCCCTATTTAAACAGCCGCCCGAAGAAACCGCTGGCTTTATTTTGTATTTCCGAATATGTCAAAGAGTTGATTTGCCCCGAAAGTGTGAGATCCCCTGTTTCGATATTAAGTTTGTTTATATGTAATCCTTCTCCCTTAACTGTCAGCTCTCCGAGTTCGGTATATATTACAACAGTCATATCATCAAAGCTGTCAACATCTGATACACCCGAAACAGTTAAAGAACGGCGGTCCTCTAATATTACATGATGGGGCATCTGAATTGCCTTGGCTTCAGGCATAAAACGACACTCCTTATCACACAGAATTGATTACCATTTGAAGAAAGCTCTCGCCCTGTGTTTAAAATACCCTTATATTTTTGGCACAAAGCGAGGGCTTTCTATTGTTTATGCCGAGGATTCCCCGCCGGCATAAACGCCTTAAGGTTTGATGTTTATTCTATTTCTATGTGAAAAGGAGCGTTAATATAACTAATTATTTTCGCTATGGCAAAATTCTATACAGGGATGTGGCATCGCTTTTGCCTATATGCTCCTGAACTGAAACAACCTCAACCCGTACATCCCTGGTTCCCATGTTAAGTTCAATAACATCCCCGGGTTTAACCTGATATGATGCCCTGGCAGGGTTACCATTGACCAAAACCCTGCCTGCGTCGCAGGCTTCGTTAGCGATGGTACGCCTTTTAATTAGCCGGGATATTTTAAGATATTTGTCCAGCCTCATTTTTATAACCTCTCGCTTAAATCTGAAATGGTGAAAATACTAAAAATTTAGCCGCCCTTAATGGACGGCTTTTTGTGACGTTATTAAATTAGTCCTGAGCAATAGCATCCTTGAATGCCTTGCCAGCTTTGAAAACCGGCTGTTTGGAAGCAGGAATAATAATTTTTTCCTTGGTGCGCGGGTTGCGGCCGGGTCTTTCCTGACGTTCACGGACATCGAAGGTACCGAAACCGACCAACTGAACTTTGTCGCCGGAAGCAACAGCTTCAACGATTGAGTCAAGGACAGCAGTAACCGCTTTCTCAGCATCCTTCTTGGTCAAACCAGACTTCTGAGCTACTTCAGCTACTAATTCAACTTTGTTCATATTTTTACCTCCATAAAATTTATAAACCAGCGGGTTAAACCGCGCATGGATTGATTAGTGATTTCCCTCACCATCGGGCGAGGAAACATGTATCGATTTAGCCATATCCCAAAGCTTGTCCAACTCCTGAATGTCCGCTTTGGTCATGTCTATACCGTTTTTCTCCGCCAGCGTCTCGACTTTGGCGAACCTGCCTATAAACTTTTCGCATGAATTGGATAGCGATTGCTCAGCATCGCAATCCACAAAACGCGAAACGTTAACCGCGGAGAAAAGGACATCGCCAAGCTCATCCTCAATTTGTCTCGGGTCGCCGTTTTCTATGGCCTTCTCAAGCTCCATAACTTCGCTTTTTAGTGCCTGCAAAGCCCCCGAAACATCCGGCCAGTCGAAACCAACCCGTGCTGCCCTGCCCTGGATTTTGGCGGAGCGCATTAAAGCGGGCAAGGATTTCGGTACTGACCTTAACAAATCAGCCTGGGATTTAGTGCCTTTGGTATCACGTTTTATTTTATCCCAGTTTTCAAGGATTTCTTCAGAATTATTGACTTTCACGCCAGAAAACACATGAGGATGCCTGATTATCAGTTTTTTGCAGATGCCATCAACAACATCACCGAAGCTGAAACTGTTAATTTCCTGCTCCATCTGGGCGTGGAAAACAATCTGCAAAAGAAGGTCGCCAAGCTCCTCACAGAGAAGGGCGGGGTCCTCCTTGTTTATGGCTTCTATTACCTCATGGGCTTCCTCCAATAAATTCGAACGGATGGATTGGTGGGTTTGCTCCCTGTCCCACTGGCAACCCTGTGGCGAGCGGAGCAGCTGCATGATATTCAGCAAGTCCTCAATTCCGTACCGTTCTTTTGGAGTAATTTCAATAGGCATAACTGACCCCCAAGTTTCCAAAACCTGTCTAGTTTTTGGTAATGTTTATATTAACCTATCCAATCGTATTTTTCAAGTATTTTAGCAATTTTTTCTCCTTTTGGCAGCATCAGAACATCATCCCGCTTAATAGCTTTTATTGACAACAGCACCCAAAAATATACAACAACCGCTGCAAATACAGCAATAATTACTGAAAACTTTGCAGATATAAACCGGGAAAGCAAGCCGTTTGCTGCCCACGCGGCTGCGCTGCTGAGTATTGAACCTATAAGGGGCTTTAAAAAGATTGATTTCCAATAAAGCCTTGCCTTCACAATCCTTATAAGAGCTCTGATGCTAAGTGTAACCATTACCACATAACAAATCAGGGTGCTGTAGGCCGCCCCCAAAATGTTGAGGTGCGGGTTCATTATAAGGACGGTGTTGAAAATAAATTTTACAGCCCCGCCAACCAGCACGATTTTTGCCGGAACGTCAGCCCTGCCCATTGCCTGGAGCATTGCATTGACGGGCGCAACCAGACAGATAAAGACTACAGCCAAACCCAGGATTTCCAACTGAGGGCCGGCGACCGCCACATTGTGGGGCTCATAAATCAGGTTTAATATGGGTTTCGCAAGTACCGACATACCTAGCCCCGCGGGAAGGGAAATCATTATGGTAATCCGCAATACTGTTGAAACCATTTTCTTAAGCTGGGAATAATCTTTCAACGCCCAGGCGGAGGTTATCACCGGCAGGGCGCTAATCCCCAGGGTTAGTGTGACATTGGGGACGAGATTAACAAATGTCATTGCAATTCCACGGTTGCCCGTCAAAAACGCCAGCACATCATTGGTATTACTGGCTGCTAAGGCGTTTTTGTAAATTTCTCGAATTATGTCACCATTTTTATTATATACTACAGCAAGGCTTTTTTGTAAAGATACAACATCAATCATTGTGGTAAGCTCGGTTGCGAGAGTCCCAAGGGCCACAGGGATTGCGATTTTCAATAGCTGCCTGAAAATCGACCCGGGGGTGTGGGGTTTCGGTGACAGCGCCAGTTCGTCCTTTGTAATACCGCTGCCAAACCTGCGGTAGCGGATAATAAGGTACGCAAAGGAGAAAAACGAGCCTGCGGTAACGCCTATCATTCCGCCTGCGGCAATATATGGAAGGCTGATATCCAGCGCCTGCTGCGCCGATTCGGCTTGCCTTCCAAATACCTTTAACCCGTTTTCAAACTGCCACTGTCCCAAACGCAGAGCCCCGGCGGCAAGGGAAAGCCCAAAAACCAGTTTTCCTAACGCCTCAAGGATTTGGGATACTGCGGTGGGAATCATGTTCCTGGAGCCTTCATAAACGCCCCTGTAAGCCGTTACCATGCAGCAAAAGAATATTGAAGGCGCCATGACCAGCATGGTCAGCCTGATATTCGGCATATCCACAAATTCGGGATAAAAAAGCGAAGCAATAACCATCGCCAGGGTGCCACAGGTACCGGTAATCAGGAAAACGCGGTTCGCAACCTTTTTTATAACCCTGATATCCCTGTAATGCCCCAGTGCCAGGCTTTGGGATACCATGCGGGAAACGGCTATCGGGAAACCCGCTGTAGAAACAGTGTATATGGGGATATATATATTATACACTGCCTCAAAATACCCGTAGGCAGAATTGTTTATCCTCTGCAAAGGGATTTTAAAAAACAAAGCTCCTATGATTTTAGTCAGAATTGCGGCAGCAGAGAGAATCAGCGCGCCTTGCAAAAAGCTTTGTTTATTTCTTTGCGGCAAGCATATCAATCCTCTCGTCTACCTGATAATCAGGTATTATAATCCACTGTGGGCTATTTATCAAGAAGAAATTTTACATGTGCTCTCACTTCATGCAAAACACGTTCGATATCAATAGTCAAGAACTCGCCTTTATGGTACAAAATACGCCCATTGACGGCAGTCGTTTCCACATCAGCACCGCTGGCGGAATAAACGATGTTTGAAAGCGGATTATGGCTTGGAGTCATGGAAATCCGGTTCGTGTTAAGGATTACGAAGTCAGCAGCATACCCTTCGGCAATGTCGCCGGTATCTTTCCTGCCTTGTGCCAGGGCGCCAGCCCGGGTAGCCATGTAAACTATTTCGTTGGCAGGAAGCGCACAGGGGTCTAAAGTTACCCCTTTCGCCAGAAGGGAAGCTGTCCGCATTTCCTCGAACATATCAAGATTATTGTTGCTTGCCGCAGAATCTGTACCGATTGTAACACTAACCCCTTGCTGGCGCATATACCCCACCCTGGCAATCCCACTTGCAAGCTTAAGATTGCTCTGAGGGCAGTGGGCAACAAAAACCTTATGTTTTGCCAGTATTTCCACATCAATATCAGAAAGCCAAACGCAGTGGGCTGCCGTCACAGGAAAGTCAAACAACCCGCTGTCTTCCATAACCTTTGCAGGAGTTTTACCGTGGCGCCCCACGCACTCCAGGTGTTCCTTTTGGGTTTCAGACAAATGCACCTGCACCCTTAAGGAATTTGCAGCAGCAAATTCCGCAATATCCGCAAGGATATCCGGCCTTGTGGTATATTCTGAGTGTGGCGCAGCGTCAATCAAAACCCTGCCGCCGTCGTATTTGTGATAACTTTTCACAAGCTCCAGCATTTCAGAGTATGCAGGCAAATCAGCAAACTTCTTGGTTTCATCAAAGCAGCTGACTCCCCTGCCGATATTGGCTTTTATCCCGCTTTCAATGACGGCTTTCGCAATGCTGCCGCAAAAATAATACATATCCGAAAAAGAAGTGGTGCCGGATGCCAGCATTTCAGCAATGCCAAGCATACTGCCCCAGTATACGTCCTCCGCGGACAGCTTGTCCTCAAAAGGGAAAATACGGTCAAACAGCCAGCGGTCAAGGGGCATATCGTCACCGTATCCACGCATAAGGGTCATCGGAACATGGGTATGGGTATTGATTAAACCGGGTATCAAAACCCGGCCTTTCCCGTCTAAAACTTCGCCCCAGTAACCTTCAGGCATTTCTTTGCCGATATATGCAAATTTCCCGTCCTTAACGGCAACATTCATTCCATTAACCAGTGTGCCGTCAGCACGGATTATGTCAATATTCTTTATAAGCATAAACTTCCCTCCGCCGGCTGGTTATATTTCAGCTATAACCGACTTCATAAGGCTGCAAAAACGGTCGGACACCTGGGCGGCAGTTATCGTAACCTCCGCATCGCTGACAACGCTGTTGGGAATGATACCTGCAGCCATGTTGGTGATACAGGAAACTCCCAAAACCTCCATACCGCATTGCGCAGCCGTAACCGCCTCAAAAACAGTAGACATGCCAACAGCATCCCCTCCCAAAATCCGTATTGCACGGATTTCGGCAGGGGTTTCAAATTCAGGCCCAGGCATGTAAAAGTAAACACCTTCACGCAGGGTTATGCCCATATCGTCCGCGATTCTACGGGCTATATCACGCATACGGGGAGAATAAGTAGAGGACATATCAAAAAAGCGCTCGCCAAATTCGGGAATCCTTTTTCCCCTGACCGGGCTTTCGGCAAAAAACTTGATATGGTCGGTAATCAGCATAAAATCACCGACTTTGAACGACTGGTTGACCGCGCCAGCGGCGTTGGTTAATACCAGCTTACGAACGCCCAACAGGTATAAAACACGTACATAAAAGCTGACAGTTTCAGGAGAGTACCCTTCATAAAAATGAAACCTGCCGGACATCATGATAACTTTTCTGCCGTTTAATCTTCCGTAAATTAAAAGACCCGCGTGGGATTCCACGGTCGGCATTGGAAAGCCTGGGATATCCTTATAGGGTATCGTTATTTTGGATTCAACCTCTTCAGCCAGCCTTCCCAGCCCCGAACCCAATACAACTGCCACTTCGGGGCATTCGGGCAGATTTTTGCGCAAAAAATCGGCACTGCGTTTATATTCCTCAAACGGTATCATTATTTTCCCGATATCCTTTCATCTTCTTTTGCTGCTATAAAACCGTAGAATTGCATTTAAAGCTTAGATATTAATCCATCTTCACACCGCATTTTTTGCAATATAAGGCATCATCGGGATTCGGCGTGCCGCATTCCTTGCAGCGCAGGGTAAACCTGTATTCATCTATCTGCCTTTTCAAATCGTTTATTTTATTCTGGCATTCATCGATCTTGTCTACACATTCATCGATTAGGGATGTAGCGTCCTCTCCACTCTTTTTCGAGTCATAAACAAGCCGGCCAAGCCCTTCAAAAATGGATGCCATTTCCCTTTCCTGTTCGGCTATCTCAATCCGAAGTTTTGTAATCTCAATAAATTCGGAGGTCTTTTTGCCGGCAGCCTCGGCAACGGTTTTAGCCTTGGAAATCACATCATCAATAGTAGCCATAAAAATCCTCCCCATACAAACTTTTTAAATGCAAATTCTGGTCTAATTATATCTTATGGTAACTCTATAATCAATGCTATCAGCCCACAAATTCACGAAGAAGCGAATCCGCCGGCATTTTATCAACAGGAATATGCTCGAAACGTGTCATAACCTCTATCAGATGATTTACAATATCGACATATTCGCTATCCGCCGGCACAGATTTAAGCATGGGCAAAATCAGCGGTGCGAATATGCAAGGCTCATAAGCGTGGGTGGTATCAATCAGATAATCGACAGTTTCCACATATGGGAACATATATTCATTTTCCCCGCGCACCACCTGCTTCCACATATGCAGGGTATTTAATATTGGGCTGTTGCGGAACCTGTCATCCCGAATGATTCTCCTAACCAGGCGTATATCACGCCTTGCGACAAACTTTTCACCGTCAAGCATAAAGGGAGAAACCGTATTTATAAAAACCTTGAACAGGCTGTTTGACGGCAGGTGCTGCTCAAAATAAGGGTTTATGGCGTGGATACCCTCGAAAATTACAAAGGAATTTGGCTTAATGATAAGCTCGTAGGTCTCATCAAAGGGCCTGCCGTTATGAAAATCAAACCTAGGAATCATCGTCCGACCTTCGGTAATCAGCTCCTGCATGCATTGCTCCAGCTTGTCAAGCCGGAGGGCTTCCAAAGCTTCATAATCATAAGTACCGTTTTCAAGCACAGGAGCCTGCTCCCTGCCCCGGTAAAAGTCATCCATCGAAATGGTGTGGGCATCGATACCTAAATCCCGAAGGTAATTTGTAATCTTTAATGATGTCGTGGTTTTACCTGAGGATGACGGGCCGGAAAGCATTATAAGGCAGTGGCTGTCAAAGTTTTCAGCCAGAAAGCGCGCAAGCTTTTCGATTTCCCTGTCATAACGTAGGGTTTCTTCTTCAATCAGGCTGTCGGCGTCAAACCTTGCACGCCTGTTTATCTCATTAATTTCTAAATTCCGAATTTCAGCAACCTTCATAGAATAACTTCACACGCCCTTTTCTTAGTATAATTTCGTCAAAACGGCTGTTGTATTCATATGGGAATTTGAAGTTAAATATTCTTTCGATAAATCCATCATGCGGGCGGCAAAGCTTAGTCACCGCGCCAGCCCCGCACGCCAGAATGGTGTGAGTTTCATCCATGATATAGACATTATATAACCCTTCAAAACCGGGTTTTGCCCAACCGGTATTTTCCGTACCGCCTACGGTTTTGCTTTGGCGGTATAAATAGTACGGCCGGTACCCGGACTCTTTAAGGCGTATAATGCTGGAATCAATCATTTTGGCGGCCTGCCTGCCCTTTTCAAAACTAACCCGGTTTTTGGTCACAAGGTTGGAAGATTTTTTGAAAGCAAGGGTATGGACTGTAACGCTTTCAGGAGAAAGGCTTATAACCCCCTCAAGGCTTTGGTTAAAGCTGTCAATGTCATCTTCCGGCAGTCCCGCAATCAAGTCAGTGTTGATGTTGCCAAAGCCGATTTTGCTGGCCAGGTTGAACGCGTTGTAATAATCCTGGGCTGTATGACGCCTGCCGATGGCTGCCAGCACGTTGTCATTCAGAGTCTGCGGGTTTATGCTTATTCTGCCGACATTAAATGATTTAATTACCCTTAATTTATCTTCTGTTATGGTGTCCGGGCGGCCAGCTTCAACAGTAAATTCCCTGAGATTAGACAGGTCAAAACTCCTGTTTATGGCATCTAGAACAAGGCCTAGCTGCTCAGCGGAAATTGATGTAGGAGTACCACCGCCTATATAAACAGTCTCAAGCCTCAGCGCAAGCTCCCGGGATACGGCTCCGGTATATTCAATCTCTTTACAAAGGTTTTCGATGTATAAAGGTATAAGCCTTGCCGCCTTTTCCACTGTATGGGATACAAAAGAGCAGTAATCACATCTTGAAGGGCAAAAAGGGATTGATATATACAGGCTGAAGGATTCTGGCCTTGACAATGCTATAATCTCGTTTTCAATATTCAAAATGTCCAGGCACAGTGAGATTTTCTCGTCGCTTACCAGGAGTTCGTCCTTAAACCATTCAGCAGCCTTCTCCCTGCCGATTTCAGCGGCAAACTGCCTTAATAGTTTAACCGGGCGGACTCCAGTAATAGCTCCCCACGACAACGTAAAGCCATAATGCTTTACAAACAATCTATACAATTGAACGGAAAGTTTTCTCTCGATATCCTTATCATCACATCCGCCGTTCTTTAAAATACGCTCCTCAAGGCATTCTTTCCTGCCTTCAATTGTCAGTTCGGAATATAAAACCAGCTTGTCGGAGCCTTCTTTCAGGGTTGATACAGCAACAATACTGCCGTCCTGAGTAACTTCCTGTTCATCGTAATAAACATAAACCTTTTCCAGCGGAAGAAAAAGCCTGCATATATTCTCAAGTTCAAAATTGAATCTGTGCCCTTTAATAATCAAAACCATTTGAATTCATATACGGATTGCCTTTCCGCTCCTCATCAAGGGTGGTTTGAGGGCCGTGCCCGGGCAATACCGTGTAATCTCCTTCCAAATCAGATATTTTTTCCAAAGAACGCTGGATTTCGCTATAGTCCCCGCCGGGGAAGTCCGTACGCCCGATGCTGCCTGCAAAAAGGGTATCGCCGGATAAAAGAAGGCTCCCGCAAACAAAACAGCTGCTGCCGGGGGTATGCCCCGGGGTACTAAGAACCTTTACATCCAGCTCTCCTACCTTTATTTCATCTCCGTCCTCCAGCACCTCATCAGCTTTTAAGCTGACATCTTCTGAGCTGTGGGCAAACCTTATAAGGCTTTTGGAAGGGTCGGAGAGAAAATCCAAATCCCCTTTTGGGACATAAAGCTTAGCACCTGTATAATCAATTATCTCTTTAGCCGCCAGGAAATGGTCAAAATGTGCATGGGTTAAAAGGACATGGGTAATATTCAAGTCATGCTGTATGATGGCGCTTATAATCCTGTCAGGGCTTCCGCCCGGGTCCACCACAAATCCCTGATTTTTATCGTCAAATACAATATAACAGTTGGTTTCAAGAGCACCTACCGGAACACAAATGTATTGCAACATAAAGACTCCTTTCATCCGCGGGAATGCCCACTTCTTGTAATCTTAATAATACCAGATATTCTGGAAAGCCGTGTTATTACAGATTGCAGATGTTCAAGGCTGTTTACACCTACGGTAACATTCATGAAAACAGTGCTTTCCTGGGATTCCCTGGCGCTTATGGCGTGAATCATCACACGCATTGCTGCCAGCTGGGTAGTGACATCCGCCAGCAGAGAATTCCTGTTCTTTGCTTCGATAGTCAGGGTTGCTTTAAACTCGTCGCTGACATTATCCTCCCATTTGACATCAATCCACCTGTCGGGTTCGGGGGCTTTTGAGATATCCTTTGGAACATTGATGCAATCCGTCTTGTGAATCGAAACACCGTAACCCCGGGTTATAAAGCCGATGATGTCATCCCCCGGAACCGGATTGCAGCAGCGCGCAAACTTGACAAGGCAGTTGTCCATATTGTCGATTATAACACCGCCGTTGTTGCGCCGGGTGCGTGTGGGAGGTACAATATTTTCCGGCTGAATATTTTCAGCCTTTACAAGGCGGAGGTAATCTTCCTTTATCCTTGTCATTATACGCGAAAGGAGTATGCCTCCATAACCAATTGCCGCATAAAAATCTTCTAGGGTTTCGCAATGCTGCTTTTTAGCCTGCATCATCAGGAATTCCTTCATCTTGTCCTCAGGAAGCCTTATATTGTTGCGGGAAAGCTCCCGTTCCAACTCATTGCGACCCTGTTCAATATTTTCTTCGCGGCGCTCCTTCTTAAACCATGTCCGGATTTTGTTGCGCGCTTCGCCTGTTTTGACAATGTTCAGCCAATCGCGGCTGGGCCCGCGCCCCTGGGAAGAAGATGTCAGAATCTCAACAATCTCGCCGGTTTTTACTTCATAATCAATCGGCACGATTCGGCCATCCACTTTGGCGCCGATCATGCGGTTGCCTACTTCCGAATGTATGGCATAGGCAAAGTCGATTACCGTTGCCCCGACCGGCAGGGTTATAACATCCCCTTTCGGAGTAAATACAAACACATCATCGGAGGACAGGTCGGTTTTTATCGAGCGGACGATATCCTCTGCGTCGTCTACATCCTTCTGGTTTTCAATGAACTGGCGTATCCAGGCAAGGCGCTCCTCAAGCTTATCCTTGCGCTGTATACCAAGCTTGTATTTCCAGTGGGCTGCGATCCCATATTCGGCGGTATAATGCATCTCCCAGGTGCGGATTTGCACCTCAAAGGGGATTTTCTCCTTGCTTATAACGGTGGTATGAAGAGACTGGTACATGTTTGATTTTGGGGTTGAAATATAATCCTTAAACCTGTTTGGAATCGGGCGGAACATGTCATGGATGATGCCCAGGACGTTGTAACAATCATTTACGGTATTTACAATAACGCGAACAGCGTAAATGTCATATATTTCGTCAAAAGAACGCCCCTGGACATACATTTTCCTGTAAATACCCGTAATGCTCTTAACCCTCCCGGAAACCTGGCATTCAATCGGAATAGACTGCAGGTTTTCGGTAATACGCTGTTTGATGCTTTCCAGAAACGCGTTGCGGTCACTTTCACGCAACGCAAGAGCTTCTTCAATTTCCTTGTAAGCTATCGGGTCAAGTATTCTAAGGGACAAATCCTCCAGCTCTTCCTTAACAGCTCGGATACCCAAACGGTGTGCCAGAGGAGCATAAATATCCATTGTCTCCTTTGCCTTGTCGCGCCGTTTCTGTTCGGGAAGGGAACCTATTGTCCTCATATTATGGAGCCTGTCGGCAAGTTTTATAATGATAACTCGTATATCCTGCGCCATTGCCAGCAGCATTTTGCGGACATTTTCCGCCTGCTGCTCCTCTTTGCTTGTAAAGGGCAGCTTGTTTAATTTGGTAACCCCGTCAACAAGGGCCGCAACATCTTTCCCGAAATTTTTTGTAATCTCGTCAAGGCTGATATAGGTATCCTCCACCACATCGTGCAGGATGGCTGATACTATGGTTTCGCTGTCCATTCCAAGCTCCACAAGGATAGTGGCAACTTGCAGCGGATGGCAGACGTAATCCTCCCCTGACGAGCGCTTCTGCCCTTCATGGGCCTTTATGGCGGTATCTATCGCCTTGTCAATAGCCGCCATGTCATAAATCTTCCCGCTTTTCTCAATCAGGGATTTTAATTCTTCCACTATTTGATTAGCATTAATGCACTTACACAATTTTACCACTCATTTCAAAAGACAGGAGTTAAGATGTTGCATAATCGGGGTTTTGTTAAGATCAGCTTTTTCCTTAACAGGCAGAACCGAAACTTCCAACAAATCTCCCCTATCAATCATGCTTATCAGCCCCGCCTGGCGGAGAACCTCAAGGGATACAAACAGCCTGATATAGCTTATGGCGGGCTGCTGCAAAAGGTAAGCAAGCTGCTCCAGATTGCCTACCCATTTCCTTTTCGACCTGAGGAAACGGTATATGCGTTCAATCTCAGGCCTTTCTGGCTTATACAAAGCTGCTTCGGAGCTTGATAAATCCTCAAGCCTCATAATCTTGTCATAAGTATCCAGGGCTAAAATCAATTCTTCCTGCTGGACATCCGCCAAACGGATATCCTTAAGCTGAAGGGATGGGGTTACAACCCCTCGATACTCGTTTCTTTCCATTGTGACAACCAGATTTACTATCTGCCCGCATTCAAAGGGAAAAGTCTCGCAGGTGGCATTATACCGGCATACAGACAACCGTACATTATCCCTGGATACCGAAAGCCTGAGATGCCTTCCCTGCCCTATAGGCATAATATTATCCAAACGCATTCCAAATAAACCGAACACAGGCTGCGGGTTTCCTGTGCCTAAAGGCTCCAGAGCCGAAATCAGGTTCAGTTTTTCAATATCTACCTGTGACGGCCTTATCTTAAAATCTATGCGGATTTCCGGCACTGGCATTACGGGGTATTTTTCGGCGGCAAACCGGTTTATCCTTTCGCGGAACTCCCCGACCTTGCCCGGGCTTAAGGTAATACCCGCCGCCTGGTCATGCCCGCCAAACCGCAATAATAAATCAGAACAGGCGCTGACCGCTTCATACAGCGAAAATCCCTTTATACTCCGGCCGGAACCTTTGGTTTCCCCGTCCTTTGTTGATAATAGTATGCACGGTTTTCCGTAACGGTCTGCAATTTTAGCCGCAATAATGCCAATTACCCCAGGATGCCAGTCCTGCCCCTCAATCACAAGGACTCTGGCCGCCAAAAGCCCGGGGTCTGACTGAATCTGCCTGCTGGCATCTTCCAAAATCTTATCCTCAACTTCCTTGCGCTTGACATTGCATTCCTGCAATTCAGACGCAAGGGTTTCAGCCACAATATCCTGGTTTGTTAATAGCAGCCTTGCCGCCAAATCAGGGGTATCCATCCGCCCTGCGGCGTTAAGCCGTGGCACAAGGGAAAACACAGTGGTTATTGAATCAATATACTTATTTTCTATCCCCGCCAGCTTTCTTAACGCGTTAATTCCAGGCCGCAGGTTATTGTTCAAAACTTTCAAGCCTTCCCTGACCAGCGTCCTGTTTTCCCCTTTAAGGAGCATTACGTCGCCAAGGGTTCCGAGGGCTACAAGGTCCCCATATTTTTCAATTACGGTGTCGGTATCCCCTTCCAGCGCGCAGACAAGCTTAAAGGCTACGCCAACACCGGCATACTCCTTAAACTGGCTTTCGCAATCCAGGCGTTTTGGGTTGACCACCGCCAACGCGTTGGGGAGTTTTTCGGGAGGCTGATGATGGTCGGTTACCACCACGTCAATGCCTTTTTCGGCAGCATAATCTATTTCATCAATAGCCGAAATACCGTTGTCAACCGTAATAATTAATTTAACGCCCTGCTGGTGAAGATAGTCGATGCTTTGCCTGTTAAGCCCATAACCTTCACATTCCCGTTCCGGTATGTAGTATATCACATCTGCGCCTTTTTCACGCAAATACGAATAAAGCAGCACCGTCGCTGTTACGCCGTCAACATCATAATCACCATAAACCGCTGTCAGTTCCCGCGAATCTATGGCCCTCTGAATCCTTTCAACCGCAATGTCCATATCAGCGAACGAATACGGGTCATCCTGAATATCGCCACCGAGCAGGAATTCAGCGGCACTTTCGGCATCGGCAATGCCCCTTGTAACCAGCAGCAAAGCAAGAAAAGGATTTATCTCGCATTCTTCGGAAAGCTGTGCAGCAAGTTCTTTTTCCAAAGGCGGGATAACCCAACGTTTAATCCTCATACCGACACCTACTCACTAAAAAATCTAGTCTAATTATTTTAACATTATTTTGCCTAGTATTCAACCAAAAAGTCTTTATTCTGCCAGCCTTAAACCATTAGTACAAGCATCATCATTTGTGCGACAAAAAACGGCAAGCCTTAAAACCTGCCGTTTTGCAAATCCTTTCTTATTTTACTACCGCCTTATGGTATACTTTTTTGCCTTTTCTGATTATCACATACCCTTTTTCAAACTCGCTTAATAATACCACTTCATCAATACCTGCAACCTTCCTGTCATCCACAGATATGCCGCCCTGCTGGATAAGCCTGCGAGCCTCGCCTTTGGACGGGGCAAGATTGGTTTTAACAAGCAAATCAATAACAGAAATGGCAGGCCCGTCGTTGCTGAAATCCTCCTTTGAAAGCTCGGTAGTGGGCATATTCTCGCTAACACTTCCGGCGCCGAATACCGAGCGGGCAGCTTCAAGGGCTTTGTCCGCTTCATCCTTGCCATGGACAAGTTTGGTTACCTCGTATGCCAGCCTTTCCTTTACTTTATTAATTTCGCTGCCTTCTGCCTTTGCCATTTCGTTGATTTCATCCAGCGGTATGAAAGTGAGCAGCTTAAGGCATTTTACAACGTCAGCGTCATTGACGTTACGCCAGTATTGGAAAAATTCGTAGGGCGTTGTTTTGTTCGGGTCAAGCCACACAGCGCCTTTTTCGGTTTTGCCCATCTTTTTGCCTTCGGAGGTGGTCAATAGTGCAAAGGTCATGCCGTAGACTTCTGTTCCCGCTTTCCTGCGGCAAAGCTCAACACCGCCGATGATATTTGACCACTGGTCATCGCCGCCAAGCTGCATTAAACAGCCGTAATTCTGGTTTAAATAGTAAAAGTCATAGCTTTGCATCAGCATATAGTTAAACTCAAGGAATGACAACCCATTTTCCATACGGGATTTGTAGCACTCAAAAGTGAGCATGCGGTTTACTGAGAAATGCACGCCTACTTCCCTTAAAAAATCAATATAATTCAGGTTCAGCAGCCAGTCAGCATTGTTGACCATTATGGCTTTTCCGTCTGAAAAATCAATGAATTTCGACATCTGCTTTTTGAAACACTCGACATGGTATGCGATGGTTTCCTTGGTCATCATTTTCCTCATGTCGGTTTTGCCTGTTGGGTCGCCAACCATCGCAGTGCCGCCACCCAGGAGGACAATCGGCTTGTGGCCAGCCCTTTGCATATGGGCCATTACCATAAGCTGCACAAAGTGGCCGACATGAAGGCTGTCAGCAGTCGGGTCAAAACCGATGTAAAATGTAACCTGCTGGTTTTCAAGCAGTTCCTTGATTTTTTCCCTGTCGGTTGTCTGGGCTATCATACCCCTGGCTTCAAGTTCATCAAACACGCTCATTTTATAAATATCCTTTCTGTTCTAAGTTTAGTTTGGTATCAAAAAAGCCCCCTGCGAAAAGCAGAGGGCGAATAAACCGCGGTACCACCTCAATTTACCGGAAAAACTCCGGCCTCCGGCGCAAATAACGCCTTGGCGCTATAACGTGCGCAGACGGCTCAGCCTACTGGGTGTAGATTAACCTTTCAGCCTGCGGCTCAGGGATGTATTTCATATGCACGGCAGACCGCCTTGCACCACCCGGCGGCTCTCTTTACTGCCTGAAACATATTACTTCTTCCCGTCTCAGCCTTTAATATTTGTTTGTTTGCAAATATTTTAATAGCATTTTGACATACTGTCAAGATG
>DUMT01000109.1 GCA_012839705.1 Clostridiales bacterium | reverse complement strand
ATTGAGTAAAAAATCCTTGATAAATCCTTGCATTTTTTCTTTTATTGTGATATCATCTTTCTGCTAATGCTTTGGTTCCTGAAAGAGGTGAATTATAAATGAAAGCGAATATTCATCCGAAATATGAAACAACGACTGTAACCTGCGCATGCGGTGAGACTTTCGAGACCAGGTCAACAAAACAGAATATCCGTGTTGAAATATGCTCGAAATGCCATCCCTTCTTCACCGGCAAGCAGAAGCTGGTAGATACCGGCGGGCGTGTAGACCGCTTCAAGAAACGCTTTGGTTTAACCGACGAGAATTAAGCTTTATTGCTTTATTCGGGCAGCGCAAATTTTTGCGCTGCCCTTTCTCAGCATATGGAGTGGTGAAATGGAAAGCTACCGCACAATCCGCCGTGCCGCTGAAACCGAGTTCGTGGAAAAACGCTCAAGGTTTATCGGTGCGGCGCGCCCTGTTTCTACCGAATCGGAGGCTATGGAATTTATTGCCGAGCGGCGCAAAATACACTGGAACGCAACCCACAATGTTTACGCCTATGTGTTAAGGGACGGTCAGGTGCAGCGCTATTCTGATGACGGCGAGCCCCAGGGCACCGCAGGCATTCCGGTGCTGGACATGCTGCTAAAGGAAAACCTTACCGACTGCGCGGTGGTTGTAACCCGCTATTTCGGTGGAGTCCTGCTCGGTACCGGCGGGCTGGTGCGGGCTTATACAAAATCCGCAAAGCTGGCGGTGGAGACGGCGGAGCCTGTGGAAATGGTAATGTGCTGCCGCGCCGTGATAAAATGCGATTATTCCCAGTATGGGCGGGTTGCTTCCCTGATACCTGCCTGCAACGGCGTTGTTACCGACACAGCCTACACCGATTCTGTTGAAATTGAGTTTGTAATCCCCCGCGATATGGTGGATTTTCTTAAAAAAGAGCTGACTGAGCTCAGCTCCGGTGGGCTTGAGGCGGAGGTTTTAGGCGAGGAATTCGTACCTTTCTAAAACCTATCTGGAAATTTACAAAAATTTAATAAGAAAATAAAGGAGAATTCTCACTTATTACGTATAAATATATGAGGTAAATTATAAGGCAACCCCATGTGTTTATATTTAATTTGTGAGGGGGCTTGTTCAATGCTGGTTCGAGAACAGATTGAAAAGCTTGAAGGGCAGATTCTTTCTCCTTATGCCTCACTGTCTTCCAAAAGCCGGGGGAGAGAACGGGATGAACCACCCTGCCAGTACCGCACCGACTATCAGCGGGACAGGGACAGGATAATCCACTGCAAGGCATTTCGAAGGCTTAAGCACAAAACCCAGGTGTTTTTATCCCCTGAAGGAGACCATTACCGCACCAGGCTGACCCACACCCTGGAGGTTTCCCAAATTGCCAGGACCATCGCCAGGGCGCTGCGGCTGAATGAGGATTTGACCGAAGCAATTTCCTTAGGGCACGACCTTGGCCACACACCCTTCGGCCATGCCGGGGAGCGGGCGCTGAATGACGTGGTGGACGGCGGTTTCAGGCACTACGAGCAAAGCGTCCGGGTGGTTGAATATCTCGAAAAGGACGGAAAAGGATTAAACCTCACATGGGAAGTCCGTGACGGCATCCTGCACCATACCTGCGACCAGCATGCTGAAACCCTGGAAGGCAGGATTGTGCGGGTTTCCGACCGTATCGCTTACATAAATCACGATATAGACGACGCAATCCGGGCGGGAGTATTAAGCGAGAACGATATTCCAAAAGATATCCGTGAGATTCTTGGGGAAAACCGTTCTACAAGAATCGACACCCTTGTTTCCTCGATAGTGGAAAACAGCATGGATAAAAATGAAATCTGCATGGACCCTGATGTTTCCCAGGCTTTCGACAATCTTCGGGATTTTATGTTCGAGGCGGTGTATAAAAACCCGGTGGCAAAGGGTGGGGAATCCAAGGTTGACGGGTTGATTAAAAGGGTTTTCGCGTATTTTATTAAAAACCCCTCCCATTTGCCCGATGAGTATAAAAATATCGCCGAAAAAGAGGGAATCCAGCGGGCAGCCTGCGATTATATAGCAGGAATGACCGACAATTACTTGCTGGATGTGTACCATCATCTGTTTATTCCAAGAAGCTGGGAGGTAAAGGGAATTAACTTTACCGGATAGTGGCATACTATCATAGGACAGGCAAGGAGGGAGCACAACATGGCGTTGCCGGATATGTTTTTGCAGGAACTTATCAGCCGCAACCCGATAACAGATGTGGTTTCCTCCTATGTGCGCCTAAGGCAGAGGGGGCGGACGGCGGTAGGGCTTTGCCCCTTCCACGGGGAGAAAACCCCATCCTTTACGGTGTATCCTGAAACCTCATCCTTTTACTGTTTCGGCTGCGGCGCCGGCGGGGATACCATAACATTTATTAAAAAAATCGAGAATTTAAGCTACATCGATGCTGTGCGCTTTCTGGCTGACCGCTGCGGCATGAAGATGCCGGATGACAAAACCGACGACGCAGTATCAAGGCTGCGGATGAGGATTTTGGAAGCCAACAGGGATGCGGCAAGGTTTTTCCACAGGATGCTGTATTCCCCCGAAGGGCGTGAAGGGCTCGAGTATTTCTACAAAAGGGGATACACCGACAAGACCATCAGGCGGTTCGGGCTGGGATACGCCCCGGGGAACAATTCCCTTCTGCATGAAATGCGCAGAATGGGGTATAAAGATGATGAGCTGACTGCGGCGTTCCTTGCCGCCAGAAGCAAGAGGAATAACCAGCTTTACGACATTTTCCAACGGCGGGTCATCATACCCATAATTGATATACGGGGGAATGTAATCGCCTTTGGCGGGCGGGTGCTGGATGATTCCAAACCTAAATATATTAACACCTCCGATACCCTGGTATTCAAAAAATCCAACGGTTTATTTGCCCTTAATTTCGCCAAGGCTTCAAAGGAAGGCAGCATTATCCTTTGTGAAGGATATATGGATGTGATTTCCCTTCACCAGGCGGGATTCCAAAACGCTGTTGCTGCCCTTGGCACTTCCTTTACAAAGGAGCACGCCCTGCTCCTGTCACGTTACGCCAACGAGGCGATACTGATTTTTGACGCGGATTCGGCAGGGCAGAAAGGGGCGCAGCGCGCCATATCCTATCTAAGGCAAAGCGGGATTCATATCCGGGTGGTGACCATCCCAGACGGGAAGGACCCGGATGAGTTCATAAAAAAGTATGGGCCTGAAAGGTTCAAACTGCTGCTTGAAAAATCCGCGAATGATATAGAATACCAGCTCATTCAGCTTGGAAAAAAACATTCCCTTGAAACCTCCGATGGCCGCGTATCATATCTTAGGGAAGCGGCTATACTGTTATCAAGGCTAAACAGCTCTATTGAAAGGGATGTTTATGCCGGAAAGCTGGCGGATGAGCTGAATGTCAGCAAATCAGCCCTCCTTGACCAGATTGAGCGGTACAGGAATGTGGCTGTCAAAAATATGAAAAAGGCAGAGCTTTCTCAGGCAATAAGGCAAAACGAGGGGGTTATTCGTAAAGTCAATCCCGAAGCCGCTTCCAATATCCGGGCCTCAAGGGCGGAGGAAGGGCTTTTGGGGCTGCTGATACTGAACCCCGACTATATCCCCGCCGTATCAAAAAGGCTTCAGCCTGATGATATAGTTACCGGATTTAACAAGAATTTGTACATCAAATTGCTGGAAAGGCACAAAAACGGCCAGATGATTGATTTGTCATTCCTCGCCTCCGATTATCAGGAGGATGAGATGTCCTACATCTCCAGAATGGTTCAGAATGCAAGGGAAAACCCCGGCACTCATGAACAGGCGCTGGAATATGCGGATATAATAATCAGCGAGAAAAAAATGCTGCTTTACAGCAATCCCGAAAACCTGCCTGAAGATAAGTTGCGGGAAATGCTTGAGTTTATACGTTCACAAAAAAAGTAATATATAACATCCCGGAATAATATTAATTTAGAGCAGAAAGGAATAAGGAAGGAAAACTAATGAGCAATCAGGAAAAGGACCTTTCTTTGGAAAAAGAAGTCAAAAATCAGGAAAAAGCCTCAGAGGAAAAAACCGAGGCAAATAAGGCTAAGGACAATAATGGCAAGGAAAACAAGCCTTCAGAATCAGGCAAGAAGGACCGCAAAACCCTGGTGCGGGAACTTCTTGAGCTTGGGCGCTCCAAGGGCAAGCTAACAACCCAGGAAATCCTTGACGCCCTTGAGGACGTGGATTTTGACCCCGAGCAGATGGACAAGGTTTACGATATCCTGGAATCCCAGAATATCGAAATCGTCGATGATTTCGAGACGGATGTTTTCAGCGACCTTGATTTTGTTGTGGATACCCCGGATTTGGAAAGCATCGATACTGTCCTGACTGCCGAAGGCATAGCCATTGACGACCCTGTTAAAGTATACCTTAAAGAAATCGGGCGGGTACCCCTTTTGACCCCTGAAGAGGAGATTGAGCTGGCTATCAGGGTTTCTTCCGGCGACGAAGCCGCCAAAAAGCGCCTGTCTGAAGCGAACCTCAGGCTTGTTGTCAGCATTGCCAAAAGATATGTGGGCAGGGGGATGCAGTTCCTTGATTTGATTCAGGAAGGCAACCTCGGCCTTATCAAGGCTGTGGAAAAATTCGATTATACAAAGGGATTCAAGTTTTCAACCTACGCCACCTGGTGGATAAGGCAGGCGATTACCCGCGCTATTGCGGACCAGGCAAGGACCATCCGCATACCTGTCCACATGGTCGAAACCATAAACAAGGTAAAGAAGGTTTCCAGCCAGCTTTTGCATAAGAACGGGCATGAGCCTACTGCCGAGGAAATCGCCGCCGAGATTGATATGCCCGTTGACAAGGTTCGTGAAATCATGCGGGTAGCCCAGGAGCCCGTTTCCCTGGAGACCCCGATTGGCGAGGAGGAGGACAGCCATTTAGGGGACTTCATCCCCGACGAGGATGCCCCCGCACCGGCTGACGCTGCGTCACATACCCTGCTTAAAGAGCAGCTCAGCGATGTACTTTCAACCCTCACAGCCCGCGAGGAAAAGGTGCTTAAACTCCGTTTCGGGCTTGAGGACGGCAGGCCCCGGACATTGGAAGAAGTGGGCAGGGAGTTCGATGTTACCCGCGAGCGTATCCGCCAGATTGAGGCGAAGGCTCTGCGTAAGCTTCGCCATCCGAGCCGCAGCAAAAAGCTGAAGGACTTCCTGGACTAATCAGGTTTTACCCGCCAAAACCGATTACCGCAGTTTGTGGAAAGGAATGGTTACAATGCACATAAACCTTGAATCCGATTATGCAGTGCGGATTGTCCACTGCCTCGCCGCCGAATATAACGCAGAGGATTCTTCCGGGGAGCACAGGATTGACGCGCAGACTATTTCTGACCGCACTGCAGTTTCCTTAAGGTTTACCTTAAAAATTATGCGCAAGCTGGTTTCGGCAGGTATTGTAACATCCTACAAAGGCGCCCATGGAGGGTACAGGCTTTCAAGGCTGCCGCAGGAGATTACCCTGCGGCAGGTTATTGAGGCTGTGGAGGGCCCGTACAGGTTCAGCCGCTGTGTGGATGACGATTACATATGCAATTGCAGCCCCATGGAAGCCTGCGCTTTCCGTACCGCCTTTGACGAGGTTACAAAACTGGTGATAAAAAAGCTGGATGAATTCAATTTCGGCACGCTGACATCAAAAAAAATTTAAACGGTGGCAGTATGTTCTATTGAAATTTGGCATGTTTTGTGATAGTATATCCAAGCGAACAAATTCGCAACCCAAATTTATTAGCTTGGAGTTATTATGCGGGTGTGGCGGAATGGCAGACGCGCTGGTCTTAGGAGCCAGTTCCAACCGGAGTAAGGGTTCAAGTCCCTTTGCCCGCACCAAGGAAAAGCCTGCAGAAATGCGGGTTTTTCCTTTGTTTATGCGGCTTTGCAGGCTGTTTTGACTGCTTTATAAATTCAACACGAAACCCCCGCTGTCCGATACGGACAGCGGGGGTTTCTTCGCAAATCTGATTATTTCCTGTTTCCTTGCCTGAACCGAAAGTGTGTTTACACAAAATTTTCGGAATGCCAATGTACGAAGGTTTCTTAAATCAGGCAGATGAATTATGATACGGTATCGTGACATGTGGATTTAAAACCCATATGGTTTTATTGGCTTACTGTATTTTAGTAGGCCTGTTTACTAATACTGGGCAAACTGCCGAGATTATTATTCTCGCTATCATCAGGCAGGGATTTCAGGTATTCGTTACCATTTCGGACACCGATACCAACGCCTTTGATTTCGCCTTGTTTAGCAAGCTGCACACCCTGTTGCTTATCAACAATGCGGCCGTCAGAAAGCTGATAGCCTGTTGTTCGGCCGTTTTCCTTAACCAGGGCAACGATGCTTTTAGCATCGCTCTTAGGTTGAGGAATATCCTTTAAGGTTTGCATAGGCAAGTTTGTCATATTCATGTTCTTTTCCATAGTCAAATCCCTTTTTTAAATTAATTTGAATACTTTACGTATTCGTTAATAGTTTTGCTGTTTAAAAGATACATATACCTTGTAAATTAAATGCAAAAAAACTGATGTTTCCACCAGCTTTACCTGCGCTGGCTAATTGCCGGCGCAGGTTTTTTGTATGGATTTATTCAGGATTAGGAATAATTGCAAAATAAAAAGCCCGCATTATGGTTTTTTTATGCCAAAAGGTTTGTACTGCTGATTTGTTTTTTAGCGCCTTTAAATGGGTATAATATTCACAACAAAGTATAGAATAATTCTATACTTACTGGAGGTTGAAGAATATGGTTGTTAATGCTAAGGAACAGGTTTTCTGGACTTCGATAAACAGCGTGCCTGCCCAATATCCATGGATTACGGAGAATATAGAATGTGAAGTTGCGATAATCGGCGGGGGGATTACCGCCGCGCTGTGCGCCCTGCGTTTTGCCCAGGCGGGATACGATACAGTAATGGTGGGAGCGTCACCGATAGGTTTTGGCGCGACTTCCACCGCCAGCGGGATGATGAGCATTGATGGCGAGCAGGCTATCGCCAGCCTTGTGGATGAAATAGGGGCTGACCGCGCCATGATGGCGGTGGGGTTAAAATCCCAGGCGCTGGACAATATCGAAAAGATGTGCGGCGAATTCGACGACAACTGCGGGTTTAAAAGGATGGACAGCCTGCGGTACACGCCGGATGCAAAAAACGCCAGTTTTTTGCGGCGGGAATATTCCTTGAGGCTGCACAACAAGATTGATACCGAGCTTATTACCAAGCTTAACTCGGCGGAACAGTTCACCTTCCCGATAGAAGCTGGTGTTTATTCAAAAGGCGCCGGGGCGCAGATTGACCCTTACAGGTTTGTCCACGCCGTGGTGTCAAAGGCCTTGGGCGAAGGCGCCAGGATTTATGAAAATACTGCTGTCCACAATATTGATAAGGACAATAGGGATTATCTTATCCTGGAATGCCAGCGGGAGCGGCAGATTCGCTGCAAATACGCCATAGTGGCGGCGGGGCTTGAAACTGAAGAGTATGTGAAAGGCATAGATAGGACGGCGTCCATCTGCACAGTTGTGACCGAACCGCTGTCGGATTTCCCCGGCTGGCGCGGGCCCTGCCTAATTTACAGCGAAGGCAGCCCGATGGTATTTCTCACTGTTACTCCGGACAACAGGATTATGATAAGCGGCCTTGCGAACCCCTCGGTGCTTGAAAACCCATATTTTTCACGGTTGCTGGACATGATACCGGTATCGGAAAGGCGGTATGAGCAGCTGGAAAAGAAACTCCGCTCCATGTTTCCGGCAATCAGGAATATAACGGTTGAATACGTTTACACTTCCCGCAACGGCAGAACCGAGGACGGGCTGCCGGTTATAGGTAAAAAGCCAGATGACGAGCGGATAGCCTATGCCCTGTGCTGCGGTGCTGACGGTATTTTATACTCGGAAATAGCAAGCAGGCTGCTTTTGGACCAGTATGAGGGCAAAGCCAACCGCGAGATGGGGCTGTTCTCCCCCGGCAGGGAGTGGCGGGTTCTCCATTAAACGTTATAGATTACAAAAATGAGGCTATGTTATGCATAGTCTCATTTTTTGCAGGATGAGTTTAAAGCACTTGCAATTTTTTTAATATCAATTTAAAATAAGACTATATGAAAAGGGGTGACCTGAAATGTCATATAGTCTTATGGCGCTGATTGCTGAAAAACAATCCGAGTTTTCAAAAGGCCAGCGGCTGATAGCCGATTATATAACCAAAAATTACGACAAGGCGGCGTTTATGACCGCTTACAAACTTGGGCAGACGGTGGGGGTCAGTGAATCCACCGTTGTCCGGTTTGCCGCCGAGCTTGGGTTTGACGGATACCCGCAGCTTCAAAAGGCGATGCAGGAGCTGACCAGAAGCAGGCTGACATCCATCCAGAGGATAGAAGCCACAGAAGCCAGGATGTCCGGCGACGAGGTTTTGGAAAACATTATATCCTGCGACATTGCAAATATCAGAAAAACCCTTGAGGAAGTCCCGCAGGAAGTATTCAACGCCGCAGTGGAGGCTATCGTCAACGCAAGGCGTGTGTATATTTACGGCGCGGGAAGCAGCAGGGCGCTGGCGATATTCCTGGCTTATTACCTTAAAATGCTGATGATTGACGTAAACCTTATGTCCACATCCAGTGAGACAGAAATATTTGAGGATATGCTGCATATAGGGGCGGAGGATGTGGCGATTGGGATTAGCTTTCCCCGTTATTCCTCGAAGGCTGTTAAGGCAATGCACTTTGCCCATACAAGGAATGCGCCGGTTATCGCTATTACCGACAGCCAGATATCCCCGATTGCGGGCCTGGCGACCTACCTTTTGCTGGCCCACAGCGATACGGCGGCAATCGTCGATTCCCTTGTGGCGCCGCTTAGCCTTATTAACGCCATAATCGTCGCGATTTCGCTTAAAAAGAAAGACGTTGTGACCAGCAGGCTGCTGGAGCTTGAAAAGATTTGGGAAGAATTTGAGGTTTATCAAAAGCCGGAAGCTTAAATTATAAGAAAGGTCTGATAAATATTTTTAACTCGGATAACCGCACTGTTCTGGTGATTGGAGGAGGGCCCGCCGGGCTTATGGCCGCCGGCACGGCGGCGGGACGCGGGCTTGACGTCACGATTGTTGAACGCAACCAGCGGATGGCGCGTAAACTGATGATAACAGGGAAGGGGCGCTGCAACATCACCAACAATTGCGGCATTGATGAGTTTATAGCCAAGGTCCCGAGAAACGGCAGGTTTCTTTACAGCGCCATAAACCTGTTTTCCCCTCAGGATATTATGGCGTTTTTTGAAGAAAACGGCGTAAAAGTTAAAACCGAAAGGGGAAACCGGGTTTTCCCGGTTTCCGACAGGGCTAGGGATGTGGTGGATGCCCTTGTTTCCTTTGCAAAAAAATCCGGTTGCCGGTTTAAACAGGGCAGGGCAGCGAAACTTATTTTGGAAGATGATTACGAGAATAATGGAAACATCTGTAAAGGCGTTGCCCTTGATACCGGTGAAGAAATCCGCGCCGATGCGGTAATTGTCTGCACGGGCGGGTTATCCTATCCCCTGACGGGTTCCACCGGCGACGGCTATGCTCTGGCAAGGCAGGCGGGGCATACGGTAACCCCCTGCAGGCCGTCCCTGGTGCCTTTGGTGGCTGCCGAGGGTTGGTGCCAGGATGTACAGGGCCTGTCCCTGAAAAACTGCGCTGTCAGGGTGGAGGATACAAAGACGGGCAAAACCATTTTTAAGGATTTTGGTGAAATGCTGTTTACCCATTTCGGGGTATCAGGCCCCATGGTGCTTAGCGCCAGCGCCCACATGATTGACATGCAGCCCGGCAGGTACAGAATGTTTATTGATTTAAAGCCCGCACTGGCTCCTGAACAGCTGGATGCAAGGCTGGTCAGGGATTTGGAAAAGTTTAAAAACCACGATTTCGCAAATTCTCTGGGCGAGCTTTTGCCAAAGTCCCTGTGCCCGGTTATTGTGTCTTTATCGGGGATTCCGCCAAGGCTTAAATCCCATTCGGTGACAAAGGAGCAGAGAAGGCAGCTTGGGGCTTTGCTAAAAAACTTGCCCGTTACAATCCAGGGCTACCGCCCGATTGAGGAGGCAATTGTTACATCGGGAGGGGTTAAAACCTCGGAAATCAATTCAAAAACAATGGAATCAAAGCTTGCAAAGGGGCTTTACTTTGCAGGTGAGGTTATTGACGTTGACGGGTACACCGGAGGGTTCAACCTGACAATAGCCTTTTCCACAGGTTATGCCGCGGGGCGGCATGTCCTGGGTGATTTATAATTTTCAAGACTTAAATTTTGAAAGGAAAAGAGACATGAAGCCGATTTCAATAGCGATTGACGGGCCCTCGGGCGCCGGCAAAAGCAGCATTGCAAAACATCTGGCTAAAGAGATGGGGTTTATATACGTGGATACCGGCGCCCTTTACCGGGCAGTGGGTTATGAGGTCTTAAGGCAGGGAGGAGAGCCATCGGACAGCGATTTTGTGGAAAAGCTGCTGCCGGGGCTTAAGGTTGAGCTTAAACATATTAATGGGAACCAGCGGGTTTTTGTCAATGATGAGGATGTATCCGATTTGATACGCACGCCGGAGGTTTCCATGGCTGCCTCCGCGGTGTCGGCAATCCCGGCGGTGAGAAGGTTCCTGTTTGATTTGCAAAGGGAAACGGCAAGGAAGAATAACTGCATAATGGACGGCAGGGATATTGGCACCGTTGTCCTCCCGGATGCTGATGTGAAAATTTTCCTGACCGCCACGGTGGAGGACAGGGCAAACCGAAGGTTTTTGGAGCTGCAACAAAAAGGAATTGAAACAACTTATGAGGAAGTCCTTGAGGATATGAAAAAACGGGATTTTGACGATTCCAACCGCAAAACCGCCCCGTTAAGGAAGGCAGACGACGCTGTAGAAGTGGATACCACAGGAAATACATTTGAGCAGTCGGTGGAGATTTTAAGCAGGCTTATAAACGATAAACTTAAGGAAAGGTCTGGCTCCTAGCATGAAATTCGGGCGCTTTTTGTTGTGGCTTATTCGTCCGCTGTTTTATTTGCTGTTTCCATATAAGGTCAAAGGGATGGAAAATGTCCCAAAGGGGCAGGGACATTTGATGCTTTGCTGCAACCACATTTCAAACCTTGACCCGGTTTTTCTGCTGCTTGCCTTTAAGCAACGACCGATTCATTTTATGGCAAAGGCGGAGTTGTTTAAAAACCGCTTCACCGCATGGCTTTTTTCAAAAGTTTTTGGCGCCTTCCCGGTCAACCGGGGAAAAGGGGATACCGAGTCTTTAAAAACAGCCGAGCGGCTGGTGAACGAGGGCAAGCTTATGGGGATTTTCCCGGAAGGTACCCGTTCAAAAGATGGAAAACTGGGCCGCGGAAAATCCGGCGCCGCCCTGATTGCCTCCAGGACAGGGGCTTCGGTTTTGCCGGTGGCGATTAAAACAAAAAACCAGAAAATAAAGCTTTTCAGGAAAACCAACATCTATATCGGCAGGGTTTTGACGCCTGAAGAATTGAGGCTGACAGGGGACAATCCGGATATTAAGTATGCGTCCCGCGTTATTATGGAGAGAATAGCAGGATTAATGGAGGAAAACAGTTGAAAATACTTGTTGCAGAATCCGCCGGTTTTTGTTTCGGCGTGAGTAAGGCGGTGGATGCCGTCAACAGGCTGTTGGACGAAGGGCAGAAGGTTTGCACCCTTGGCCCGATTATCCACAACCCCCAGGTGGTGGAAAGGCTGAAAAACAGGGGGGTAAAGATTATTGATTCTCCCGAACAGGCGCCGGAAGGCTCGGTGGTGGTAATCCGCTCCCACGGGGTGCCAAGGGATGTGTATCAGCAGATGGAGGGGCTGAATGTGCGTTTCTGCGATGCCACCTGCCCATTTGTGGCCAAAATCCACAAAATCGTTGCCCGTGAATCAGAAGCGGGCGCGGTGGTTATAATTGCGGGCAATGAGGGGCATCCTGAAGTTGTGGGCATCCGCGGGCATTGCAGCGGGCCTTCTTTTGTCGCATCAGCACCAGAAGATATATCGGATTTGCACCAAAAAGGTATTGTTAGACCTGATGCCCGGGTTGCCCTTGTGGCGCAGACTACTTTCAATACTATAACATGGAAAAAATGTGCTGAGATTGCAAAAAAACTCTATACAAATGTGATTATTTTTGATACAATATGTTATGCTACTGCTGAAAGGCAGAACGAAGCTGTTAATATTGCAAAAAAAAGCGATATAATGGTTATAGTCGGGGGACGTGAAAGCTCCAATACTGCCAAGCTCAGGGACGTATGCTCGAATTACTGCAGGACAATACTAATAGAGAACGCGGACGAGCTTGACCCGTCAATCTTCAAAGGCGTCCGAACGGTTGGCGTTACCGCGGGTGCTTCAACTCCTACCGATATAATAAAGGAGGTACTTTCAACCATGTCCGAAATGGTCAAAGAGGAAAAAGAATTTAATGAAGCACAAATCTCAGCCGGGGCTGATGAGGGGAAAAGGGATGATGTAGCCAGCAGCGGCGACAGTGCTCATGAAAAATCTTTTGATGAAATGAGTTTTGAAGAGGCTCTTGAAGCATCCCTTCAGAACATGAATAATAATGAAAGGGTACGCGGCGTGGTTGTTGGCATAGCACCCAATGAGGTACAGGTTGAGGTTGTCGGCCGTAAACAGACAGGATATATTCCCGTATCCGAACTTTCTTTTGACCCCGATGTTAACCCCGCAGATGTTGTCAAAATCGGCGACGAGCTTGAGCTTCTTGTTCTGCGCACCAACGACCAGGAAGGCACCATCATGCTTTCCAAAAAGCGGGTTGACGCTGTAAAGGGCTGGCAGAAGATTGTGGAAGCCGAAGAGAAAGGCGAAATCCTTGAAGGCGTTGTTACCGATGTGGTCAAGGGCGGTATAATTGCCGTTGCCCACGGCGTGCGTGTCTTTATCCCCGCATCCCAGGCATCCCATTCCCGTGTGGATGACCTTAATACCCTGTTAAAGCAAAAGGTGCGTTTTAAGATTTTGGAAACAAACAAGTCCAGGCGCCGTGCTGTCGGTTCGGTGAAGGCTGTTGCCCGTGAGGAACGCAAACAGAAAGTGGAGGCTTTCTGGGCGTCCGCCGAAGTCGGCAAGCAGTACACCGGCGTTGTAAAATCCCTTACTTCCTACGGCGCGTTTGTTGACCTTGGCGGGGTAGATGGGATGATTCATATTTCCGAGCTTTCCTGGAACCGCATCAAACATCCTTCCGAGGTTGTGAAGGTTGGGGATACGGTTAAGGTTTACATCCGCGACCTGGACAGGGAAAAGAACAGGATTTCCCTTGGATATAAAAAGACCGAGGACAACCCCTGGGAAGTCTTTAAGGCCAATTACCCGGTGGGCACTGTCTGCAAGGCAAAGATTGTGGGCCTGACAACATTTGGCGCCTTTGCCGAGATTATTCCCGGAGTTGACGGCCTTATCCATATCTCCCAGATTGCCAACCGCCGGATTGAAAAGCCGGAGGACGAGCTTAAAGTCGGTCAGGAAGTAACGGTTAAAATCACCAATATAGATTACGATAATAAGAGAATCAGCCTTTCCATCCGCGCCCTGATTGAGGAAGCCGAAAAGGCTAAGGAGCAGGAGGAGAAAAAAGAGGAGCCTGCCGAGGATAACCCGGTAGTGATGAGCGTGGGGCCGGAGGAGGAAAAGGAAACAAAGGTTGAAAGCGATGTTTCCGAAGCCGATACTCCCGAAGTTTCTGAGCCTGACACCCCAGAAGTTTCGGAGCCGGATACTCCTGAGGTTTCCGAGCCAGAGCAGTCGGAAGCCCCAGAGCCTGAAGTATCTGTTCCTGCCGAAACCCCGGCGGATGTCCCCGAGGTTCAGCCCTCTGAAGTAGTTCCACCAACTGAAGGATAATAAAAAACCCCGCCGAGCGGCGGGGTTTTTTGCGCCTTTTTGCGGAAAGCAAGCGGAAAGATAAGAGGGTTATAAGTGGTTAGTGTGAATTATTGTAAATGAAAAAACCCCCGCTGCCCATCCCGGGTAGCGGGGGTTTGCTTTATTACTTTACGCCGTTATAAGTTTAGCGGATTCAGCCTCAATTGACTGTATATATTTTTGCAGCGGTTCCAGGTTTTCGTAGAATACCACTATCAAATCTCCCTTTTGGGCGTTTTGGACAGCGGCTTTCAGGGCGTCAACCTCGTTTTCAATAATCTCCACGCTGTTTTTGTCAAAACCGCTGTTTACGATTTCTTTGTAGAGGATGTTTGCAACTTCAAGGGGTTTGCGCCCCCGTTTGCAGGCGTCCTCTTTTATATATATCCTGTCAAAAACTTCGCTGCAAAACCTACCCACGGATTTTATCGACTCGTCAATCCTGTCGCCCGGCATGCCGATAACTCCAACAAGCCTAGAAAAGCCGATTTTTTCGCAGGCCCTTGCAACTTGCTGGTATCCAGAAAGGTTATGCCCGTAATCAAGCATAATTTTTAAATCCTTAAAATCGTAAAGGTTAAAGCGCCCGGAATTGGATTTGAAAGTTTTAAGCCCCTCGGCGATTAAATCAAAGGGGATTTTAAGGGAGTACAGTGCGGCGGTGGCCGCAAGGCAGTTTTCAATATTGCATTCGATAATGCCGCCCATGGTGATGGGGATATTCGAAATTCTGGCGATATTAACGCACTTTTTCCCGCTTTTTATCTTAATCCATCCCCCGTCAGCATAAACGTGGATAAACTGCTGATAATCCTTATTCTCAATCGTCTGTTTTGAGAACAGGATAATATCCGCCTTTGTGCGCCTGATAAGATACGGGGTCATCTGGTCGTCGGCGTTGAAAACCGCATGCCCTCCTTTTTTGACGGCCTCGGTTACCACTGATTTTACAAAGGCGAGGTCCTCAAGGGTGTCAATGCCGTCATGCCCCAGATGGTCGTCGCTGATATTCATAACAATACCGACGTCTGCAAGGTCGTACCCCAAACCTTCCCGCAAAATCCCGCCCCGGGCGGTTTCCAGAACCGCCACATCAATTGATTTGTTGGAAAGCAGGGTCCTGGCACTGCGGGGCCCGGAATTGTCGCCTTTGCAGATGCACTTATCCCCGATAAAAGTACCGCTGGTGCTTGTCATTCCAACGGTTTTGCCTGACAGGGACAGCACGTGGCTTATAAGCCGCACCGTGGTGGTTTTCCCGTTGGTACCCGTTACCGAAACAATGGGGAAGTTGTAGGATTCGGGGTTCGGGAACAGCAGATCCACAATATCCGCCGCCACGTTCCGGGGTTTGCCCTGGCTTGGGTACAGGTGCATCCTGATACCCGGGGCGGTGTTGACCTCCACAATGGCGCCGCCGGTATCAATTATGGATTTTGAAATATCATCGGTTACAACGTCTATTCCTGCAATGTCAATGCCAATGGAGTTTGCCGCCAAAATGGCAAGCTCGGCGTTTTCGGGGTGGATTATGTCGGTGCAGTCAATGGCAGTCCCGCCGGTACTGAGGTTCCCGTTTGTACGGAGTTTCACCACCTGGCCTTTTTCGGGGATGGAATCAAAATTCATCCCGATTTTGGCAAGAATGTTTTCCGCCACGCTGTCCAGCTTTATTTTGGTCAGGGGCTTTTCGTGATGTTCGCCCCGGTTTTCGTCCTGATTGACAATCTCCACAAGCTCCCTGATAGTGTGGATACCGTCGCCGGTAACCATGGCGGGCAGCCGCACGGCAACGGCGCTGACCTTGTTGCCCACCACCAGTATTCGGTAGTCCCTGCCCTTGACATATTTTTCAACGATAACCCCGGTGCTGTATTTGGATGCTTCCCTGAAGGCATACCTTATTTCGTCCTCGGTATTCAGGTTCAGGTAAACGCCCTTGCCCTGATTGCCGTCAATGGGCTTAATGACCACCGGCATGCCGATCTGGTTCGCGGCTATTACCGCCGAGATTTCGGAATACACCACCTTGCCGTAAGGTACCGGTATGTGGTGCTCGCTTAAAATCGATTTGGTGAGTTGCTTGTTGCAGGAAATATCGACGCAAATACAGGGCGTGGCGTCGGTGAGGGTGGATTCGATAAGCCGGCTGTATTTGCCATAGCCGATTCTCACAAGGCTTTCGTTCCCTATCCTTGTAATCGGCAACCCGCGCCTTTTGGCTTCCTCCACAATTGCCGAGGTGCTGGGCCCAAGCTCGGCGTTGATGGAGATTTTTTTAAGGTATTCCAGGAACTTTTCCACCGAGATGTCCTTGCCGTTGAGAAAGCAGTTTAGGATGAAAACGGCGGTTTTGCCGCACTCCAGACCGCAGACTTCGTTTTGATATTCATAAACAAGATAGTATTCCGAAGGGTTGTCCATTACCCGGGTTTTCCCGTACCTGACGTCGTAACCAAGTATTGCCTGCATCTCAAGGATTACATGTTCCAATACATGGGCTATATATGTGCCTTCAACCAGCCTGTCGTAAAAGCCGCCTTCATACCCTACCCCGCAGTAATGCTTTTTTAATCCCGGGAAAGTGTCCAGCAGCTTTTCGTTAAAGCCCGGCAAATCCCTTGTGGGCATATCCTTGTACTTGCCTATGTCAACTATCATTTTCATTACGGGTTTCGGGCTGAAAATGTTCCTGCCCTTGAATGTTACAAAATCCAGTATTTTAATCTGCTCGTTTTTCATCTTTCAACCGCATAGCCTTTCTGTTTTCTAAATTAAACCCATATCCCTGGGGAAGGGCGTGGACAGTCACGCCCATTACCGCAAGAATCTCGTTGGGATTGAGTTCGGAGACGTTTGAGCACTGGATGCTCTTACCGTCCAGTATGGTTACAGCGTTGGAGCCGATAACCTCGAAATGGTTGTCGGGATAAACCTTTATAGCGGTATCCTCGTCGATGCCTATGCCTAAAGTATCGGGGTTTTCGGCGATGGCGCAAAGCAATCTTCCAAACCTGCCCCGCTGGTCGAAATGCTGGTCTATTATAACCCCCTCAAAAAGCCCCAATCCCGGCGCCATTTTAAGGGTGCATTTTCTCGCGGGCTGGTTGTCGTTGCCCTCCACAATCATTGTGGAGCTCATCACAGAAGCCCCGGCACTGGTCCCCATTATTATCCCGCCGCTGCGGTAAAGCTCCTTGATGGCGCTGTAAGCCCGGGTGCCGCCAAGTATGCTTGTAATCCTGAGCTGATCCCCGCCAGTCATAAAAAGGCATCGGGATTTTTCGATTATCTTGCATTTGTCCGGGTCGTCGGCGTCATCCCGGGTATTTATATTAAGTATCTCCACTTTGTCCACGCCCAGCCGCTTAAACGCCTTAAGGTAAACCTTTCCGGTTTCCTCGGGCTGCTCGGTGGCTGTGGTTAAAATGGTCAGTATATCGCCTTTTTCAAGCATTTCTGGAGCCTGCTTTAATATGACGCTTTCGCCCTTTTTGTCCTCGGCTCCGCCTATTATGACTAAAATTCCTTTATTGGTTTCCAAAGCTACACCCCATTTACTTTTCTTCAAAAACTATCCTGCCGTTGCAAATCAGCATTTTGATATTATAGTTTTTGTCGGTTATCAGGATATCCGCGTCGCTGCCTTGCCTTAGTACCCCTTTTTTCGGGTACAGCCTTAAAACCTTTGCGGCATTTTCTGTCACCAGCCTGAAGGCTGTGGAGGGATGAATCTTTTTTGATGTAATGCAGCTTATTATGTCCTGGTATAAACTCATGGTACTCCCAATGCCGCCGTTGGGGATGCTCCCGTTTGAATCGGAACTCACGGTGACGCTGTCAAGGGGGATATTATCTTTAAGCAGCTCTTCCACGGCCTCCGGCACCGGTATGCCGTCGGGCTCCCCGGCGGTTAAGTCAATATTGCCGCCGGATTTGCAGTATTCCTTTGCCTGCTTAAAAAGCTTTTTGTTGCGGTTTAGGTGGGTAGGCACAAACATTTTTTTTGGCAAATCGGAATCAGTAAAGACCCCGGTTAACGGGGCAAGCCCCTTTTTCCCGTCGCCTACATGGATATGGACCACCCCGGCTTTGTTAGCCAGCATCCCGCCAAGATGAGCCTGGGAGGCGATTTTAATCAGCTCCTGGCTTTCAGGGTGGGATGAGCGGTGGTCTGAAATGGCGGTTTTTACCCCGATTACCTTATCTATAAAAATCATATCCCTGATAATGCTGCCGGTAATTGTCAGGGTGGGGAGAGTGTAACTGCCTGTGTACATAAAGGTTGAAATCCCCGCCACTTCAAGGGCTTTGGCTTTTGTATACAGGCTCTCAAGGTTTTTTGAGTACCCATCAGCCCCCAGCAGCCCTACTGCCGTGGTTATTCCGGCACGAAATATTTCCTTAATTTCGATTTCGGGGATATTGCTGCCAAACCCCTCCTCCCCTCCGCCTCCGGTGATGTGCAGGTGTTGGTCAATAATGCCGGGGAAGGCATAAAAACCGCTACAATCATATATTTTTTCAGCAAAACCATCCTTAATGCATATATCCGGCTGTATTTTGAAGATTTTTTCGCCTGTGACAAGAATATCATTAAACCCCTTGTATTCAGGGCAGAAACATTCAACGTTTTTTAGCAGAATCATCATTGGCAGCTCACCAAATTTTAAAGCAAAATTGCTTTGCAATTTTGCTTTTTCATATTTTGCTACATGAATCATTGAAATATTATTGACCGGGCCGATAATTTTATACTTTTTAAAAACTGTATAAAACGGAAAACACAAAAGATAATAATCATATCTAAATATCAAAAAATCACAAAACCAGGATTTAAGGAGCGCAATATGAAGAAAAAGGTTACACTTGACGGAAACAAAGCAGCTGCTTTGGCAGCTTACGGTTTTACCGAAGTAGCATCAATTTACCCCATAACCCCTTCCACGCCTATTGCCGAGGCTATTGATGAAATGGCGGCAAGCGGCAAAAAGAATATTTTCGGGCAGGAGGTAAAGGTGATAGAAATGCAGTCGGAGGCCGGCGCCGCCGCTGCCATGAGGGGCGCGCTGCAGTCAGGTGCACTGGCATCTACCTTCACAGCCTCCCAGGGGCTTCTTCTGATGATTCCAAGCCTATATAAAATGGCAGGCGAGTTGCTGCCAGGTGTCCTGCATGTGACCGCCAGGGCAATAGCCACCCATGCCCTGTCTATCTTCGGCGACCATCAGGATGTGATGGCTTGCCGCCAGACCGGGGCTGCACTGCTTGCCTCCTCAAATGTGCAGGAAGTAATGGATTTGGGCGTTTTAGCCCACTTATCGGCTATTAAATCCAGAATACCTTTTATCCATTTTTTCGATGGGTTCAGAACATCCCATGAGTATCAGAAAATCGAAATAATCGACACCGAGGATATGAAATGCCTTGTGGACATGGATGCGGTTAAAGCCTTCAGAAACAGGGCACTGAACCCTGAACACCCTGTAATCAGGGGTACCACCCAGAACCCCGATATATATTTCCAGCAAAGGGAGGGAGCCAATCCTTTCTATGACGCCTTGCCGGATATAGTGGAGGAGTACCTGAACAAGATAAAAATCCTGACCGGCAGGGAATACCATCTTTACGACTACTACGGCGCCAAAGACGCCGAAAGGGTAATTGTCGCTATGGGCTCTGTGTGCGATACTGCTGAGCAGTGTGTGGATTACCTTTTATCCAAGGGTGAAAAGGTGGGGCTGATAAAAGTCCATCTTTACAGGCCATTTGCGTTGGAAAAATTCCTGGCGGCCTTTCCTAAAACAGTAAAACGGATTGCGGTTTTGGACAGGACAAAGGAGAACGGCTCTGCCGGAGAGCCTTTATACCTTGACGTGGTAAACGCATTTAAGGAGCATAGGGATATAACCATTGTAGGCGGCAGGTACGGCCTTGCATCAAAGGATACACGCCCATCCCAGATTATGGCGGTGTTTGAAAACTTAAAACAGGACACGCCGAAAAACGGTTTTACCATAGGGATTTTGGATGATGTTACCCACACATCCCTGCCCGAGCAGGGGGATATAGATATAACCCCCGAGGGGACTATAAGTTGCAAAATCTGGGGTCTGGGCTCCGACGGCACTGTTGGCTCAAACAAGACTGCAATCAAAATCATTGGGGATAATACCGATTTTTATGTTCAGGGATATTTCTCATACGACAGCAAAAAATCGGGCGGTATCACAATTTCCCACCTGCGTTTTGGGCCAAAGCCGCTGCGCTCGCCATATCTGGTTTCCCACGCTGATTATGTAGCCTGCCACAACACCTCCTTTATAAACCAGTATGACCTGTTAAAAGATTTAAAAAAGGGCGGTACCTTTGTTCTGGTCTGCCCCTGGAGCCCTGAAGAGCTTGATGAAAAACTGCCCGCAAAGCTTAAAAGGGATATTGCGAAAAATGAAGCGAAGTTTTATATCATAGACGCCTTGAAAATAGCTTCAGAAGTAGGCTTGGGCAACCGTATCAACATGGTAATGCAGTCCGTATTCTTCAAACTGGCGAATATAATCCCATATGATGATGCCGTGGTAAAAATTAAGGAATCGATTCAGAAGATGTACGGCAAAAAGGGGCAGGACATTGTCAATATGAACTACGCTGCCGTTGACAGGGCAATAGGCGCGCTGATTAAAGTGGATGTCCCTGAAAGCTGGAAACATCTTGCGGACGAGGAGGCGCCGGTGAAGGATTATCCCGATTTTATAAGGAATATCCTTATCCCCATGGCGCGGCAGGAAGGGGACGGGCTGCCCGTCAGCGCATTTAAGGGGATGGAGGACGGGAGCTTTCCCTCCGGCACCACCGCTTACGAAAAAAGGGGCATAGCCCCCCAGATTCCACAATGGCAGATTGAAAAGTGCATACAGTGCAACCAGTGCTCATATATCTGCCCCCATTCCACAATACGCCCGTTCCTGCTTAATGAGGAGGAAAGCAACAGAAAGCCCGAAACCTTTGAAACCAAAAAGGCTGTGGGCAAGGGGCTTGAGAATCTGTATTACAGGATTCAGGTTTCGCCCCTCGATTGCACCGGATGCGGAAACTGCGCCGATGTATGCCCTGCCAAGGGTAAAGCCCTGATTATGCAGCCCGCCGAACAGGAAATCGAAAACCAGGCGGACAACTGGGAGTTTGCCATGACTGTGACCTCCAAGGGCCATTTGGTTACGAACAAATACACCGTCAAGGAAAGCCAGTTCAGGCGGCCGTATCTGGAATTTAACGGCGCATGCCCGGGCTGCGGGGAATCCGAGTATATAAGGCTGCTGACCCAGTTGTTCGGGGACAGGATGATGATTTCCAACGCCACCGGCTGCTCCTCCATCTGGGGCGCCTCCGCGCCGTCAACGGCGTATACCACCGATGAACACGGCAGAGGGCCCGCCTGGATTAACCCGTTGTTTGAGGATGCGGCGGAGTTCGGGCTTGGGCTGTGCCTTGGAGTCAAGCAGATTCAGGAAAAGCTGATTAAAACCGCCATAAGGCTTTTGGATACCGAGATTGACGGCTCCATCAAAAACGCCCTGAAGAATTGGCTGGAAACCGTATATGACGGCGACAAGTCCCGACAGGCTGCAAACAGGCTGATAAGTATTCTGGAGAATACTGATTTAACCGGCAACCAGGATTTAAGCTATATCCTTGAAAACAAGGATTACCTTGTCAAAAAATCCATCTGGGCGATTGGTGGCGACGGATGGGCATATGATATCGGATACGGAGGCCTGGACCATGTCCTGTCCTCCGGCGAGGATATAAACCTGTTTGTAATGGACACCGAGATATATTCAAACACAGGCGGGCAAGGCTCAAAGTCAACGCCTACTGCCGCTGTTGCGAAGCTTATGGCCACAGGCAAAAAGCAGAGGAAAAAGGATTTGGGCCTTATGGCCATGAGTTACGGGAATGTCTATGTAGCCCAGATTGCCATAGGGGCGGATATGAACCAGGCAATAAAGGCTATCTCCGAAGCGGAGCAATATAACGGCCCGTCCCTTATTATCGCCTACGCGCCCTGTATCAGCCACGGCATTAAAACAGGCATGGGCACAAGCGTAAAACAGCAGAAAAGGGCAGTGGAAGCAGGATACTGGCATCTTTACAGGTACAACCCAAGGCTTAAGTCGGAAGGGGAAAACCCGTTTCAGCTGGATTCCAAGCCGCCAAAAGAAAGCTATTTCGGATATATCAGCAGCGAAATCCGCTTTACACAGCTGCAAAATGTCTATCCCGAACAGGCGGAAGAGCTGTTTAGCGCATCCGAAAGGTTTGCCGCCGAACGCTATGAGCGGTACAAAAAACTTGCGGAATACGATGTTTTGTAATGAAAATTGCAGGAGTTAGTTTTAACTCCTGCATTTATTTTGTAATTGTTAATATTGTAACAAAATTTAAACCAAATCTTGAAAAATTGTAACAATTACTAATAAAGTGTAATAAAATTTGACATATAGACAGATATAGTTTAATATTTTGATTTTAAATCAAAATATGGTGTTTCAAATGTTATTTTGTTTTACTTGTTGTAATATGCGCGCTAATTTAACGCATAGTTATTATAAGAAAAATTTGACAATTAAAATATTAACTCTATAATCTAAATTGTTGAAGAATTGGAAATGGTAGGCGGTGCTGAGAGTGGCGACTATGCATGAAAACAAAATTAAAGATTCAATCCTTGTTGAATCCTGCGAACCTGTGGAGGATTTGTTATTTTGTGAGGAATTGAATAAAGATGTACCTGTGTGGGGAATCAGAGTGGTTTTTTCAGACAATCAGACTGTTACCGTGCCTGATATAAGTACCAGGCGGGAACATATTGAAATCCTGGCGAAACGGCTTTCCGGAGCCAGCCTGTCCCCTGATTTCCTGTGTTACATAATCGAGGATTTTTTAGGCGAGGTTAGGTGATAAACAACAGGAGATTTGTCCGTTTTATTCCTGACATGGCAATAATACGCTTGATTTTTTCATAGAATAGATAATGTCAGTAAAGTGCTATGGAGGGAATAAAATGGCTTTAAGAGGAAAAATAAGAAGGGTATTTCCGGGGGGAAACACATATAAAGGTTTTCATTCGTTTTACGATTATATCATCGAAAGTGAAAAGGCGAACAGGATATTCTGCATGAAAGGCGGGCCGGGGGTTGGAAAAAGCAGCTTTATGAAATCCATTGCAACGGAGTTTCTGGATTCAGGCTGCGATGTGGAATTCCACCACTGCTCGTCTGACCCTGATTCCCTGGACGCGGTGGTTATTAAGCAGGCAAAAGTGGCCATATTGGATGGTACCGCCCCGCATGTGGTAGACCCGAAAAACCCCGGCGCAGTTGACGAGATTCTCAATTTCGGCGTATTTTGGGATTCAAAGGGGTTTGATGGGCATAGAAATAAAATTCTTGAGATTAACAGGGAGAAAAAATGCTGCTATGAAAGCGGGTACCAGTATTTAAAGTCCGCCAAGGCTTTGCAGGATGATATTGAAATAAATGCCGCATACGCACTGGATTCCGCGAAATGGCACCAACTGGTGCTGAGCCTGCGGGATGAATTTGCCGGGATTGCAGCCAAAACGGGCGGCCTTGGGAAAGAGCGGCATCTGTTCCACGCCGCGTTAACTTCCGAAGGCAGGGTATCTTTTGCCGAAACCCTCATTGATGACGGTATGCGGTGCTTTTTGCTTGATGGTGTTGATTCAAAGGCTAAAAGCGATTTGTTACTCCTGCTTGCCAGGGAGTTTGTTTTTAAAGGCAATGATGTGGAAATATTCCACCAGCCGTTGAATCCCGAAAGGGTTGAAATGGTAATCGTGCTGAATTTGAATCTGGCGTTTACATCAGATACAGCTTTCAGTGAAAGAGCAGAAAAAATCATCAGCCTGGATAAGGCGTTTATGCCCGAAAAGCTTGAGCAAAGGCGTGAAATGATAGAAAAGGACAAGGGGATGATGGAGCAGCTGCTGAATGAGGCATACAGCAGGTTTAAAGCAGCAAAATTAAAGCACGGGGAACTGGAAAAGCTTTATATCCCGCTTATGGATTTCGGCGCCGTTGATGAATTCAGGATAAGGATAGCTGACAGGATTAGGAAATTCCTTTAAAATATGTTGATTAAAAAAGCCTGAACTCTTATGGTTCAGGCTT
>DUMT01000108.1 GCA_012839705.1 Clostridiales bacterium | reverse complement strand
CTCGCTTACGCTCGCCCTTGACATCCTCCAACAGAGTGCACAGTTGTAAAGATTATACAAAAATAAGAAAGGAGAGCTAACTTAGAAAAGCTAAAAAACTGTCTTGACAATGGGGAGCATTATATATCTCCCTCAAAAACAAGATTTCCCTGTTCGTTAAATTCAAACAAATGCAGATCAATTATCCTGTCTTTGGCGTCTTTCCAAACTGTGTGGGATGATGTTGTATAACCTTCTTTAATTTCAACAAAGCCTTGTTCTTTTATAATTTCTATAAACCTTTCACCATTAATTTTTTCTACAAACAAATCTATATCGTTATGCTCCCTTGTCTCCATTTCTAAAAGCGCATCAACCCCCCATCCGCCGTCCAGCCAAATGTCAATTCCGTTATCTTCTGCATATGAAATTATCTCAACTGCATCTGCTATATTTACCATCTTTGCCCCTCCATCCATATTTACAATTACATTCCCCATGATAGCATTTTAGCTTATTTTAAGAACATTGGCCAGCCCTGTTTAATCGCTTTTTCAAAATCCAGCGGAAAATACTCTTGGTGCTCCAACCGTTATCCGGTATTAAGAATATTTAATAAAATCAGGCACTAAGCAATAATAATACATAATAATCCACTTATGAAACGGGGTGAAAGCTTGGCACTCCATAACATCTACTACATATTAATTGTCGTATTGATCTTAATCGGTTCACATTTGCTTATAAAAAACAGGCCTGCCCGACTTTTTTGCAACAAAACGCTTTTGATTATATTCATGGCAGCTGTTAATCGGCGCCTATGCAATCGCGTTTTTTCTGTATCAAAAGGGCACCAACTCGCATTTAAAGAAAATAGCGGAAAAGCTGTTCGTTTATTGCGGCCTGCTTGCCTTTATAGTTAATTTTGCACTTGTCTATTATTTTTTTGCTAACGAATTAACCTCCGATATTATTAAAGCAAGCTTTTTTAAGTTTGAACGGTTATTTGAATTCTGGATATGATTCGTCTGAACTGGAAACAAGGAACAAAATAACGATTATGATAAAACCTGTGTCATCAAACTGGTGACACAGGTTTTATCAAGCGTATTAGAGACTCCCCAGACAAGCGAATAATGCGAAAACAAATCCGGAGATCACAGGACATTGGGTGTGACCATATTCGCCCACCCCCCTCCATGGCCCTTCCTGGTAATCAGCTGGAGGGTTTCTTCTTCAAGCTCAGGGATTGAATCGATTTTTCCATCCAAATAATCCACAAGCCTGTCATGGCAGTCCTGCATCCGCATTATCAGGCCTCCAAGCCTGATATCCTGCACTTCAAATCCGTTTGCCTTGTTCTCGGCATACCATTGTTTCCTGAAAGCCCTGTAAAACTCTTTGGCCCTCTCAATCATCTGCTCGTAATCTTTTATTAAATCTACCAGGGCATTTTTGTCCTTTGATTTGTAAACCCTGCGGGTTTTGATGCCTATTTCTGCTTTTAGCTCAAGGACGCTGCAAAGCCTGGATATTGTATCAAATATGTAGGAATACCCGTTCGCCCTTAAAGCGGCTTCTGATATTTTCTTTGCCAGCCCAGCGTAAAACTCCCCATCCCCCGGTTCCACCGCAGAATCGTAAATCCCCAGGAAACAGTCGTTATATAGATGGTACTTGCAGGGGTTTATTATACAATCCAGCTTTACGCCTTCATACTTATCCGGCGAATCCAGCAACATAAAATCATCATAATCGCAGCCGATTATCTCCTTAAATCGCCTTTTTATCTCATCTTCTTCAGCAATTCCGTGGGCAAGGCAGGCAGCGGAAACTATAGCCGGCAGCACGGCATAGGCTGAACACTCTGCGCCATCGTCCCCCCACAGGGTTATGAAAACGTCTTTAACGCCGTTTTCAATACAGGATGCAAGCGCAGCCCTGTTTGCGGCAATGGAAAACGAATTGTTTGGCACAAAGCTTGTCCACTTCCAAGCCCCGCCGGCAAAGATGATATTATCCGTCAACTGCTTATGACCTTTTATCATGCCATCATAGAAGGATTTATCAAGATGATAATAGTCCCAGTAAACAAGAGAAAGGTTCTCAGGAATTTTTTCTTTAATTGAGGAATCAAACTCTGAGGAGAGGGAATAATACTCCCCGCCGCAAGCCAGCCGGTAAAACATATCGCTGCACATCGAGGGCTTGAAGTTGTATTTTTGGGTAATCTCGCAGACCCGGTTCAAATGGTACAACAGTATCTCAGTCCTGTCCACTTCCCCGTGGATTTCCCTGTACCTTCCCTTGCCGAGATTATGCGCCTCATCCATACCGATATGTATTTTATCGGTGCGAAAGCACTTGCGAAGGCTTGAAATCATCCTTTCAATCAGCTGATATGTTCTGTCGTCGCCAACCAGCAGTATATCATCAATATCTTTCATTGCGGCATATTTGGGCCAACGGACAAGGGCGGTAAAATGGGCAAGGGTCTGTATGCATGGCACCAGCTCAACGCCATGTTCGTACGCAAAATCGTCTAATTCCTTCAGTTCCTTCTGGGTATACCTTCCCCTTAAGTATCCGAAAAACTCTTCTCCGTCCACCTCGTAAGTGTCCTCGGTATAAAGCATGAATTGGTTATATCCGAGTTTGCTTAACAGTTCGATGAATCTTTTAAGCTCATTAACAGTCATAACCGCATTGCGGGAACAGTCAAGCATAAGTCCCAGAGTGTTGAATTTACATTCTCCAATCATACTATACTTCTCCTTCCAAAATTTATTTCTAGTCTACACCATATTACCCGTTTGCTGCAATATTAACCACTAGAAATCATAAAATAAATTCGTGCAATTGGAAGTTGTGTTCCATGGCTGACATTTATATTCAGAATTTCAGCGACAAAGGAAAAGTCATGAAATTTGCATAGTGCATGGTTTCAGGACTTTTATGCTCTGGTTTTACACTTTAAATAACTTAAAATATTTTTTCAAAAATCCTCTCTGCTATAGCCTGCATCCCCTTATCGCCGGGATGATGAGCTACGCCACTATGTTCAAAAAGCCCATCTGCGCGCATCTCACTCTTTTCACCAAGGTCGCCCAGTTCGCAAAGTTCAAAATTATAATCCCCTGCAACCTCGCGAATAGCGTCATCGGCAGAATGGCGCCAAAATCCGGTAGTTAAAATTACTTTTGCGTCAGTATCCGATTTCAAATAATCTAAAAAATCAGCATATTCTTTTTTAAAGATTTCAAAATCACCGGGCTTTAAAGCAGGGCAGTTTTCTACAATGCGCATAATAATTACATTGGGTTTGTAATCCCTGGCTTTTTGATAAAAATTATAAACAGACTTGCCATTGATGTAATTTCTTTCCCATTCCGCCGCCTGGCAAATGCAAAAGGATGGGTCGGGAGTAACAGCTTGTATTTTCCTGATTAATATATGGACATAATCTTTTTCTTTGGAAGATGCCGCCATTCCCCAATTCCCGCTCCAGCCTATATCGCTTTTGGGGCCATGGAGGGTTATTGAGTTACCTACAAACATGAACCGAAGTCCTGAGCCGTTTTCATTTTCATATGTAACATAACGGTTTACATCAAGCTGATTTTTTGACTCCACAGTATTTTTCTCGATTTCTGACATTAAAATCACCTTTCTGTTAAAATTTTATAAATCCATTTGGCAAGCCCATCTCGTCCATTAACTTTTGTAATGATATATGGTCTGAAAAGTTGAGGCACGGCCCGTTCCCCAAAAAATGCGCATCGCCGGTGGGAACAAATTTTACCCCCAATTCCTTTGCCCTGTTCAGGACGGCGTAGCGATAGATTTTCTGGCCCCCAATTTCCCATAAAACATCATTTTCAGCCATGCATTTCATGAGAGGTTCCATCAGTTCAACAAGCGTATCATCCGGGATTTCCTCAACAGGCACCCTGTAATCCCGCAGCATATACAAACCATCATTAAGGTGGGAAAGGGTTTTGACTTTAGGAAACCTTTTAATTGCGTTGCAGTTTGCCTCAACTATGGATTCAACAAAGTATTCGGCCCCTAAATCCCGCACCTTTTTATCCCATTCCATGATCCACGGGTCTCCTTCTGAACAATGTGGAGGGTAATGGGTTGCATCAAGGGGCAGTTTTGGCATATCAATCATATGGTGCATGCTAAGGGCAACCATATCTATTCTATCCTGCGCCTCAGGCGGGATGTTGATGTCCCCCTTTGTATTCAGCAGTTCGGTTTCAACTCCCGTCCTGAAAATGATGCCGAACCGGCTTTTATACGAGCGGACTTCATCCAAATACCGTTCAAACTGTTCAGGCTTGATTTTATGCCAGTTGGCCCAGTCATCCTCTCCGTTTGGCATGCAATGGCTGTAATGCTTTAAAACTGCAACCTCTTTAATCCCCAATTTGTTCGAACAATCGTCTATATTGGGAAGGGTCATATCGGAAGATGCACATTTATCCAAATAATAGTGCACGTGATAGTCTACAATACTCATAAAATTCACCCACTAAATTGTATAAGCGTCAATTTTCATTGACGCTTATACATGTAATATATTCCATTATTATAACAGTTATTATAACAGTTCCGGTCTTAGTTGTCTAGGACAATTCTATCATTAAGGTTGTGATTTTAAAGGGATGCATCTCCAATACAACCGAATTATCCTGCACGTTCAGATTGCATTGCCTCTCTTCATTCATATTGGCAAGATATGCTGATTTCACTTCTTTTGCAAAACGAATTGTTTCCGGATATTTTTCCCCGGTGGGATTATAAATCCGAATGCAAAGCTGTTCTGTATCCTGAGCCAATTTGACACAGCTTACAGCGGTCCGCTTATCTGTCAGAGTAAACAGGCTGTCGGTAGTCGCGCGCTCGCCCTGCTGTCCCGCTCCTACTTCGGCAATCAGCATATCTGTCTGATATAACCTGCTCAGCATAAATACGTCATCTTCAGCGCCATGGAAGTATACGGAGTATTCAAATTCCTGCTTGCCCAGGCACTGGCTCGGCTCATTTTCAAAACTGATGAGCAGGTCGTTGTGAATCGGGAAAGTGCTGGAAACAGCTCTGAACAGGGTGAGGTTGATAATTGCCTGATTGTCGCTTGTGGTACCAACTTCCCGGATACCCTTGCTGAACAGCGACACGCCGCAGTTGTCATTTCTGACATCCACAAACCCCTGCATTGCGTTCCTTTCAAGTTCGGGGCCTTTTTTCAGCCGGTCATTGGTAAACTTGTCAACATCCCGCTCCCGAAGTTCAAAAGGTGCTTCCCAAACCGACTTTTCCGCCTTAATTCCAGTCGGGAAGGATACGGTTAACATATGGTCTTTGCATCGGTTTTCCAGCCTGGTCTTGAAATCTATACGGGTGCTGCCCTTCTTTAATGTAATATCGGTGATAATCTTTGTCTCATATGTCTGCTCCAGCCGGGCGGATTTGTCTTCGTTAAGCCCTGCAGGAATCTGCAATGTGCATGTCATGCGGTAAGTTGCGCTCAAACTGCTGTTTTCGATGAGTTCTATCTGGGTCGGGGCGCCTTTGGATGTGATTATACGGTTGTAATAGGGTTCCCTGTGTACCCAGAAATCACCTGAACAGCCGGTATCCGTAAAGGCGTTCAGTTCCTTTGCATGCAACCCGGTTCGGTAGTCATAAACATCAATACTGCCGCTGTTCAGAGTTACGCGAAGCAGCCCGTTATCAAGCACATTGCCAGATTTTGCAATCGGGTTGAAGGGGAATATGCCAACCGGGAAAGGATTGGTTGAAGTGGCATCGCTGCCTTTTTTCCGCTTTACTGTTAATGTTGTATAACCCATTGCCGGAATTTCGGGCAAATCAAGCTGCAGCTCATAACGGTCAGAGTATACGGATTTCGGGCGGTTGGTGCTGTGGATGGAAGCAAGATTGAAGGATTTTTTGGACAGTTGATAATACGGGACTTCGTTCCCCTGATCGTCATAAATCCAGAAATCTTCAACCAATTCGTCCTTTGGCAAATCCAGCACAATTTTTGCAACATCACGGCGCGGATAAGGCGTTGTATTGATTACAACCAACCGGATGTCGTCCCGATCGTCTTTAAAACGGATTTGGCTGCACAACTGATTTACAGTACGGCGCACAAGACTGTTTGCAAGGCTTTGCACCTGCTGCAGGCGGAAAAGGTTATCGGTCTTTATTTTCGGGTCACCGGAACCGTGGATTGAATCGTGGGCATGGGTTGCCAGCAAGTATTTCCAGAGAACCAGATGGGTTGCCTTGTCAACCGTTCCGCCATTAGCGGCAACAATCGCCGACAGGGGTTCCAGAATATTTATTATTGTGTTTTCAGCGCGCCAGATGCTTTGCTTGATTTCGGTATTGGTGCCCATGGTCTCGCTGTGGACATGGCTTACCGGACCGAAGCGCATTTCTCCGGTATAGTCGACAAGCTTTGCGGGGTCAATGTCTTTCTTGACCTCATCAAAATAAATCTCCGGAGTGCTGTGAATCAGCTCAATTTCGCCCTTGTACCTCTCATTGATCATTTCAATGACATCGGGGATTTCTTTCAGCGGTGAAGTGAAATCCGTTCCGTCAAAGGCAACAAGGGTGTTTGGCGCTAAAGTCTCATCCAACAGGGTGATAACTGTTTTCAGCGCATTGTCAATTTCCTCTTCCCGGATTCTGATATCCGGTTCCAGTTCGGTGGCGTATTCTTTTGAAAAGCTTGAATCCACCATATGGCACAGCTTCACCGGGTCGGTGAATTTGCTCTGCCATCCCGGTTTTTTAGCGTTTCCGCCAAGGATTACCGGGATATCGAAATCGAAGAAAAAGTTCCAGCGCTTTTCCCGGCCAAGGCGTGTGGTAAAAGCTTTGGAGCCGTCCGGGGCAGTCCAGTAAAATTCGCTGTTGGGGAATACCTTGCTGCTTGCGCCTTTATAGAAAACGATATTGTCTATCCCAAATCCGGCATAAACCTGGGGCAGCTGCGCCATTTGCCCGAAGGAGAATATGGAATAACCCACTTTCATGGGTTTTCCATACTCTTTGCACACCCGGTCTCCGATAAGGAGGTTTCGAACAATGCTTTCAGGATTTACAGAATAGCAGTCCACCAGGCTGTACCACGGGCCAATGACAATCCGGCCGTCTTCTATCAATTTCTTTAACCTTTCGCGCATATGTGGGCGAAGTTCCAGGTAATCTTCCAAAACAATCGCCTGCCCGTCCAGGGTAAAATACCGGTAGCGATCATCATTTTCCATTATATTTATGACCCTGTCCAGCATTTCCACCATCATCAGGCGTGTTTCCTGGAATTCATGCCTATGCTCTCGATCTAGATGGGAGTTGGAGATGATATGCATTTTCTTCATATATATCCCTCGTTATCTCGGTGTTGTTGTGTGTAACGAATCCGTCTGTAAACCCGTCCCCGCCCAGGAATACTACTTCTTCCGGATTTAAATATTCGCAGTCAACAATCCATCCGGTTGGACGGTTGTCCTTCTGCCAGTTCTGCACCAGGATTTGGCTGGGGTTGGTATACATCTTCATATAATTGTTGTTGAAAAACTTGCAGCCTTTGATAAGTATGTTGCGGCTGACGGCGTCGGGGCTGCAGTCGAAGTTCGCCAAAAACTCAATGGCAGCCCCTGCGTTGTTCATGAAGGTGCAGTTTATGATGCTGCAGTTATCCACATCCGCCTCAAAATCAATGCCACACTGGTCACTAACTCCAGTATGGGGCATGTTTAATATTGTCACATTTTCCAAATGCACATTCTTAGCAAGCTGCAGGTGGATGGCAGCAGTTCCCCAGGGAGCGCCGCCCGCCCCTTTGTCAATAACCACATTCTTAACAATAGCGTTGGTAACACACTGCAAAAACATGCTGGTAAGGGAAACGTCGGGAACATCGTTATCGTACAGATGTAAGTTTTCAAACAAAACATCCTGGAATTTATTGTGGTTTGCCATACTTCCGTCGCAGCATCTGTGGTCGCACCAATCCAGGCCTATACCGCCGCCGGTTTTATAAATTGTGGTATTTGTAACCCTGAAATCCGATAAAACACACTCATCGTTGTAGGGAGTGGAATCGTTGCCGGTTACGCAAATCCCCAGAGAGAACCCCACACGGTCAGGGCTCCGGTAGCTTTTCCATTCCTCGATTGAGCTGCTCTCTCCGCTTGCACGATAAATCCCAAAAAAGTCGTGTGCTACTATATCATCGAGATAAACAGATTTATTGTGATAGCTGTGGTCATAGAACAGGACTATACCCGCTCCCGCATTGCATACCTCAATACTGCTCATTTTAAAGTAGGATGCATTATTAATGCGGATGCAACGTTCGGATATATGACCACTGCGCTGGATTTTCGGCCTGTCCCCTTCTCCATAGGCTGTTACCTCGATAAAACCATCGGGTGTACCCTGACCTTCGAGGAAAAGCTCCTCATTCCATGTGCAACCTCGTTTTAAAAACACCTTGTCATTTGGTCCAAGTTTTATGTTCTTCAGAGGTGCAAAGGAACGGAAAGGGGCATCAGGGCTGGTTCCAATGTTTGCATCATCCCCTTTCAAGTCAATATAATAACAATTGCCGCTAAAGGCCATGTATAAAATCCGCCTTTCACCTAAAGTCATTTAATAATCAGTTCGTTACCACTATCAGCATTATAGCGGCCGTTTACAAAATTACAGTTCTGAAGAACTATATTTTTACATTTATATTTCGGCATTCCTCCAAGTCCGGTCTTCAGCAATGTTCCGACATGGAAGATAACGGGGTTGTTTGTGTAGGGAGTTTTGAATGTGCAGTTTTTGAATAAAATGTCTTTCGGCACCGGGCCTTCAACATAGCTTTCATTCTCAACACGCACCCAGAAAACGTTAAATTCACAGTTTTCAAAAGTACCGGTTGAACGCACCCTTACTGTCCCTTCAATGTAGCTGTTTTTAACCACAAAATCCTTGTTAAAGCTGTATAGGCCAATTTGGCAGCCTTTTACAATTGGCAGACTGCGGTCAATCCGGATATTGATTGAATTGGTGTTGGACAATACCTTCTCAACTTTGGCTATGCCATAATAATCTCCGGTAGTCATGTTATACGCTACCAGTTCATCCCCTACTTTAATGCCGTTTCTTACTGTACTGCCCTCGGCAGGGGTCATATTAACCACTCTGGTATCAGCGTTATAGAAGTCAACGTTGCAAATAACCGAAGAAAGGTTGAAAGCATCGTCTCCAAGGGGGCCTATGTAACAGTTATCCCAGATAAGCTTGCCGTAGTTATCTTTAATATGGAAACCATCGCGCCATGAAGCAAGATAGACATCAGAACCCGGTTCAGGCTTGATTTGAACGTTGGTAAACCTGATGGTACCGGAGTTTTCACGAAGCCCGAAACCGAAGTCCGGCATGGAATAGACAGTAACATTTTTAACTTCGCAGTTTTCGGTTTGCTCCAATGTGAAGATACCGCCAATATTATGCGATGAACCGTATACCGGCAGAATAAAGCTTTCGCCTACCACCGCTCTTTGCACACGTGCCGGGTCAGCCATGTAAAAGCGGTAAGTATTGTTTGACATTTTGGTCATGCTGGTGATATTGAAATGCAGCCTTTCATCTTTCCTGTTGCGGAAAGCAAAGTAAGGTGAAGGAGGATTTACTGTTCCGGTAAAGCCCAAATCATGCTTGCATTCAAAATCTATATATGACTTGCTTACATTTACCTCTTTGACGGTTGCAGAAACAAAGGGTTTGGGGTCATAGTCAATAATAAAGCCGGAGAATTCGATATTCTTGCTTTCATAGATGTAAGCCACACGGTATGGAGCTTTCATCAGCAGTTTGGTATTGTTGCCGCGGATTTTTACATTTTCCGCACCGATAACATTCATAACACGCTTAAAGCTGTTGGTTTCAGGCGCCGAAGCTATGCGGTATGTAGCATTTGCTTTGAACTGGACAATCTTTTCAGCGCTTTTGTCCTTGCCTGCCTCTATGATTGCCTTTGAGATGGCAGGGCCATCGTCATGAACCCCGTCACCTTTTGCGCCGAAATCCTCTACACGGAATGTCTTTGTTTTGGTAACCGTTGGCGTGGAGTTGTTTTTTCCGGAAGTGGTTGTATTTTTGCCGGTTGTTGCAGAGCCGGGTTTTTTCGTGGTTCCGGCCTGTGTTTTCCCGGGAGCTGAAGTCGTGCCGTCAGACACAGGGCTTGTGCTGCCTTCAGAGCCGGAGGTGGTTTCCTCCTCTGAACCCGTTGTCTGCTCACTCTCATCATTTGTAGTGGTGCTGCTGTTTTCATCAGCGGATGAATCGGTTGTTTTGCCCGTGCAGCCTGCCACACTAAAGATCAACAGAAAAGCGCAAATCAGCGGGAGTATTCTCATTTTTAAAGAGAGCTTATTCATATAATTCAAACCTTCTTTCAATCTGTTATGATTAGCTCGTTTCCGTCTTCCAACTCAATCTGGCCTTTGAGGAATTTGCAGTTTTCAAGGCGGATGTTTCTGCATTTATATTCACAGTTCTTTAACCCGTTCTTGCCAATGGTTCCTACACGGAATATTTTTGCTGAATCATCATACGGTGTGGTAAATGTGCAGTTTTTGAAGGTAAGGTTTTTCGGGATAGGCCCCTCTACAAAATGCTCATTTTCCACATACACCCAGAAAACATTGAATTCGCAGTTTTCAAAGGTTCCCATGCTGCGGGCGCGAACCGTACCTTCAATGTAGGAGTTTTTAACTACAAACCCCGGATTTGCGTATTTGTAGAATGATATCTGCATCCCTTTACCCAATTTCTCAAGTTCGACATCAGAATCAAACTGTACGCAATCATCCCGGTCATAAACGCGGGCGACATGGCCCTCCCCGATATACTTGCCGGTTTGCAAATCGTAGGCTATAAATTCGTCGCCGATTTCAATATCCCGTGTTTTGCCTTTTTCCGCCGGCAGACATTCAATTGTTTTTCCGTCGCCCGATACATTTGTTACATCCAAATGTACACAGGACAAGTTATATGCGTCATCACCGATAGGCCCAATATAGCAGTTGTCCCAGATAACCGGGGATACATTATCCTTTACATGGAAGCAGTCGCGCCAGGAAATCAGATGGAACGGGCTGCCCTCTTCCTGCTTTAGGACAATCCTGTCGAACAGCATATTGCCGCGGTTGCAGCGGACATCAAACCCGAATTCCGGATGGCTGTAGAACCGGAGATTTGAGATGGTAAAACCATCGTTGTTATAAATGGTGCAGGCTCCGCCGGCGTAATGGCTGCAGGGGATATAGGGCAGGATGAACTCATCCCCTACTTTCACCTTTTCAATGCGGTCCCTGGACTTTTCGTGGATATTAAGCCTGTATTTGTTTTCAGCAACCCGCTCAAAACGCACAAAGGAGTAGTGGTATCGGATATCACTCCTGTTCGGGAAGCCGAAACATGGCGGCTTTGGCAAATATACATCAGATTCAAACCCCAAATCGCCGTTGGTATCAAAATCGATATAGCAATCCTCAACGCTAAAATCGGTTACTATTCCCAGAACAAAAGGCTTCGGCGAATAGTCGATTATAAAACCGTCCAGGCTGCAGTTTGTGCAGTTTTCCATGGACATCAGCTTGATAGCCCCTTTGAACAACAGGGTAGCGCCGTTTCCTTTGATAGATAAATCCCTGACATTGTTAAGGGAAAACAGGCAGCGCCGGTTGTTTTCCTGAGGAATATCCGCAATACGGTAAACCGCCTTGTCAAAATTAATAACAGCAGGTTTGCCATATTCAATAGCTGCACGGACTGCCTCGCATATTGCGAATCCATCGTTGGTAACGCCGTCACCCAGCGCTCCAAAATCCTTGATAAAAAATTCTTTCGGTTGCATTGTTACCTTCCTTCAACTTTAGATTTATCCAACTATACCCACGCGCTCAATGCTTTCCACAAAGTAGCGCTGACAGAACAGGAACACAAGAAGCAACGGCGCTAAAAACAGGAGCACGCCTGCGCTTTTGACCAAAGGTATATACATTGTCATCGTCATGTCATATTGAGAGACGCCTAACAAATCATATACTTCCAGCGTAAAGCGTTCCAGATTGTAGTACACGCTTGAAAAAACGTTTTTGTTTCTCAGGAATGAAGATGAGTAATTTATATCGTTGTACTGCCACATGAACCCGAACAGCACTACAGTAACAATGGATGTAACCGCGTTGGGCACCATGATTTTGATAAATGTGGCAAAGGAACCGGCGCCGTCAATATGGGCTGCCTCCTCCAGTTCCTTAGGCATATTCCTGAACAACTGGAAAAAAATCAGTATGAACAACCCGTTTTTTACTCCCATGCCTGTAGCCGCAAGAAGTCCAAAAGGAATATATGTGTCAATCAGATTCAGGGAACCCCCAAAAATCAGTTTCATAATTCCAAAGGGGTTATAATTGCTGAACTGAACATACATTGGTGTCAAAATCAACTGGGGTGGAACGATGATTGTAAAAACCACAAGTCCCAGGATTAAACCCCTGAGTTTAAACTCAAACCGTGCCAGGCCATAGGCTATAACCAGGCAGGATACGGTTTCAAGTACTGTTACAATAGCGGACAGGGTTAAAGTATTTACAAGGGTATTCCAAAAATCTGTCAGCATTATTGCAATTTCAAAGTTTTGAAGAGTAAAATGCTTCAAAACCAAAATGACAGTATTGTCAAATATATCCCTGCGCTCCATAAACGCTTTGGAAATCATCATGAGCACCGGATAGATTATTACAAAACAAAAACCGATGAGGAAAACCGCTTTGATGGTACCCATCGCAGCTTTTTTCGCAGTTTTTTTAATTTTGGATTTTGTTCTGTCATTTAATTGGGTTGATATGCTAGGCATCTGTTATCCCTCCTGCGTTTATCCGTTTATTCCATTAGGTCTGGTAGAAAATCTTTTTCCGGAATAACAGATAAATAATTGCAATAATTACTGCGATACATAAGAAATAAATCCAGGACATAGCCGATGAATATCCGAATTCAAACTGCTTGAAGGCGATTGAATTGATGTAAGTAACCACAGGATTCAAATACGACCCGAAGGAGTCAATGATTGTATAAATGCAGTTGATGAGTATTATCGGGCTTGTCATGGGGAATGTAATAAGCCAAAAAGTTTCCCAGGCCGTTGAGCCTTCCATGCTGGCCGCCTCATACATTGATGACGGGATATTATGAAGGGCAGCAAGGAAAATAAAAATCTGAACACCGGATCTGATCATTATGAAGAATATATTGCTGATGGCATTGTTGATAAAATCAAACCATTCATTGGGTACGCCAATGGAATAAAAGTACTTGCTCAAATCCACCGCCTGCAAGGCTGTAAAAAGCTCCTGGGTTTCCTGCATGGATGCATTAATCTGTGCGTTGTTAACCGATGCAACCGAGGACTGCATCCGCAAAAACAGGTCTGATGACAAAATTACAGTCAGGAAGAATATCATCTTGACAAAGGCGCTGCCTGGAAAATCTTTCCGGAGCAGAATAGCTACGAAATAAGAGAATATCAGGATAAGGGGAACCTCAGTCAGATTTGAAAGGGATTCCACCAGCACCTGCGGAAACTTGGCGTCGCCCGTAAAGGCATAGCGGAAATTCGTCCATCCGATAAAGGTTGGTTCGAGGGTTACTTTGTCAAAGGAGTGAAAACTGTAAATAGCAGTTTTGATAATCGGCGAAATGAAAAGGAAAATAAATCCGATAATCCATGGCGCCGTATAGACATATCCCAACAATGCCTTTTTTTGCGTAAGGGTTAGTCTGCGTTTCAAGGTTGCACCTCCCAACTGGCTGAAAAATTACGGGCAGGGATGGTCTGTCCATCTGCAGAAACATCTTTATCCGAATAATTTACATATACCTTGTATCCGTTTTCGTATTTGGTCATAAACACATCGTCTTGAATCTTTTTATGATCAACGATTGTCTGACCGATGGAAGGAGCCAGAACCTGGTTGATTTTTGAATACGTTTCTTTTATCTTATCCTTCCAGTTATCGTAGGTATTGCTGCACAGGTAGCTGTAATCGGTGCCCATTATGGATGAGCTTTTGCCTGCCATTACCTGATAGTATGGCGAGCCGCCGTATTCAATCAGCCTTAACATATCGGCGGTAAAATCATAGGAAAGATTCAAAGGAGAACCCGAATACTGCACATAACCATGATAGACAATCTGATAAAACGGTACGGGCCTGTCTACCATATCAAAACCGCTGTCCGAAAAAGGAGCGTCTACCACAATATCCACATAAGGAAAGGTATATGCAAAGCCGCCATGTGTCATAAGCGACTGATATTCGCCGCTTTGCTTCTTTAAAAGTTCCCTGTAAATGTTGACGGTGGTTTCACGGTCAATTATCTTTCCCTCGGTATAATCCGCAAATACATTGCTTCCAATATCCTGAATATCCAGCCTTGTTATACCCATTTTTGATGCCTTTTTCCCGAACCGGTCGAGTATGGGCTGCAGCACACCCGGATTCAGGATGCTGGAGTAACTGATTCCTTCTTTTGTAACATAGTCGTATGTATACTTCTTTGCGTCCCTCTGGTCAATCTGCCTGACTGACATTGTGAACTTGTTGAAACCTTTGGAACGCGGCGGAGTGGTCAGCAGGTTGATTGAAAAGTAAAGCGGAATGTCGGATTTATTGGCGAAATCCATAAGGGTTGTAAGGCCCTTTTTCCCACCGATGGCCTTTTCAACTTTTATTCTGGTGGCAAGCTGCTGTTTCAGACCACCATTAAACCAACCAGAGTAGTTTGCTGAGATGTTTTTGATGCCTGAATTTTTCAAATCCTGAAGGATTTCTGAAGCCTGGGTTGCAGTAGTAAGGGTTTCAATTCCGTTATACTGGAAGCCCAGGGTTGATTTTGTCTTGTCAATTGCGCCGATAAATTCCACATGCATTGGTACTGATTCAGCAGTTTTGATTTTTTCTGCATTATTCTTATCCAGCATATAGCTGCGGTAGTAATCCGCCATATCGACATAGGTACTGTCGGGTTCCAGGAAAGCGTACCGGATTTGTATATCACCCTGGTATGGGGAATCCTGTATGCCAATCAGTTTGGTGGCTGTGGACATTCCACCGATTGAAATATTCTGGTATGCATGGACATTGAAGCTGGAATATACCTCGTTATACGAGCTGTATGGACCTGCACGGTTTGCCCTTATGTTTGCAAATGCCGCACTATCCTCGATAATGGCAAGAAAGCTTTTGGATGCCTGTTTCACGCCAAAGACCGGCATATATACCGGCAAGGCATATGAGGACTTGGTTTTAACCTCGTTGGTTTCGTCAGGCCCGTAGACAGAGCCTGTATAGCTGGAAACGGAGTAAGTATCGCTGTTGAATTCAATCAAAGCACCGCTGCCGTCGGGGATAAACAGGTATCCGTCCTCCTTTGAGGGTGCTCCGCCGAAGTGGGGCAATACATGGATAGCCAGCGGCGGCATATCGCTGTCATAAGACATCCCTTTACTGGGCAGGGTAACAATCATGGATTCATTCTGCAGGGTATACTGCAGGGTGATTTCAAACAGATATTCGCGATTTTTGCGAATGTTGGCTGTTCTTGTATCCTTGAAGCGATAGGTAACAGTAATTCCTTTATCAGATGTTTCGATTGAAAACATATTATCCTTTACGCTTGTGGAATAGCTGTCTATCTGCTTGAAGTTCGGATTATCGAGGTATTCTACATAAAGCTGCGAATAAAACAGCTGTTTTGTATCCTCGCTTATTTCACTGTCATCCTTAATTTCGGGATGGTTGGTATACCAAACATCGCCGGTTCTTTTGTCCGCTACTGCCACCGCAGCGGTTTCCCGCTGAAGATAAAGGGCAAGGAATTTATTTTCGCAGACGAATTCGTAATCATTCAAATACTGCTGGTCAACCTCGTTGACAGGTACAGGTTCAAAATTTGCGTCCTTATATTTTGTAAAGTTCACCGAAGTATTTGTTTTATAATGTTTTGTGTCAATCTCCGGCGCGCTAATGCCGCAGCTGGACATTGACAGAATTATGATTCCACACAAAAAGCAACAGAGCACTGCTCTTATATGCTTCATAAAATCTCCTGCCTTTCCGGAAAATACGTAATAAGGACTAGGTCCGTAATAAGGACTAGGTCCTTAATGCTATCTCTTTATATATGGAATAAACAAAGCCGATGAGCTGGCTGAAAAGGTTGAAAAACAGCAGGCAGATAAACAGCAGTGCCGCCATAGCAACAAGTGTAATTACAATGGTACCAAGCATCTTCCCGATGGAATAATTATGGATGGTCATAATTCCTGCAAAAAGCAGGGCGAAAAACCACAGGGTTGCAACCGAATTTGCCGTTGTCAGATACACCTGTTCGTAATATGAAGACAGATTCGAAATAATGGCAACAGGGATAGGAATAATTACAAGCGGCAGGCAGGCATATCCTGTAGTCATTACAATATCTTTAAAAGTTCCTTCTCCCCCCATTAGAGTGGTGATTGACCAGTTGGATACGCAGAACAATAAGAACAGTATCAATACCTTGTTGATTTCAAATACAACATCAAGGTTTGCGTATTTCTGGGGATTGAAAAGGAAGGCGGTAGCCTGACGGGAAAATATATTGGATACAATTACCATCAGCATAATCCCAAGGGATACATACAAATCGCCTTTTCGTTCATGCTTCATGTCCCAAAACCCGTCAAAGGGATGGAATAAAATATGAAATGCAAATTTAATTTTTTGTTTCATAACCTCAAACCTCTCAAAAACGCTGACCCTATCTTTGCAAATTGGCAGCCTTACCGGTTCGCTTTCTTCTGGATTTGTAAAAGGAGTATCCTATGTAAAGAACTACAATAACAATTACAAAGGGGCCGAGCAGTTTGGATGCCTGAATCCGGCGGTATTCAATAAAAGCCTTGTTGTAACCGGTGGTGTTGGTTATTTTATCTCCGCGGAAATTTCCAAGTTTGAAATATTCCATGGCTTCCTTATATCGGTTTTCCCTCAAATAAACCTTGCCGATCTGAGCATAAGCCAGCTCGAAATTGGCATTGCGCTCGATTACCTGTTTCCAAAGATTTACACTTTCTTCGTACTGACCTTTATAATAAAGGTCGTTTGCCTTTGTCACCAAATCTGCATACTCGGTTCTGCGGAAAACCGTAATCCTTGCAGTACCCTGGTCAGCCACAAAAATCAGGCCGTTATTTACCTTTATATCCGAGGGGGTGATGAAACTTCCAATTTGATTGCCTATACTTCCGAAAGCATAAAGCAGGAAACCTTCGCTGTTGTAAACGAATATCCGCCCCCCGTTTGAATCCAGGGCATATACCTGCCCGTTCTCGTCACTATCTACACCTGCAATCAGGGATTCAACTTTTTCTGTGGTTTTGCTTGTCTTAACATCGCCTACCATGTCCACATAACCGTTGCGGATTAAAACATCCTTACCGGCAAGGTTCAGTCGTTTAATCGGGGAGCTGTTATCCGCCTTTGATGCGGTGTAGATGAAACCTTCATGGTCCATGGTTAAATTTGTGTATTCTACCGGAAGGAACTGTATCAGCTGCTTTTTCTGTTCCTTGGTCATGATTTTTTTCCACAGCTTGGTTATAGGGTCATAGGTAACCTTATTGCTTCCAAGAAAGGATATAAACTTTCCGTTCTGATCAATCTGCATGATGCCCTGATATTCGTTCTGAACCAGTACATACATATTTTTGGAGCTGTCCACCACAATCCTGGTGGGCATGAACGAATAATCCTCATCATTTTCAACCCCTACGGGTTTAATGTTTTCGTATTTGCGGATAATGTTGTACTTCTGATCCAAAACCAGAATCCGCTTTTGCTTAGTATCGCAGAGGTATATTTCCATATCATCGGTAACAAAAACACCTTCCGGACCACCGAGAAATTCAAACATTCCATCTTCGGTTTCAAACGTATCCAGATTTGCCTTCAATGAAAAATCAGGATTCAACACTATCAGCCGGTTGGCGGAGTTATCGGTGATATACATATTCCCCTCTTTGTCAAAGCAGATGCAAGTCGGGGTAACAAGCGGTATCCCTATCAGAGATTTGTCAATGACAAAGTCAGGATAATATGCTGTTGGAGAATACAGGGCTTCCACACTTCCGGTTCTGGTGGAGTATGTATATGTATCGTATGGAACAAATGCCGATACACCGAAAGCCCAGCTGCAAAATAGCAGGCATAACACAGCCGACGCTAAAATCTTTTTCATAAGCTTTTTCCTTTTCACACAAAACTCACTCTTTCATACCCGAAGTTGACATTGTTTCAATAATCCTGCTTTGTGTCAAAATAAACAGTGCCATGGGAACTATCAACAAAATTACGCTGACAGCGGCACCAGCACCTGCACGGATTATTCCGCCGCTGACAATCTGATTCAACGCATACGGGAGGGATTTAAGAGGTTCGCTGTAAATGTATGTAGTGTTGGCGTTGTTCCACAGGTTCTGGAATGAGAAGATAGCCAAAGTAAGCCATGCAGGTTTTACGTTTGGCATAATAATCTTCCAGAAAATACGGAATGTACTTGCACCGTCAATGCTCGCAGATTCTATCAGCGAATCAGGGATTTGGGACATAAACTGCTTCATAATGTAAAGTCCCAGGCTTGACCCCAAAGCGGGTACCAGTATCGCCAGATAAGTGTCCAGCAAACCAAGGTTTGACATCGTCTGATAGTTTACAATATCAGATACGGAAGGCGCGAACATTAGGGACAGAACAATCACCTGAAATATGAAGTTTCCGCCTTTTAAATTCAGTTTTGCCAAAGGAAACGCGCACATTGAAGCCACAACAATATGTCCAACCGTACCAATCACAGAAATAAACAGGCTGTTGAATACGTAGCGTGAAAACGGTATCCATGTTGTGGACATAAGGGACGACAATTGCTTGAAATTATTCAGCGTGGGGTTAATTACATAGAATTTAGGCGGATAGACAAACAACTCATTGATAGGCTTTATAGATTGAAGTACAATCAGCACCAGCGGCAGGGCGCTGTATACGGCAAAGCCTATAAGAAAAAGAAACATTAAGATATTTCCGGCACGGCTGCGGTTTAGTTTTCTTGATTTCTTCACGCGCCGCAATGCTTTTAAAGTTTTTGTTTTTTGCATTTGCTTCATTCCTCTTGCAAATTTACTTACCAATGCGGCTGATTAGTTTCTGCGCAAACTTGTTGAACAGCAGCGAGAACAGGAACAATACGGTCGCAATCGCTGAGGCATAGCCCCTTTCATAACGGATTGTACCGTAATCCTGCAAATGGTGCATGATGGTGTGGGTTGCATAGTTTACCGAGGGGAAACCTGTCATAACCGTTGCGACGTTTGCGGAAGTAAATGTGTTAGTGATGGCGAGTACGGCGGAGAGCATAAGGTGGGGCGCCATCATTGGAAGGGTTATAAACCAAAGCTCCTGAAAACGGTTCTTTATCCCGTCAATTGCGGCCGCCTCGTAATACTGCCTGTCAACCGTATTAAATCCGGCCCGCAGGGTCAAAAACGAGGTTCCAAGGCTTACCCATAACTGAACCACTATAACAACCATCATCATATATTGTGGGTTCGTCCGCCATTGGATTGGGTCTTCGATAAAACCGAGTTTCAGCAAAAAGCTGTTTAAAAATCCGTAGATATCGCCGTCAAACACAATCATCCAAATGGTAAAAACCGAGTTGGACAGGGTCGGGGCATAAAATATTACTGTAAGAAGTGTGCGCCACGGATTTTCAAACTCATTTACCATCCAGGCCAGAAACAAGCTTAAAAAGTAGCTTAACGGGCCCACCACAATGGCGATAAGGAAGGTATTCTGCATTGCTGTGGGAAAAATCGAGTCGGTGAAAAACAGCTGAACATAATTATCAAAACCGATAAATATCGGGCTCTGAAAAACATTGTATGTAGTAAAGCTGAGCACCACCGACGTTATAACAGGGTACACAGTGAAAATAATGAAAACAGCTAAGTAAGGAATCATAAGCAGATAGCCCTGATAATTCCTTTTCAGGTAGCGTATCTGATTATTGCTTGAAGACTTCATCTTTTAGTTCATCCTTTCGGGCTTAAATTTGCCCAGACTAGATGGTTATACAAGATATTGATTCATATAAGCATCCCGTTTAAACCTGGATTCAAGACAATCCGAATTTTCTGCGCATGGTGGCTATTTCGTCGTTGATCATCTTGTTGTAGTCCATCATGGTTTCCCTTGACGGCATTCCGTTGTTGATTACCAGCATGGAACTGCTGACAATGTATCGGCTGGTCATATATCCACCGGGTACTTCAGGCATGGACTTTGAAATTTTGCTCTGATTTAAAATCACAGCGAGTTCCTCATTTGACCACGGAAGCATTTGCAGCGCCTCGGAATTAGAAGTCGGATACCGTCCTGAGGCACCCTGGATGCTTTCAATCTCCCGTCCGAAATTCACCTGGGCATTGGTATCTGTCCACCATTTCAAAAATTCCCAGGCGGTTTTTTCTTTTTTGCTGTTGCTGAAGATTACACAGCCGGTAGCTGAGCCGGAAACAGTATTATTGACGCTGCCGTCCTCGGCTAACGTGCCGGGCACCGCTCCAAAGCCCCACAATCCCTTTATCTCAGGGGCTGCAGCCTGAAGCTGTGCATAAAAGGTGTACGGCATGATAACTATGGGGGTTTCACCTGTTCTGAAGCAATTCAGGTGGTTAATCTTTTTGCTTACCTTATATTTGGTATAGAAATCCGTAAACTTTTTGAATGCACCTAATGCCTCTTCGGAATCCAGCATGCTGCGGTTCATTTCTTTGTTATAAACGCTGCCGTTGTTTTGGTACAAAAGGGTCAGGAACAGGTCAATATTGTTCTCCTCAATATTTGGAAGCCCGATGCTCATGTAATTGTTCTGCAGCTTTGGGAGCAGGGTATAAATATCATCCCAGGTTTTAGGTACGGATATATTGAATTCGTTTAATATATCCTTGCGGTAGAACATCAAATAGAATGTATATTTATCAGGCAGGGCATAGTATTTTCCGTTATACTGGAACTGGTTGAGCATCTGAGGCAGGAACCGTTGTGAAACCTTGTCAAAATCCTCAAAATCGCTCATGGCCTTTACCGCTCCGCGGTAGGCATAGTTCATCGGCAGTGAGCTGTCCAGTGTAATCGCGATATCCGGTCCGCGGTTCGCGGCTACCGCCGGCAAAAGAACACTTAAGTCTACAAGACGAATGTTAACGCCGATTCCGGTTTTAGGTGTAAAATCATTTGCAACAATTGATTTAATTGCCTGTGCCTGATCCCTTCCGGAACCGAGCCAAAGTGTTATGGACTCTTTTATTTCATCGGAATTAATTTCGCTGATGGTGTCATAATCCAGAACAAATGAAATAAAGAATGAACGCACCGAATACCAGAACTTTGTAAACAGGCTATCCTTTCCTGCTCCGACATTTTCAGACGGCGGCACTAATTCCATATAATCAATCAGGAGAGGCTGCTCAACAGCGGATAAAGCCCAGTCGGATATATTGCTGATATTCAGTCGGAAAGTTTCAAGCCTCTTTGGAATGGTTTCAATATCCTCAATGAAGCTTTGGAGCTGTACCTGCATTTTTTCCAAAGTGGCGTAACCGGTGCCTTTTGAACCGGTTATTTTTAGATAGTCGTTTTTGATTTTATCCAGCTTTTTTTCAAGCTCTGTTACCGTGGGCAAAGCTTCGGGTATGCTGGCTTCAATGTTATAGTCGCGGTCAGGGTCCGGGTAGGCACCGGTTATCATGAAAACCCTGCGGTACAATTTGTTCATTTCGGCAATCAGTTCCGAAACCTGCTGCAAAACATCCCCCATCTGCCCTATAACAACTTCAAGGCGAATTGTATGCTTTCCTTTTTCCAGTTCAAACAGATAAGGGGTTTTATCCTTCCCTATTTCAATTGTCTGAAATCCCGCTGCATAGGGAAAATTAATTTCTTCAGCCTCAAGGAACGGAACATTGCCGTCAATCAGCAGCCGGCGGGTGCTGTTTTTTCCGGGAGTATAATCCTGCTTTGCCCTGATAACCAGCTTATAAAGCCCTGTTTCAGGGACATCAATTTCCCATTCGATATATTGTTTTGGGTTTCTCCAGTTATAGCCCCCGATCATATTCATAACAATTGACTTAATATCGTTCGGGGAATTGTTGACACTTGAACGGTCGTTGCTGGCATATAAGGTATTATCCGATTTGATGGTGGCTGATTCGCCCTCAATGCGGATAATCTTTGCCCCATCCTTTGATTTATACCCTTTGCTTACCTCATCGTAGGATTTGACAGGCTGTTTTTGAAAGAAACGGATATATTCAATCGCTACCGGTTCCCGGACAGCCTCCAGACGGACACGGTTAACACCTTCGTTAAGATGAACACTTAATAATTCACTGGAATTATACAGCGAACCGGTCAGCACAACCTGCTCAAAGCGGGGAGCTTCGGTTTGCACGGGGCGAAGCTGGTTGCCGTTTTCATCCACTTGAAAAGTTTCATACAAATCCTTATATGTACGGTGCAATGTTATGCTGTTTAATTCATCGTAAGGCACTTTGCCATTGATATACATTCTTCTTTCAATGGTGTTGCCTTTACCCTCAAGGGGATAATAGCTGATCTCTATATTGTAAAGTCCAGCTTTCTGGACAGAGAATTCCCATTCAACATATCCTTCGTTACCGGTAGATAATATATCTCTCCTACCGTCGAGTTCGGCTAATATTTTGGCGTTTGCATTGTTTTCAGAAGTAAACTGCTTCCCATAAAGTGTGATAACTTCATCTGTATAACTTTTATCGGAATTGGCTTGTTTAAAGGAGATATAGTCAGTTGAAAGACCGGAATCCTGCGCCAACGCAGTCATCGGCGATAACAACATACCCATCACGCAGGCGATGGCACAAAACCTTATCTTAGAATTCATACGTTCCTCCTGAACTATTGGCAAAGGATGAAGAGTTGCCCTGTTATGCCTTTAGAATAACCCATACAACCCTTCATCCTTTCCAAGTTTTGGACGTTATTTGGAGACAGAAGTACCGTTATATTTGTCTGTTACTTCTTTTTGAAGTGTTGATTTAACGGAATCAACAGCTGATTTAACTGATTTTCCTTTAAGAATTGATGGCCACAAATCATTTTGCAATGTATTTGACAAGGTATAGTTATTGGTTAATGTGAATACCGGGTTTTGAGCCTGATAATACAGAACCTTCTTGGCATTGGCATCAAGAGAAGTTTTTAACGCATTATACAGCTCGTCAATCTTGTCATTGACATTGCGTTTCACTTCGCGGGATGTATCCCAGTATGCAGCGAGGTCCTGAATTACTGCTGTAACTTCCTTCGGAGCATTTACATTGCGCGGGATAACAAACATATCCGGCATGGTTCCGGTTGCTGTTATGTAAGTCTTTGCTGACGGGCCCTTCGGCAGATAAATCCAGCCGATGTCTGATGACGGAATACCCATCTGCTCCAGAACGGCACCGTAACGGGCATGGTAGGTCGCCATGGCAACTTTGCCGGTGAACATCGCGTTAAAGGGCTTGTCGGTAATTGCACCCAGTTCTTTGCCATCCGGGATTGTGTTGTCAATCATGTGGAGGTCTGCAATAAACTGGATGGCTTCCAGAGCCGCTTTGCTGTCCAAAGATACTTTGGGAGCACCGTTGACGCCGGAAGAAATCAGGGTAGCGCCGTTTGCGAAGATGAAATCCAGCCACGGGTCGGAGGATGTGAATGCCCAGTAATCAGGCTTTCCGTCTCCGTTGGTGTCCTGTGTCAGCTTTTTGCACACTGCACGGAATGTTGTCCAGTTCCATGTATCGTTGTTGACATATGTCCACAGGTCAGGAACATTGAATTTCCTCAGGAGCTGACGGTTGTACCAAATGCCGTTGCCCATGTCGTTGGGTGAATAGGGGATTCCGTATCTGTTCTTCTTGAACACACCCAGATCCTTGAAAAAGTCTATGTTCCATGTGGGGTCATTGGCAAAATCATAATACTTGTTTACTTCAAGGATGGCACCCGAATTGGCTGCGCTGGGGAAAACATCATAACCGCGCAGATTGACTGCGTCATAAGTGGCTTTGCCTGCCGCATGGTCGTTGATAAGTGTCATGTAAAGCTTGAAGTAATCGGATTGCTGTACGAATTTGAATTTAACGTTGTACTTTTTCTCGGTAAGCTTGATGCTTTCATTGAAAATGGTGTTTTTGGACATATTCGGGACAGCATGTTCCCAGGCAATTACGATTTCTCTGCCTTTCAAATCATAAACAGGCTCTTTAAAGCCGGATTTGGAAGTCGTTGTGGTTTTGCTGTTATTGTTATTATTCTTGGTTGTCCCGTTATTTTTGCCGTCGGTTTTGTTGTCGCCGGTATTCGATGATGTGTTATCGGTGTTGCTTTGGCCATCTCCCGGAGTAGTAGTATCCTCGGTATCCGACGGCTCCGAGTTTTCATCTGCAATGGTACTCTCAGTACCGGTAGAAGATGTTGAATCGGTATTTTTATCATCAGGATTTACCTTAACGCCGCAGCCAACTGTTGTTAGCAAAAGTGCTAACAACAGTGCTGCAACAGTAAGTCTGCTTAGAGTTTTATTCATATGATTCTTATGATTCATACGACGCTCTCCTTTCTAAGAGTCTGCCGGATGCTCTCACGCTACATAACGGAATTTGGATTTTTTCAGGGATATAGCAACAGCTATAATTGAAACTGCGAAAATCACAATAGAAATAAAGGGCAGTTTAACACCTGTTTTGGGTCCGCCGTTATTATCTTCATCCTTATCGTCAGAGTCACCGGGCTGGTCTCCGCCGTTATTATCCGGTGTTACTTTTCCGTTGGATACTGATAAGATTTCAGGGCCCAATTCTCCAATCTGGAAATTAATCATGAGAGCGCTTTCCTGGTATCCAATGCGAATATTGGTTCCAGCATATCGTGTTTCAAAACCGGTCAAAACTTCAAACGTAATGTAGCTGTAATCAGTTCCATCGGAACCTTCTACTTTTATTTCATGCAGGCCGGTTTTTACCGACTTGAACAGGTATTGACCTTTGCTGTCTGTAGTAACTGTTACTTCATCGTTCAAAGTTACCTTTGCATTTGCCAAAGGCTTGCCGTCAAGGCCGAGGATTACGCCGCTTAAATCAAATACGGTTTCACGGTCAAGATAGGGATCGTCCTGGCCATCGTCCAGGTCATCGCCGGGTTCTTCGTCATCACCGGGATTTACGGGATAATCTACATATTCAGGTGCTTCGTCGCCCTCGTATGTTACCAGACCGAAATCGTCGTAATAAACGGTAACAGGGGAAGCAAACCCTTTGAGCAGCGAGTACATAGCAAAGCGGGTGATGTTGGGCAACTCATCGGACAAAGTGCAGTTGGTAAAGTTTTCATTTGTAAGAGGAATTCTTACATATCCTTCAAACCCTGCGGGGATGCAGATGGTGGGAACATAGACCTTGGGATCGGTATTGCCCAGGTAGTGGTCGCTGTTCGGTACAACTTCCAAATCAGACCAGCGGCCTGTGGCTTTATTGAAGAGCTTAATGCCTGTAGCGCCGTAGTTGACCATCTTGTTGCCGCGGTTGACCTGGATGTAGAACAGCTGGAGGTCAGGCCTTGTGGATGTGTTCTTTACATAGAACTGCAGGTATTTTGCTTTGCTCCAGTCGCTGAAGTTGACGCCGGAAGTATCGAGAGAGAAGTTGCGGTGTCCTGCTGCTGAACCATCAGTGTATTTAATAGCCAGAGAGTAGTTTCCGCTATTCACATTCTCAGTATCTTTCCAGATTGTTCCGGCAGGAGCATCTGAAACATAGGGCACTGAATCGTCTTCAAATCCGGTAATTCTCTTGAATTTCTCGCCGGGGTTGAGCTGAACCTCATCGGTTTCTTCATAATCGGTCAATTCGGGGAATTTGTTGTCCGCACCTGCGATCAGACCCAAATCATCAATGTATGCATATGACGGATTTGAGCATCCGGGCATCTGGACGAACATAACCACGCGCTCAATTGCGCTCATTTCATTTTGGTTGTACTTATTGTAGGTGTCAGCATTCAGAGGAATACGTACCACGCCGCGGGTGTTTGCGGGAATCTCAACGCCTGTGTAGTTGGTGTTAGCCATTTTCTTGGTTACAAGTGTGGACCACATACGTGTATCGGCGTTGCAGAAGGAAACCTCAACGCCTTCCTTCAGCGGGCGCTCCGAACCAGCGTAGTAGTACTGGATATTTCCAAGCTGCAACGGACTGGAATTTGGGTTGTTTACATAGAACTGGAGGTATTTTGCCTCGGACCAGTTGTTTGAAACAGGTTTTGACTCGAAATCATAGCTGATAATTTTTACTGTGTTGTTGCCGCCGTCATGGAAAGTGAACTTTGCGGATTTGCTGCCGCTGCCGGCGTGATCAGCCGAATACTCAAGCTTTACCTTTGAATCGGTGGTGTTGATGTCAGAAGCACGGATACCAACTCCTTCGAAGCCTGTCAGCAGCTTGAAGTACTGGTCAGCCAGCAGCTGAACGTTCTGGGAAGGATTCCTTGTATATCCCCAGGGAGCATCGGTTGTATTGGTAGTTGCGGGTCCGCTTACCAGGCCGAAGTCATCGAAGTAAGCCTTGGCACCGGCATTGTGGCCGCCGATATGAGTGTAAATGCTGATACGAGTCATCGAAGACAGCAAATTAGCATTAAAGTTACTGAACACTTCTGCTGTCAGGGGGATGCGGACAACGCCTTTGGCGCTGCTGGGCACCTTTATACCATGGACATTATTATATTTTGCAGTAGCCGTTACCGGCAGCTCCATCCATACATTCTGTCTGATATCGTAGTAAAGTATCCCCTTTGCGCCGTTCTTGATTTCCATCTCGGTAGTACCGGAAATAATCTTAAAGTAGAAAACATCCATCGGAAGGACGTCTGTGTTTTCCACGTAGAACTGCAGGTAACTGGCTTTTGACCAGTTGGCAGCGCTGCCGGAAAGGGGAATGGACAAGTTGATATGACCGTTAACATTTCCGTTGTTGTATGCAAGTTCAACTGCGGTATTTCCGGTGGCCGCATTTGAATTTACATATTTCCAGCGGTCGTTATTGTTTGTATAGCTTGTGGAATTTCCTACGCCGGTATTTCCTTCAAAGCTGGTAATCAGCTTGAATGCCTGGCCGCTCTGGAGCCTGGCTGCGGGATATGGCTCGTAAATATCTTCCTGCACTGTGCCAGGTACATGAACCAATCCTATTTCGTCGAGGTAGGCTTTGGAGCCGCCCACACATCCCGGAGCCTGGAACCAAATGCGGAAGTTGTCAACTTTGCTTAAGGAAATCGCCGTCAGGTTTTCAAATATGTTCTCTGAAATCGGGATCCTCACAAATCCGGCAGTTCCCCCATCAATGGGTATGCAGGTATAATTACTGTTGCCGGCGGGTTTAGTGGTGATTTTGGTCCAGGTATTGGTTTCAGTATTATAGAAGTCCACCTGAACATCGCGCTTGATTTTGGCATATGTACCGCCGTTGCCCAACTCAATAACATCCATGTGCAGTTCGGTTGCCATTGTATTCTTTACATAGAACTGCAGATATTTGGCGGCTGTAAAATCAACCTTGGTTTGTACGCTTGAGTCTTCTCCGAACCTGAACTCGGTTATCTGAATTGCGTTAGACGAGCCGTCATTAAAGGTAATTTCAAAGCTCTTTTCGCCGGTAACAGCATTCTGATCAGAATATTTGCGTTTTGTGTCGATGTGTTCCGGTTTTACTCCATTGCCTTCAAAGCTGGTCAGTTGCCTGTAATATTCCCCAGCCTTGAGGATTACCCCGGCAGGGGCGGTGGCACTGTAGCCTTCGGGGATTTCTGATTCAGATGAACCCAGAAGAGAAACCGGGACAACAAGGTTCAGCAGAATCATCAGTGCCGCAAAGATTCCAATGTGCTTTTTCTTCATGCCTGAATCCTCCTGTTTAATTAATTTTCAATACGCTCTTTAAAACCGAGCAGCAATGTTGTATTATTATGGTAAATATGTACCTCCTTCCCTGAAATTAAATATCTTATCAATTGGAATTTAATTGGTAATGCGTTTAGGTATTGACTTTACAACTATTATACACATACTCTACAAATAAATCAATAGCGTATACAAATAATTTGTGCCCGATGTTACTAAATTCTAAAAGAATACTAAATTTTCCAGTATATATAGTCAATTTTAACCAATATTTTAAGATTTCGACAAAAGCATTGACATTACAACATAATAATTTTATACTGATACTAATAAAGTTGATAATACAATTTTAGAGGGGTATATATATGAAAGCTGTTCCAAAACATCGATTAATATTTGAAACTCTTCAAAAAAATATTGAAAGCGGGCTATATTCTCCAAACAGCCAGCTCCCTACCGAACAGGAGCTTGCGGATGAGTTTGAAACAAGCCGGCCGACTGTTGTAAAGGCCCTTGACCGCCTGAAGGATTTGGGGTATGTGTACCGTATTCAGGGCAAGGGTACCTTTGTCAGCGAATTATCAGGCAGCAAATCCCTGAGTGGTTTAAGCCCGAAAATTGTTTCAGTTGTATTGCCATTTGCCGAATACCGTAATGTTGCAAGGCTGGATGAAACAAATATTTTAAAAGGTATACAAACCCGTCTGGCGCAATGCGGATATTACACCATGATCCATTATTGCAATGATAACGGTGTAGACTTTGTAAATGCGATTAATTCAATAAAGACAACCGCCAGCGCAGGAATTATTGCCTATGTTTCAAAGGACCTGATGAGTTGCGGCGATATTTACAGCCTGATTTCAGATGATAAGCCCTTTGTTTTGATAGACCAGCCGATTATCGGTTTAGACCTACCCTGCATACATGCAAATAATGAACAAGGGGGATATCACGCAACAGAACACCTGGTGGATTGCGGATACGATGTCGTTTACTTTATTACAGATATAAACCTCAACTTCAACGAGTCTATCCGGCAAAGATACATTGGTTTCTGCAAGGCTGTGCAGGACAATAAATCAGACACAAAATTCAACCATTTATTTATCACCCAGGGTTCAGAGGACCCGGACGTGCTTCAGAGCAGCATAAAGCAAATCATCGAGAAGCATCAGGGCAAAACCATCGGCCTGTTTTGCACAAACGACTATTTTGCCCAGCGTATCTTTAACTCATGTGCTGCTCTTAACATAGATGTGCCTAAACAGGTTGGAATTGTTGGCTTTGACGGATTAGGAATATCGTTGTCCAACGGCAAAGAGCTAACCACCGTTGCTCAGGATTTTTACAAAATAGGAAAGCGTGCCTCCGATGTAATGCTGCAACGGTTGTCCAACCTGCCGCCAAGCGACATTGACGTTGTGGTAGATGTTAAACTGGTGGTTGGCACAACAACCTGCGATTTCAAACAAACTGCACAGGGAGAATAAAAATGCCGGAAAACATAATCAGAAACAAGCACGAGTTTTATTCATTACAGGAATCCAGCAGCGGGCTGTTCAAAACCGGGGAAAACGGAGTAACCGGGATATATACGCCCAAGGATAAAAAAGTGGAGTTCATCTACCTTGACAAAAAGGCTTTGTGCTACGTCAAATCAGCCATGGGTTATCCTGCTTTTTACCCATTTAATCCGCCGGTGTTTAGCCCTTCTGCAAAGGGTGTATTGATGGATTTGGACGGGACTTCTGTCCATTCCGAAAATTTTTGGATTTACATAATCGAAAGAACTGTTGCAACCTTAATGAATAACCCCTCCTTTGGGTTAAAGCAGGAGGATATCCCCTTTGTTTCAGGCCATTCGGTATCCGAACACCTGCAATACTGCATTGATAAATACTGCCCCGGCAAAACTGTGGAAGAAGCAAGGAATATATATTTTTCAATCACCCGGTACGAAATGAATGAGATAATGGAAGGCAGGGGAAAAACAGACGCTTTCAGCCCTGCCCCCAATTTGAAGGAGTTTTTATTAACCTTAAAGGAAAATAATATAAAAATAGGTCTGGTAACAAGCGGGCTTACCGAAAAAGCTCTGCCTGAGATTGTTTCTGCGTTCCGCACTTTGGGGCTTGGCGACCCCTTAGAGTTTTACGATGCCGTTATTTCTGCCGGTACTGCCATTGTTAAAGGACAGGTGGGCACTTTAGGCGAACTTGCTCCAAAACCCCATCCCTGGCTTTATGCGGAAACGGCAAGGGTGGGCTTAGGTTTCTCGTCAAATGACGGCTGCGTAATCGCGTTGGAGGACTCATCAGCCGGCGTGGTTTCAGCAAGGTTGGCAGGTTTTCCGTGCATAGGAGTTGAAGGCGGAAATATCCGGCAAAGCGGTGTCACATCTTTGTGCTGCAACATGGTTTCCAACCTGATGGATGCGCTGCCAATCATTTTGGGCAGATAATATCAGATACACCGGATCATTGGAGGAAAATATGATATATTCTAAAGAATTAGCGGAATCAAAGGTTTATGATGTGGTGGTCTGCGGATGCGGCGTAGCAGGGTTTACTGCCGCGGTACAGGCGGGCAGGCTTGGGGCTGATGTATGCCTGATTGAAGATACCGGTATGCCTGGAGGAATACTGACCTTCGGAGGCAATAACGAGATAGCCCTTTTCAACGCCGGCTCCAAACCGGTTATTCGGGGAATCGGATGGGAGTTTGTCCAGCGTTTGAATGAAGCTGGATATGCCAATATCCCCGAAATGAATGATGGGATTCACCACTCGCTTCAGGGCGTCCATGTTAACATACCCATGGCGGCCCATTTAATGGATGAGATGCTGCTGGAAGCCGGTGTAAAAATCCTTTACAACCACCGGATTGCAGACAGTATCACCCAAAACAACAAAGTTACCGGCGTGGTGGTGTCCACCAAACAGGGGTTAAAGGTGATAAAAGGCCGCCAGTTTGTCGACTGCACCGGTGACGGCGATGTTGCTTATTTCAGCGGTGCGGAATATGAAATCGGGGATGAGCTGCAACCCGGAACCCTGCGTTTTTACCCCACGGGGTATGACGTTAAGGATATCAAAAGGGAATCCGTAATTGAAAGCCTTCGCCAGGCTATACAAAAAGGAGAAGTTAAGAGGGAAGATTTCTGGTCCGGAGTTGACCAGGCTCACAGCGCTTTTTCCAAATACGGAAACAACATAAACCATGTAGATATAAACAACGCCGACAGCGAGAGCCGTTCGGCGGCTGAAATTGAAGGGCGCAGGTCCATTGCCAGGCTTTATAAATGGATGAAATCCCAGGAGGGCGCCCAGTCCCTTGAAATCTTAAGCTGTGCGCCAAACGTCGCCGCCCGGGAATCCCGCAGGATTATCGGAAATACGTACATTACCGTTGAGGATTACGTCTCCGGAAAAAAATATCCTGACAGCATTTGTTATTCCTACTACCCCATTGACCTTCACAAAAACGGAGACGATACATTGCACAATATTTTTCTTGAAAAAGGCTGCCTGCCGACTATCCCGTTTAGCGCGCTGCAGGTTAAAGGCTTTGAGAATTTAATGGTTGCAGGCCGCTGTGTCGGCGGCGACCGGCTGGCGCACAGCGCTTACAGGGTGAAGGCAAGCTGCATGGCAATGGGCCAGGCAGCAGGCGCCGCCGCCGCATTAGCAAGCCTTAAATCTCTGCCGATTTGTAAAGTCAAGTTGGATGATGTCAAAGATGCCCTTGTTAAAAACAACGCCATAGTCCCTGAAAACTAAGCATAAAATACGCCGGATACGGTTAAGCCCGTTTCCGGCGTTTGCTTTTAATCCGATTATTTAAAATGAAAAAGATATCAGCGCAGTGCCTGTCAGGTTTTCAGCTTCATAACACCTGCCATAGGGAGTATCTATCCACCTGCCGCTGTATTCCTCACTCAAAACAAATGGGTATTCGGAGTTAAGCAGCACTTCCATGGTTTCCTCCTGCCCCTTTTCAGGTAAAATCCTGAGCACTGCGTTTTTAAGCCCGGTCACCGATATCCTCCTTCTTTTAAAGGCGCTGACCGGAGGATATTCCCGGCAGGAAACGGTTCCGCCTTCCTGCTCTATGAATACCCGGCATTCGTGGTGCCACGCCCTGGGCATGAAATAATTAGCATACCCATCCTTAATCAGAGCTTCGCTGCCCATCAGCAAAGGCGCGCCTAAGGGAAATCTCATTTTCACACCGACGGTGGTATCCGGATGATAGCCCGAGAAATAAAATGCGTTGTTATTCCTTGACAGCATTATCACCGGGCCTTTGGAATCAGCAAATGGCTTGTCAAATATGATATTGTATCCAAAAACCGACAAAGCGTAACGCATCAGGCTTTCGCCGATGAAGTATTTTTCAGGCGAATCTGCCTGCAAAAGATACTGCCCCTTTTTGTATGAACAGGAACAGGTACCCCTTATCCAGACTAGCCCGCCCCCCTGTCTGCCTTTACGGTGAACCGCAATAACCCGCTCATTGTCTCCCTGCCGTGCCACTGCCAGAACACTTACTTTGTTAGCTGCATTCTCTGCCGGAACATCACCCAGACCTCCCATGGAAGTAAGGCTGCGGTGGGCTAGTGTTGTGGCAGAATTACCGTTTTGCAGCAGGTCGGAAGGCAGGTTTAATTTTACGCTGAATTCCCCGGTAAGTTCCTCTGCGGTTTTCAGACCCAGCAGGCTACGGAGATTAACGTCCGAAACAGTGCCGTACAGGATAACCCTGCCGCCGCGGTTTATAAACTCCATAAGCGGCCCGTAAATCTCAGTACCTTCTACAGGCGGAATTGTCACGATAACAGAACCATCAAAAAATCCCGGGTTTTTATCCAGCACCGATACAAAATTATCCGTGGAAATAACCGAGCTTAAAGGCAAGCCGTTGTTGATGGCACCGCGGATAAACCAGTCACCAAAAAAAATCTCCTTAATGCTCTGCTCACTCTTGCCCGCCCGATTGTTGTATTCATCCATGGGATAAACCCAAACAAGCGGCGATACATCATCCGGCGCATGCTGGGCAGCTTTCAGGATATGCGGAATTATCTCGTTCGGAACTTTATCCGGCATATCACCAAGACTGTTGTCCACGGTCAAGAAATTTATCTGGCCAGGTTTATTGATTTTCCCTTCGCCGTCAATCCGGGCAATGGACAGCGGAAGGTATATATCATGGGGCTGCCCCTCGTAGCGGTCCAGCCACGGGCTGTTCATCCACCACGGGTCATGGGCATAAAAGCGGAAAAGGTATTTGCCATCGGGAGGCAATTTGGAAATGCGGGACATATACCCTGCAATTTCAAGCCCGAAATCCCCGTCCATTGCAGCCCAGGGGGAATTGGGCGGAGGCAGTATCCCAAAATCGTTTTTATAAATCTCATACAAAGGCACTCCGTCGGTGGCAAGGTCGATTGCCGCTGACAGGTTGGTTCCCCTGGTTTCAACGGGGAAATCGGGGCATTCCTGCCTGAACAGTCTCCAGAATTCCAGTATCTGCTCCCTTGTCTTGCTGATTTTTTCCGGATAGAACCTTTCCCCGTCAAAAATCTCCCCGGTAACCCCCCAGGTTTCACTTCCAAAACCCAGCCCGTTGGAAAACCAAATATAGTCAAACCCCAGGTCGGTTAGGAAATGCCGGCACTGCCTGCCAAAAAAGGTGCCAAACTTTGTGCCTTCCGGAATTCCCTCCGGAAAACCGGCATAACGGTAGTTATCCCCATGCAAAACCCCATAGCAGCAGACAAAACTTTTTTCTCCCATTGCATTTCCGTGGCAGATTTCCGGGTGCCTGCGATATTTAAAATCGGATTTTGCGAATTCCGGGCCCGGGTCGAAGGTTGCCCCCACCATAACTTTTTTACCGGTTACGGCATTACCCACCTCTTTTAAGGTACGGATAATCTGAGCAAGCTTCCGGTAGGTGAATACAGGGGGATTATCCATATACAAATAATGGGTGGAATGAAGCCCTATGCGCTCCGGGTCGGCTTTTTTGTTCCATTTTTCTCGTATGTTTGCCCCACCGAGATATTTCGCCCATTCAAATTCATCGTCCAGATTCCCTTTGTAACTGAGAATCTCTGAACCGTCCGAACTCCAAAGCATTACTTTAACAACTTCGGCGCCTTTAATAAGGTTAAGCCACTGGGAAAAAAGCTTTTCGCACACTTTTTTAATGGATTCATCATCCGTCTTTTTAAAAGGCTTAAGGCTCATTTCCAAAGTAACAGTTTCGAACATTTTCACACCTTCTATGCTTTGACTATGACTGCTTCAATGCCGAGCACATCTGCAATCTTTTTAATTGTTTCAGCCCTATGCCCTACCCCAAGAGCGTAGTGATGGGTGGGTCCCTCCATGACCCATGCTTTTACAAAATCCCGTGTGTTCGGTTCGAAGAATCCTCTGGTGTTGGTGTTTCCTGTCGGCGGGATCGGGCCTTTTCTGGAGAATCCTTCACCGATGACAAACTTGAATGAACCGTCAGCTTTCTGGGTAATACCCAGCATGGTAATCGGCCCTTCCTTGATCTTAAATTCAACGGACGCCCCGCTTCCCGGCTTCCCGTGGTATTTTATCAGGCTGCGAAGAATTGGCTTATCCTCAGCAATCGCAATATGGTGGGGTCCGTCATGCCCTATAAGAATGAAGTCTTCCTCAAAGTCAAACGGGTGAAATTCGGCAAAACTGCCGCCGATATTCAAACGGTCCATAATTAGCATTGCAATGCAGGTTTTGATGTCATACTCACCGCACATTGGTATTCCCTGGGCAATAAGCATGGAATTTCCCACAATAAAGGATGTCACAACCTGCCGCTGGATACTCCCCGGTTCGCCTTCGTAATAATACGCCAGACCCGTCAGATTGTATTCCTCAATCAGTTTGTCAAGCGCCACAGCCGTGTGCGCCGCCTGAATAAGGTCTTCGTCGGTCAGCTTGCGGGTAATGGGGTCGCTCTTTGGATCGGGCATGTCAAACTCCCTGCATATTAATTCCTTCTTTTTCTCTATTTCCTCATGGGTTACCTGCTTATACATACGAACAGCATCTTCAACTTCCAGCAAAGGAACATGGACACCGAAAGCGGCAGACACAGCGGTTGGGTCGGCGTGCATATCATACATGGCTTCAAGGACGTGCCCCATCAGCCCTATCCTGGCTCCCTTCAGGTCATGCAGAACCTTTGCAATATCACACCATTCGGATATTTGCTCCTCAGCCTTTTTATCGTCATACAGTGTACCCAATATAACATCCGCTACCTTTTTACCAAAGCGGATAGCAACACCGGTGAATTCCGGCACCGAACACACATTGTCGTTTTCAAGCTGCATAAAAGTGCTTGCCCTGCTGTAATCCAGGCGCTTTAAAGGCTGAAGGGCCAGCAGCACGATTGGCAGATTTACATTTCGGATTATCGGCCCGAAAACCGAAGAAGTGGCATAGGTTATCATGTTGCAGAAAATTAAATCAAGCCGATCCCCCTGCATTTTTGCGGCAGCTTCAAAAGCCTTCTCGCTTGAGTCTATCATACCGTAATCCACAATCTGAACATCGTTGGATTTGATAAGCTTTATTGTATCGCTGTGATATCCCATCAGGTTGTCCAGCAAACCTTCAAACTGATGCCAATAGGTGGAATGCCCGACAGAAAAGAATCCTATTCTGGCTGTTCTTTGTTTTTTTCTTTCAATCATTTCATTGACCTCCGGAATTCTAATTGTATTGACTTTAATTATACTTGAATCCGGTGTATAATACAGGTTAAAATTAAACCAATAACTGTCTAAATTAAACATTTCAAATCAAAACCGAAAGGATTGGCTGCCGCTATGGGCAATGTGGTATCATTCAACGAAATCCGCCCTTTTGTAAGATATGTTCAGCATTTAACCGTAAATGACTCCATCAGGTTTATTAACAACAGGGCATATGATAACCGGCTTTTTTATATAACCGACGGAAGCGGCATTATCAGAGCCGGGGATACTGTTTATTCTGTAAAAAGCGGTGTTTTGATGCTCTGGAGGGCCGGGGTCTCCTATGATATAACCTGTGACGCCGGTGAGAATTGCACTATGTTCGGAGTCAACTTTGACTTTACCCAGGCAAACAGTTTTAAAACCGCGCCTGTCCCGCCCGGCAAGGATGAACAATTTGATGATTATAATATTCTGGATACAAGCCAATTAGATATGGATATGTTCAATAGTACCATTTATCTTGAAAATATGCAGCATATCGAACATACGCTGATATCTATGAAAAAAGAATATGACCGTCAGATCATACTCTCTTCAGGACGTTTGTCGGCTATGTTCCTGCTCATCCTTACAGATGTCGCCCGCTCTTTTCTGCTTAAAGGCAGCAAAATTGGTTTTGACAGCAGGATTGAGGAAATTTTGCAGTTTATAAACGAGCATTATAATGAAAACTTAAGCAACCAGCAGCTTGGAAAGCTATTTAATTTTCACCCAAACTACTTAAGCCGGCTAATACTGGCGCATACCGGGCTACCCCTTCACAAATATCTGTTGAATTATCGCATCAACCGTGCAATCGACCTTCTTCAAACCTCCGATATGCCCGTTTCAGAAATTGCCGAAATGGTAGGGTTTAAGGATTACAACCATTTTCTCAAATATTTTAAGAAAATCACCGGATATACAACCCGCAACTTCCGGGCTTAATTTACTTCTCTGCTGTATAACAAGCCAATTGATTACTAAAAACACCGGTGTGATTATGAACAAAAAGCATACTACGTTTCCGGCAATCATGAAAAGATTTCAGGAAAATATGATATATTAAAATCCCAGTTAACCGAGGCAGGCGCAGTTGTATTGGACAACGAGATTGCAACCGCCACGCGAAACGGGGAATCAATACAAATAATAGGATTAACTGATGTCGGATTATGCCAATCCATACGATGATTATAAAGCCGAGTTGAGAAACAATCTATCTTTCCTGTTGGATTCAACGAATACCTTTTCAATCGTATTGTCACACCGTCCGGAATTTATAGATGACTATGCAAAATGCAAAGCCCGGCTTGTGTTAACCGGTCACGCTCACGGAGGCCAGTTCAGGCTGCCTTTCGTCGGCGGTTTGGTGGCTCCGGGGCAGGGATTTTTCCCTAAATATACAGCAGGCAGTCATAAACTTAATGAAACAACAATGATAATCAGCCGCGGGCTTGGCAACAGCATAATCCCGTTCAGGATTTTCAACAGGCCCGAAATCATTGTTGTAAAATTGGAATCAAAGCAAGATTAGCATCAGTATATCTACATTACAATATCAAAAACATATCAATAATACTTATCAAAGCAAGAAAAAAGTCCCGAAACCCGCATACGCAAGGGTTTCAGGACTTTTTATCTATAGTTTAAGAAAGAGAAACAAACTAACCAGCTTTCTGTATTACTCCGTTATATTTTCGCCTCGCCAACTCTTAAACATTGGACAAGCCGGCCCGGGCAATGCTTTTAACAAATGTCCTCTGGCAGACTCCGAACAACCCCAGCAAAGGCAGCATAACAAAAATGCTTGCGGCGCTTCGTGCAATTATCGTCCCCATGGTGTCATAGAATACGCCGTGTCGAACATAAAGCTCTTGCACAACATTTGATAGAATCTTTACATCCATCAGATACAACGATGAATAAGTTGTATCAGTCCACTGCCAGCAGAACGAAAACAGGAATACCGTTATCATCATCGTACGGGCGTTGGGGATCATAATTTGGAAAAATGTCCTAATCACGCCGGCGCCATCAATGTACGAGGCATCTTCCAGGTCAGCGGGAAGGGAACGGAAGTTTTCCCTCATCAGGTAAATATACAGCCCTTCCTTAACCCCTAAACCGGTAAACGCCAATATATACAGCGGAATAAAAGTATCTGACAAATTAACCTTGAACGGGCCAATTCCGAAATATACAAATCCCAAATACTGTGCAATACTTATTACCTGGTAAGGTACAAGCATAATAATAATTACGAAAATGAAGGCAATTCCCCTGCCTCTGAATTTAAAACGGGCCAAACCATAACCGATAGAAGTGCTCGAAGCAACCTGTATCAAACCAATGCTCAGGGACAGTACCAGGGTATTAATAAAGCTTTTTGGCAAATACAGATTATTAAGCGCAAAACGCCAGTAGTAGGTGGACGGTGTCTTCGGGTAAAGCTTTACGGTATTATCCAGCAAATCGTCAGGATTCATAAATGACAACAGGATTTTACCGATTATCGGCTTGAGAATAATAAATCCCAGCCCGAAAATGATTATAAACCGTACAATCCACCACAGGGCAGAGGCAATCTTAAATTTTACGTGGGATGAGCGGACTATTTCCAATTTTCCAACTTTAGCAATCATAGTAAAACTTCCTTATGCCATTTGAGGTGATAATTTACGGACCAGACCTAAAGCCAATGCGATTACTATTCCAAGGCACAACAGGTACAAAAAGTTCATGGATGTAGACAATGCGTATTGATTCTGATTGAAAGCGAGGTTTCTGGTAAAGTCCATCAACGCATTTTTTGATGCACAAAAATCTGCAATGGTATAAACCATATTTACCGCAAACTGAGGGCTGATCATCGGAAAAGTTATTTTCCAGAAAAGCTCCCATTTGTTGCAGCCTTCAATGGATGCCGCTTCATAAAAGGGCTGGGGGATTTCCTGCAATCCTGCTAAGAATATGAATATCTGCAAACCGCTTCGAGCGGTTATTTCATAGATACCGGAAATAGAATCGGTAATAATCTTAATTAAGACTGAAGGAAAATTCAATGATGAGAGCAATTTGTTGAAGTCCGTAAAGCTGGCGCTTGCAGGCAGGCCGACATCTATGGCCTGGCCCGCTCCAACTATGCTCATTACCTCACCGTTCATATCCGACATAATGCCGGCAGCCAGGATTACAGGAATAAAGAACAATACACGTGCAATTCCCCGACCGGCAAACTTCTGGTTTAAAATTGTCGAGATGAACAAGCTGTATATCAACAGCACCGGAAGGGTTATTATCAGCGACCTGATGTTGTCAACGAGTTTGGGAATAAACTCGCTGTTAACAAATAGTGCTTCGTGATAGTAAACCAACCCCTTGAATTTAAGGGTGTATCCGGAACCGGTGATGTTTATATCGTTTAAAGAGAAGCGAATTGTTTGTATAAGGTTTGGAATAAAGATAAAAAGCACGCCAATTATTAGCGGAAAAATAAACAAATATCCAAACCGGTTTCTGCGCCTCATTAAAGCGTCTTCCCGTATGCGGGATGTATGGCATTTTTGCATTTCAGCCTCTACCCTCCTTAATCTATTCTGCACGGATAACCGCAAACCCTTTAGCTTCAATATCTATGCCATCTGCTGAAGTATTGCTCTCACCGTAGTTTACATAAATCCTGACCCCATTGTTAAACCTGGTACAGGTGACATCAGGCGTTATTTCCTCAAACCCGGTCATTTGGGCGTAACGGACAGAGTCAAAGTATTCTTTTGATGCCTTGCACTGTTCAATCAGGGTTTCCAACCGCCCGTTTTGGCTTAAGGAATACCACATAGATTCATAAGCGGTATTGCTGAGCAAGTCGTCATCTGCGGTTATCAGCGCATAATACGGCAGTCCGCCATAGGCCAGGGATTTAAGATGTGCATTAAGCAAATTACCAGTCAGATTGTAAGGAGTCCCCGCATATGATACCAAACCATGCAATACCATTTGATAGAATGGAACACCCTTTGCTTCCATATCGCTTTGGGAGGATGTAAACGGAGCGTTAAGAATATGGTCCGCATAAGGAATAATATAGGCATTGCCATTATCAAAAACGATATCCCCTGCCGCCTGGGACGAGGATTTGACAGCGGACACCAGGTATGCTGCGCTGTTTATCCTGTCCACACCGCGCTTCGGAGCATAATCGCCTCCCAGGTACAGCCCTGCTGTACCATAGGACAACCCGATAGAAGCGCCGCCATCGGACAGTTTCCTTATGCCGTCTGCAAAATTTTCAGCATACT
>DUMT01000107.1 GCA_012839705.1 Clostridiales bacterium | reverse complement strand
GTTGAGGTGTAACATGTTAAGCATTGTATATTGCCATCTCCGAGGGAACAGAACAAAAAGTAAGATTACAGGGCTTGGTGCGTTCTTGTATTCAAATATAGCATTATAGGGCTGCGGCACAGTTGTGCCTGCAGCCTTTTATACATTTTATAAAAATTCAGGTGAGGAGAATCAGGATGAGCCAAAACTTAAAGGTCGCTGTAATTATGGGTAGCGACAGCGATTTAAAAGTGGTATCAAAAGCAATTGACAAGCTTAAATCCTTTGGGGTAACGGTTGAAGCGCATATTATGTCTGCCCACCGGACTCCTGAACGGGCAATGGAATTTGCATCCAATGCCGAAAAAAATGGATTTGGGGTTATTATTGCCGCAGCGGGTAAAGCGGCCCATTTGGCTGGGGTGCTGGCTGCCCATACAGTGTTGCCTGTTATCGGCATTCCAATAAAATCCTCAACCCTTGACGGGCTGGATTCCCTTTTGTCCACTGTGCAGATGCCGTCAGGTGTTCCTGTGGCAACTGTCGCGATTGACGGCGCTGAAAATGCCGCTATTTTGGCGGTTCAGATTTTAGCTTTAAATAATCCCGATTTAAAACAGAAGCTGCTCGAAATGAAACAGCAGATGAGGGATTCTGTAATAGAAAAAGATTTGGAATTATCAAAAAATATATAAATCAAATATTTTGGAGGTTAACATGGAAAAGCGGGAATTGTTATACGAAGGAAAAGCAAAAAAGGTATACGCAACAGACCAGCCGGATATGGTTATTGTTGATTACAAAGACGATGCTACCGCCTTTAACGGTGAGAAGAGGGGAACAATCCTCGGAAAAGGCATTATTAACAACCGCATGACAAATATTCTTATGCAGCTCCTTGAAAAAGAGGGGATTCCCACCCATTTTGTGAAGGAGATTTCCGACAGGGAAACCGTAGTCAAAAAAGTTACAATCCTGCCTCTTGAAGTAATTGTGCGCAACATCGCTGCTGGGTCCTTTTCAAAGAGGTTTGGAGTTGAAGAAGGCACTCCCTTAAAACAGCCTTCCCTTGAATACAGCTACAAAAACGACGAGCTCGGGGACCCGATGATAAATGATTACCATGTGTTAGCCCTGGGGCTTGCTACTAAAGAGGAGTTAGAAATTGTATCAAACTATGCCTTTAAGGTTAACAGCATATTAAAGGATTTCTTCAGAAAGCTTAATATCGAGCTTGTGGATTTCAAGCTGGAATTCGGCAAAACTGCGGACGGCACCATTGTGCTTGCTGACGAAATTTCCCCGGATACCTGCCGTTTCTGGGATGTTAATACCCGCGAAAAACTCGACAAGGACAGGTTCCGCAGGGATATGGGCGGAGTTGTCGAAGCCTATAATGAAGTTATGCGCCGTTTGATGGAGGAATCCAAATAATTTCAAGCGTCCCATTGTCAAATAAGGTGTTAGAAAGGCATTGATATTGATGTTTGGACAGCTTCACGAAGAATGCGGAGTTTTCGGCATTTACGAGCCTGTTGTCAGCAATGTGGCACGTTCTACATATTATGCCCTTTATGCACTGCAGCACAGAGGGCAGGAATGCTGCGGGATTGCGGTAAACGAGAATGGTGTTTTCCGCTCCCACAGGTCGGCGGGATTGGTGCCCGACGTATTTACCGCCGAATCCCTTGAAAAGCTCGGCAAAGGGAATATGGCGATAGGCCATGTCCGGTACGCTTCATTTGGGGATTTTAATTTTGAAAACATCCAGCCCCTGGTTATACGCCATGTGAAGGGAAGCATAGCCTTGGCGTATAATGGAAGCATTACAAATGCCTCGGAACTTCGCCGCCAGTACGAGCTTGAAGGTGCCATTTTCCATGGAACCAGCGACAGCGAGGTTATTGCCTACGCCATTACTAAGGCACGCATACAGACCGAATCCATTGAAAAAGCAATGGAAATGGCTATGAATACCCTCAAGGGCGCTTATTCTATCTTGTTAATGACCGGCAAGAAGATGATTGCAGCCCGTGACCCTAACGGCTTCAGGCCCCTTTGCATGGGCAAAACGGATGACGGTGCGATTGTATTTGCCTCTGAAAGCTGCGCTTTGGAAAGCATTAACGCAAATTTCATCAGGGATGTAAAACCTGGAGAAATTATATCTGTTTCTGAGCAGGGGGTTTCCACTAATGAAACACACTGCGGGAAGGGAAGCGGGCTATGCGTTTTTGAGTTTGTCTACTTTGCCCGCCCTGACAGCGTGATTGAAGGCGCCAGCGTTTCAGAAGCCCGGCTTCGCGCCGGGGCTTTCCTGGCGTTGGAGCACCCTGTTCAGGCGGATGTTGTAATCGGTGTGCCGGACTCAGGGCTTGATGCCGCTTTAGGGTACGCCCGCCAGTCGGGGATTCCGTATGGAGTCGGGTTTATTAAAAACCGGTATGTCGGGCGCAGTTTTATCCAGCCGACTCAGGGCGAGCGGGAGGAAGCGGTTAAAATTAAATTGAATGTAAACCGCTCGGTTGTTGAGGGCAAGAGGGTTATCATGATTGATGACTCTATTGTAAGAGGTACAACCAGTGCAAGGATTGTAAACCTGCTCAGGGAAGCGGGGGCTACAGAGGTGCATATGCTTGTATCCTCTCCGCCGTTTAAATACCCTTGCTATTTCGGCACGGATATCAGCAGCCAGGATAAGCTTATTGCATGCAGGTTCGATTCTGTTGATGAAATCGCGAAGGAAATCGGTGTTGACAGTTTGGGATATCTGAGCGTTGAAAGCGTTAAAAAGATTGCAAAGAATGCTAAATGTGGTTTCTGTGACGGATGCTTTACAGGAAAATACCCTGTTGAAGTACCGGAAAAATTACAATGACAAGTTTTGATAATAAATTTTTAGGAGGATTTCCTGATGAACAGCGCAAGTCGGAGCTATGCTTCTGCTGGAGTTGATGTTACCGCTGGCTATAAAGCAGTTGAATTAATGAAGCAACACGTTGCCCGTACCACCATACCAGGTGTTGTGTCAGGCATTGGTGGTTTTTCCGGATGTTTTGAGCCGGACCTTTCGGGGATTAGCAGGCCGGTGTTTGTATCCGGCACCGATGGGGTTGGTACAAAACTCAAGCTTGCATTTTTGATGGACAAGCATGACACCGTGGGAATTGACTGCGTTGCGATGTGCGTAAACGATGTTGTCTGCTGCGGCGCAAAGCCCTTGTTTTTCCTGGATTATATAGCCTGCGGCAAAAATACTCCGGAAAAGATTGCGACAATAGTATCAGGTATTGCCGAAGGATGCGTTCAGGCGGGTTGCGCCCTGATTGGCGGCGAAACAGCCGAAATGCCCGGCTTTTATCCCGAGGATGAATACGATTTGGCGGGATTCTGCGTTGGAATTGCTGATTATAATAAAATTATCGACGGCAGCAAGGTTGAGGTCGGGGATGTTCTAATCGGCGTTGCCTCCAGCGGTATCCATTCCAACGGGTTTTCTCTGGTTAGAAAAATTTTCGGCGTTACAGAGAAGAAATTACAGGTTTATATTGATGACTTGGGCTGCACATTGGGTGAGGCTTTATTAACGCCGACAAAAATTTATGTCAAGCCGGTTTTAAACCTAATAGGCCATGTTGAGGTCCGTGGGATATCCCATATCACAGGCGGCGGGTTTTATGAAAATATTCCGCGTATGCTGCCTGATGGTATGTACGCAGCTATTGAGAGGAATGCCGTTCCGGTTTTGCCAATTTTCGACTTGATTAGACGGATTGGCGAAATCCCTGAAGATGATATGTTTGGAACCTTTAATATGGGAATCGGGCTGTGCATAGCTGTGCCTGCCGGCCAAGCGGATAAGGCAATCGAAATTCTGAAGGAATCCGGAGAAAAGGCGGTTATAATCGGGCAGGTTAAAGCCGGGGAGAAGGGTGTTGTGATATGCTGAATATAGTGGTGTTGGTATCCGGAGGAGGTACAAACCTGCAGGCTCTTCTCGATGCGGAAGATGCCGGGGAGATAAAAAACGGGCAGATAATCCATGTTATTTCCTCCTCCCGCCAGGCATATGCCCTTGAGCGGGCACGCAGCCATGGGATAAGTACAACGGTTCTGGAGCGCAGCGAATTTAAATCTTCAGCCGAATTTGACGCCGAGCTGCTAAAAGTTTTGGACAGCTGCCAGGCGGATTTGGTCGTGTTAGCCGGGTTTTTATGCATACTTGGTGAAGAAGTAATCCAGAAATACCGCAACCGGATAATCAATGTCCACCCGTCCCTTATCCCGGCATTTTGCGGCAAGGGTTATTACGGTTTGCGCGTCCATCAGGCTGTCCTTTCCTATGGTGTCAAAGTCACAGGCGCCACTGTCCACTTTGTAAATGAAATACCGGACGGAGGGGCAATTATCCTTCAAAAGGCTGTGCCGGTATACAGGGACGATACTCCGGAAACGCTGCAGCTTCGCGTAATGCGGCAGGCGGAATGGGAGATACTTCCGAAGGCAGTGTCTCTTTATTGCCAGAACAAAATCAGGGTAGAAGGCAATATCGCAATAATAGAGGATTGATTTGGGGAGGATAAAAATGCAGATGCGCAGTTTGTCACAAGAGCTTAGCTCAACATCCTATCCGGGCAGGGGGATTATTTTAGGGAAAAGTAGTGATGGCAAAAACTTTGTAATCGCCTACTTTATCATGGGGCGCAGCGAGAACAGCCGCAACAGGGTATTTGAGCTTACCGAGGATGGCATTGTTACAAAAGCCTTTGATGAATCCAAGATGTTAGACCCTTCACTGATTATTTACCCCCCAGTCAGGGCCATTAATGGAATGACCATAGTCACCAACGGTGACCAGACAAATACAATATACGAGTATTTGAAGTCAGGCAAAACCTTTGAAGAGGCTCTAAGAACCCGGACTTTCGAGCCAGACGCCCCAAACTATACGCCCCGCATTTCCGGTATTGTTGACCCAAAAAATGACAGGATTCTTATGTCGATTTTAAAAGCTGAAGGCGGCAACCCCGATACCACACTCAGGTTTTTCTACGAATACAACTCGGTTCAAAACGGCACCGGATATTATATCCATACATATAAGGCGGACGGCAATCCTCTGCCTTCCTTTGAAGGAGACCCGGTTAAGGTTTCTGTCGGAAATGATATAGACAGCTTTACAGAGGAAATTTGGAACAGCCTGGACGCTGATAACAAGATATCCCTGTTTACCCGTTTTATTTCAGCAGATACGAATGATACAGTCACAAGGATAATAAACAAAAACAAATAAGGGGGTAGCTTTATGCCAAAAGAAATAATACTAAAATACGGCTGCAATCCGAATCAAAAGCCGTCCCGCATATTTATGAAGGGCGGCGCGGAGCTGCCTATCGAGGTTTTAAACGGCAATCCCGGCTACATAAACTTTCTTGACGCTTTCAACAGCTGGCAGCTTGTCAAGGAGTTAAAGGAAGCCACAGGGCATCCGGCTGCGGCTTCGTTTAAGCATGTCAGCCCCGCAGGTGCGGCGATAGGGCTTCCTTTGGATGATACTTTAAAGAAAATATACTTTGTGGACGACCTTGAATTGTCGCCCATGGCTGCGGCTTATGCGCGGGCGAGGGGCGCTGACAGGATGTCATCTTATGGTGACTGGGTTGCCTTGTCGGATACCTGCGACAAACAAACTGCCACCCTTTTGGCAAGGGAGGTAAGCGACGGCATTATCGCCCCGGATTACACCGATGAGGCTCTTGAAATACTCAAATCCAAACGCGGCGGAAAGTATAATGTTGTCAGAATCAACCCTGATTATGTGCCCGACCCTGTGGAGCAAAGGGATGTTTTCGGTATTACCTTTGAGCAGGGCAGGAATGATATTAAAATCGATGAGCAGATGCTTGAGAATATAGTTACCGAAAACAAGGAATTTACCGATAGCGCAAAACGCGACCTGATTATTGCCCTGATAACCCTGAAATACACCCAATCCAATTCGGTATGTTACGCAAAGGACGGGCAGGTAATCGGCGTCGGGGCGGGGCAGCAAAGCCGTATTCACTGCACCCGCCTTGCCGGAAACAAAGCGGATATCTGGTATCTCCGCCAGCACCCGAAGGTATTGTCTTTGCCCTTTAGAAGCGACATCCGCCGCCCGGACAGGGACAATACAATTGATGTGTATCTCTCAGAATACTGGATGGATGTTCTGGCAGACGGCGTTTGGGAGAACTTCTTTACCTCAAAGCCTGAGCCGCTGAGACTCGAGGAAAAACAGGAGTGGCTTAAAGGGCTTTCCGGTGTGTCCCTTGCATCTGACGCGTTTTTCCCGTTTGGGGATAACATCGAGCGGGCTTATAAAACCGGTGTAAAATACATTGCCCAGCCAGGCGGTTCAATACGTGATGATAATGTTATTGAAACCTGCAACAAATATGGAATGGTCATGGTGTTTACAGGCGCAAGGCTGTTCCATCACTAATTAGAAAGGCTGTTGCTTATGGATATTCTTGTTGTAGGCGGAGGTGGGCGCGAACACGCCATAATCCGCAAGTTGAAGGAAAGCCCGAAATGCGGAAAACTGTACTGCGCTCCCGGTAATGGCGGTATTTCCTGTGATGCAGAGTGCTTTGATGTAAATGCCCTGGATATTGAGGGGATTGTGGCACTGGCAAAAAGGCTTAAAGTTGATTTGGTATTTGTCGCTCCCGATGACCCTCTTGCTGCCGGCATGGTGGATGCCCTTGAAAAAGAGGGGATTGCGGCTTTCGGGCCTAGAGCCAATGCCGCCATAATTGAGGGCAGCAAGGTATTTTCCAAGGAATTAATGAAAAAATACAATATCCCCACTGCCGAATATGAGGTGTTCGACAATCCCGAAAAGGCCCTTGAATTTATTCGGCAAAGGAATCAGTATCCGGTTGTTGTCAAGGCTGACGGGCTGGCCCTTGGCAAAGGGGTTTCCCTTTGCGCCAGTTATGAGGACGCCGAAAATGCGGTAAACAGCATAATGGTGGATAAGGTTTTTGGAAAATCCGGAGACCGTATTGTGGTGGAAGAGTTTTTGACCGGCCCGGAAGTTTCAGTCCTTGCCTTTACTGATGGCAAGGCCATTTTCCCGATGGTATCTTCAATGGACCATAAACGGGTATTTGACGGGAATTTAGGGCCCAATACCGGCGGTATGGGGACTATCAGCCCCAATCCTCACTATACAAAAGATGTTTCCGAATACTGCATGAAAAATATCTTTGTCCCCACAATAGAGGCCATGAGAAAAGAAGGGCGACCGTTTAAAGGCTGCCTGTATTTTGGGCTTATGATAACTCCCAATGGCCCGAAGGTTATCGAATACAACTGCCGTTTCGGGGACCCCGAGACCCAGGTTGTGTTGCCACTGCTGAAAACCGATTTTATTGATATAATCACAGCTATAATAGATGAGAGGCTTGATGAAATTAACATTGAATGGTCGGATGAATCCTGCGCCTGTGTAGTTATGGCATCCGGCGGCTACCCCGGAACATATAAAAAGGGCGTAAAGATTGAAGGGCTTGATTCAAACGGGCAGGTAGAGGGTGCCACTGTCTACCACGCGGGGACAAAACTTTCCGACGGCGTGTTTTACACCAACGGCGGGCGTGTCCTTGGCGTTACCGCAAAGGCTGAAACTCTGGATGAAGCCATTGACAGGGCGTATGAAGCGGTTCACAGGATTAATTTTGAATCTTGCCATTACAGGCGTGATATTGGAAGGTATACAAAATAATAAAATTAATTTTTATCGAAAAAAATTGTTTTGTGTCAAACACCTCCTTTGCAGCATAGCTTGTCAAGGGAGGTGTTTTCAATGTGTTTAGAGGCATTAGCCGTTGCCGCAGCAGCAAGCTGCTGCTCTGGAGCTAACCGCCGCAGGAATTATAGGAGCGATGTCGGCGGCTACGGATTCAATGGAAGATGTATAGATCCGGAGCTGTTCAGGCGCGGGATTGCACCATTTATGAATGTTCATCAATGCACTTGCTGCCCCTGCAAAAAGAAGGAAGATTGCTGCAGACCCTGCTGTGATTAACCTTCTCTGATATCAAGCCGAAATTAAAGAAGGGCTGTTCCAAATATTGGAACAGCCCTTTGTGGCATTTTTAGCCCCGTTTTGATAGGACTTCTGCCTCGTATTTTTTGACTTCGTCAAACCAGCTTTCGTCAGGCGGAACGTTTTGGGTTTCGCAATAATACTCCCATACGTCTCCAAAGGGATAGGTTTTCATCTCTTCCTGGAGCATTAGCAGCTCTGTGAACATGCCTTTGTCCTGAAGCTCCTTCATCTTTGAATGGGGCTGCAGCAGGGCATAAAGCAGCGCTTTTTGCACGTTGCGGGTACCGATTACCCAGGCTGCAACACGGTTGATAGAGGCATCGAAGAAGTCAAGCCCTATTAATACCCTGTCAAGGGCATCGTTTCTGACAATTTCCATTGCCATTTCTTTAATTTCATCCTCAAACAGGACAACATGGTCGGAATCCCATCTAACCGGGCGGGTGATATGAAGAGGTACCTTGTCGAAGAAAGCCAGCAGGCT